>JANNHY010000276.1:0-4141 GCA_031404635.1 Ilumatobacteraceae bacterium
CCGCTGCACCGTGACGACGACCAAAGCCCGGTCGCATGGTCCCGCACTGTGACGACCGCAGTAGCCGCCGAGCACGCCCGACAACCGCTCCCGACTGTCGTGGCCGGCGTCGACCGCACCGCCCGCGACCTCTCCAAGGCGAGCAACCTCGACGCGATCGGGATCATCCGCGGCAACCACGACCGAACGAGCTGGGTCGATCTCTACAACCAGGCCTGGCCCCTCGTATGTGACTGGCTCAGCACCGACAACGAACGAGCATTTGACCGCCTCGACACAGCCCGCGGGGCGAACCGATATGCCGGCGGCGTCAACGGGGTTTGGGAGCTCGCGCACGACGCACGCGTCGACCTCCTCGTCGTCGAGGAAACCTACTTCTACCCGGCGCGTTTGCGCGACGGACATCTCGTCGCGGCGGTCGACATCGCAGCCCCCGACGTGATCGACGACGCGGTCGACGAACTGATCGAGATCGTCCTCAACAACAAAGGACGCGTCGCGATCATCCCCGACGGAAGACTGGCCGATCATGACCGACTCGCCGCGGTGCTCAGGTACTAGACATGAGACCGCTCAGAACTCGGCCTCACACTCCGGCTTGACATCAACAAGCTGTGGCTTGCCGATACTGAACAACGGCTCTACCGCCTACGCGTCCGCTGTTCGGTTCGGTTGCCCACGCGTCGGCCTCGCACACTCGATGCGCGGTCGTGGTCATTCGCTGAGGTCGGTGCCATGACGACGGACAGACCCGCGGCGGCGATGGCGCCGGCCAGCAACACCGAACTCGCCGACGATTCGCGTTCGGTCAGCTGGAACGTGCGTAACGTCGAAGCGCGTAGCAGGACACGAGCAACAGGGTGGCAGGGAGAAACCAGAAGAGGTCTGCCCGGCCGTGCGACACGGTGAACTCGATCGCCACCGCCCCGATCGCTAGGACTGCCGCCACCACCGAGATGATGACGGCGGCACGAGACTCACACCAGTCACGGTACTCAAACTAGAGCGATGCGACGCCGGGCCAGCGCTGACTCATCGGGGCTCAATCTCTGGCGGCGCAGCCCCGAAGCCTTTGATGGCCACATCGTAGTTCGCCAGCTGTTTCTGCGCACAGTGAGTCGAGTGCGGGCTGGCCGCAAGCGCAAACCGTGGCCGCCCCGGATCGCATGCCGTTCAGAAGACGCAACAATTGGTGCATCACCTCGAATCACACGAAGGAGGTCACCATGCGTCGGATCGCGTCGTCTGCGCTCATCATCGTGGTTGTTGCGCGCATAACCCGGATGGATAGTCAGGGCGGACACGCTGGTGGCCGCGGGCCGAGCGAGCGGAGTGATCCCGTGAGCACCGTAGCACCGTCGGTAAAGACAACGAAGGGCAGTGTGGGATTGGAAAGCCTTCACCTCTGGCCATTGCCGGCGGTGCGAACGCCGTCGGTTCAGTCGGCTCCGGCCGGCCCAGCCTGAACAGGCTTCTGTGATGGATAGTCGGCGTGATGGTTTGATTTTGCTTTGACATTCCTCCTGGTGTGGACGAGCAGTTTGACGTGTCGTTCCTGGAGCGGTGGGGACATCCAGTGGATGTATGTCGCGGGCCGCAGGTAGGCACGTGCCCCCTGCTTGACGGGGCGGGGTTCCCCGAAGTTCGAGTCGGCCCCCGGCATCGTGTTCAAGCTGGACCTGGAGCGCATTGAGCATCGAGCGATCGTGGGTGCTACCGGGCGCTGACCGGTGGCGATCGCCCGATCCGAGTTGTCGTGGATCCCGGCCAGGCTGAGCGCTACCGGGACGTCCTCGCTGGCGTCGAGGTATGGAGCCGCGAGCCGAATGTCGCTGAACTGGTTGGTTGTGCAGCACGGGTCGAGGCCATTGGTCGGTGAGGCGGCCGGGTGCTGCCGGCACCGCTAAAATCCCTCTGGCTCGAGACTGACGAGGAGTCGACCTCGATGATGCGAAAGGGGTCGATTATGGCTGATGAAGCGCTCGTGTTGGTGGCCGCGATCCCGGAAGCGTGGCGCCGGGACGCGGCGCAGGTCGCGGCCGAGTTGAGTACGGATGTCCGAACGGGGCTCACGTCGGCGGAGGCGGCTGTCCGTCTGGAGCGATATGGCCCGAATCAGCTCGAAGCTGCGGTGGCGGTGACGGCGTGGCGGAAGTTCTTCTCCCAGTTCGCCGACCCGCTCATATATCTGCTGCTCGTCGCCGTTGTCGTGTCGTTCGCGGCGTGGATCCTCGAGGGCCGCAACGGAGTGCCGTTCGAAGTGATCGTGATCGTGGTGATCGTCGTCCTCAACGCAGTCCTCGGCTACGTCCAGGAGGCGCGCGCCGAGCAGGCCGTCGCCGCATTGCAGCGCATGACCGCATCGACGGCCGGAGTTGTTCGGAATGGTCGCGAGGAGCGCGTCGCGTCGGCCGACGTCGTGCCGGGCGACGTGTTGTTGCTGGGCGAGGGTGACGCCGTGTGCGCGGATGCCCGTGTGGCGGAGGCGGCCTCGCTGACGGTTGCCGAAGCGTCGCTGACAGGCGAGAGCGAAGCAGTTCTGAAAGAAGTGAGGACCCTGGCCGGGCCGGCGGGCCTGGGGGACCGGCTGAACATGGTGTTCAACGGCACGGCCGTCACCCGAGGCCGTGGGCGGGCGATCGTGACGGCCACCGGGATGGGCACCGAGATGGGCAACGTCGCCCGTTTGCTCGGTCGCACCGTGGAGGAACGCACTCCGTTGCAGCGCGAGGTGGACCGCATCGGGCGCATGCTCGGACTCGCGGTCATCGTGATCGCGGTCTTCGTCGTGGCTGCGATCCTGCTCACCGCCGAAATCGACGAGGCTGGTGACCTCGTCGATGTGCTCCTGGTCGGCGTCTCCTTGGCTGTTGCGGCGGTGCCTGAAGGCCTGCCGGCAGTTCTGTCGGTTGTCCTCGGGCTGGGGGTTCAGCGCATGGCGCGTCAACGGGCGATTGTCAAGAAGTTGTCGTCTGTGGAAACGTTGGGGTCGGCGTCGGTAGTGTGCTCGGACAAGACCGGCACGTTGACGAAGAACGAGATGACAATCGAGAAGGTCGTCACACCCTCCGGTGAGGTCGACGTCACCGGCACCGGGTACACGCCGGTCGGCGAGCTACAAATCGACGGTCTCCGTTGCGAGGACCCGCAGTTGCTCGACGAGGTTCGCTACGTGCTCGGAGGGGGCAGCGTTGCCAACGATGCTGTCCTGCGTCAGGAAGGCGAACGTTGGGTGATCCAGGGTGATCCGACCGAGGCCGCCTTCCTCGTGGCGGAGGCGAAGATCGGGCTCACTGCGATCCGAAAGGCCCGCTTCGAACGAGTCGGCGAGATCCCGTTCACCTCGGAACGAAAACTGATGACGGCGCTGGCAGCGGACATCGAGCGGGAGGGGCGCATCGCAGTCGTCACCAAGGGCGCTCCCGATGTGCTGTTGAACCGGTGCACGCACGAGCGGGTGGCCGGCGAAATCCACCCACTCACCGAGGGCCGCCGAGCCGAAGTACTCGTCACTGTGGACAGGCTCGCTGATGATGCACTACGCACGCTGGCGGTCGCGTACCGCCCGCTGCCCGGCGTCGAGCCCCCACTCGAGAACGAGTCAACCGAGCGCGAGCTCGTCTATTTGGGGATGGTAGGAATCATCGACCCGCCGCGGCCCGAAGCCAAGGTGGCCATCGCGGACGCCGCGGCGGCGGGCGTGCGGATCATCATGATCACGGGCGATCATCCGCGCACAGCCGCGCGTATTGCCCGAGATCTCGGAATCGTCGGGGCCGATGCCCGTGTCCTGACCGGATCTGACATTGAGACTCTCGACGACGGCGGACTGAGAGCCGAGGTGCGAACAGTCTCGGTGTACGCGCGTGTAGCCCCCGAACACAAGCTGCGGATCATCGACGCCCTCCAGGCCGACCAGAACATCGTTGCGATGACCGGTGACGGCGTGAACGACGCCCCGGCCCTCAAGTCGGCCGACATCGGCGTGGCGATGGGGATCACTGGGCGCGCCGCCTGCGGCTTCAATCGCCGGGGTTGGGGCCACTTCGCCGCAACTCCTCTGCCTGCCTCGCCTACTTTTGCAACCCTGGACAGCCGAGGACCGTCTAACCCGAATCGCGGGGCATGTGCTCACGGCGCC
>JANNHY010000277.1:0-9606 GCA_031404635.1 Ilumatobacteraceae bacterium
GAATTTCCCGGCTGCCGTTCTCGCTCAAGGTGCTGCTGGAAAATCTGCTGCGCAACGAAGATGGTCGCTCGGTCACCAAGGAGGACATCCTCGGCTTCGCGCAGTGTCTCAAGGTGTTGTCGGAACGTGACCCGAAGGCCCTGCCGTGGGGCGAGCTTGGTGTCGATGTGGTCATCGAGTCGACCGGCTTCTTCAACAAGCGGGCGGCGGCCGCCCAACACCTAGCCGGTGGTGCACCGTTGGTGCTCGTGTCGGCGCCATGCGAGGGAGCGGATGCAACATTCGTGTACGGCGTCAACCACAAGGACTTCGATTTCAAGACCCAGAAGGTGATCTCCAACGCCAGCTGCACCACGAACTGTTTCGTGCCGTTGGTGAAGGTGCTCGACGACGCGTTCGGCGTCGAGCAGGGTCTGATGCAGACGGTGCACGCCTATACCGGCGATCAGATGCTGGTCGATGGGCCGCACAAGGACCTCCGTCGCGCCCGTGGCGCGGCGATCAACATTGTTCCGACATCGACCGGTGCAGCACGTGCCACCAGCCTTGTGCTGACCTCGATGAAGGGCAAGCTCGACGGCACGTCGCTGCGCGTTCCCGTGCCCACCGGCTCGATCGTCGACTTCACCGCCAACTTGACGAAGGCTGCATCGGTGACCGAGATCAACGCTGCCTACAAGAAGGCTGCGTCGAGTGGACCACTGAAGGGCATCCTGCGCTATTGCGAGGACCCGATCGTGTCGAGCGACATCGTCACCGACCCGCACAGCAGTATTTTTGACGCCGGTCTGACGATGAGCATGGGCAAAATGGTCAAGGTGCTGTCGTGGTACGACAATGAATGGGGTTACTCCAACCGCATGGTCGACACGGCGCTATACATCGGCGGCAAGATTCCCAAGAAGAAGCGATGAGCCACATCCCCACGCTGGCCGATCTCGGCGACGTGCGTGGTAAGCGGGTTCTGGTCCGCACGGATTTCAACGTGCCGATGGATAACGGGGTCATCACCGACGACTTCCGCATCCGCGCCGCCCTGCCGACAATCGAATGGCTGGCGAGCCGCGGCGCAGATGTCGTGTGCGCGTCGCATCTCGGTCGTCCGAAGGGTCGTCCGAATCCGAAGTACTCGATGGATGCCGTCAGGGCAAGGCTTGCCGAGCTGGCCCCGGGAATCGAACTGCTCGAGAATCTGCGCTTCGACCCGGGCGAAGAGGGCAACGATCCGGCATTCGTCGCCTCGCTGGTCGCCGGCATCGACATCTACGTCGACGATGCCTTCGGCGCCTGTCATCGCGCTCACGCTTCGATCGTCGGGCCACCGCGCACACTGCCCTCAGCCATGGGTCTGCTGCTGCAGAAGGAGGTCGAGGTGTTGCTCGGACTGCGCAACGACCCGAAGCGACCGTTCGTCGCCGTGCTCGGCGGAGCCAAGATCAGCGACAAACTCGGGGTGGTCGAGGCTATGCTCGACGTCGTCGATGCGCTCGTCATCGGAGGGGCGATGTGCTTCACCTTTCTCGCCGCGCAAGGCAATCCGATCGGCGATTCGTTGTGGGAGCCCGATCAGGTCGACACGTGTAAGCGTCTGCTGGCGGAGTCGGCAGCAGGGGGCAAGACCATCCATCTGCCGGAGGATCTGGTCGGACTCGATGCCGATGGCAACTTTGCGACATTCGGCGTTCGCCTTCCCGCCGGCGCCAAAGGGCTCGATATCGGGCCGGGCTCGGCGGCAGCCTTCAGCGATGTGATCATGGATGCTCGCACGGTGTTCTGGAACGGGCCGATGGGCATGTTCGAAGACCAGCGGTTCGAGGCCGGCACACGAACGGTTGCCCAGGCGATGGCCGACACCAAGGCGTTCACGGTGGTCGGTGGGGGCGACAGCGCCGCCGCGCTGGCGCAGTTCGGCCTCGACGACGAAGTCGATCACGTATCGACCGGCGGAGGAGCGTCGCTGGAACTGCTGGAGCTCGGCGATCTTCCCGGGCTGGAAGCGTTGCGCGGTGCACCCAATGCGTAGGCCGTTGATCTCCGGTAACTGGAAGATGAACCACAACCACTTCGAGGCCATCCAGTGCGTGCAGAAGCTGGCCTACCTGGTGGGCAAGGAGGAACTCGAACACGTTGACGTCAGCATCCATCCGCCGTTCACCGACATCCGCAGCGTTCAGACGGTGATCGACGCCGACAAGCTCCAGTTCGCCCTCGGCGCGCAGCACTGTCACTGGGAGGACAGCGGAGCATTCACCGGCGAGGTCTCGCCGCTGTTCCTCGCCAAGCTCAACGTGCACTACGTCATCGTCGGGCACAGCGAACGTCGCCAACTGTTCGGCGAGACCGACCACGACGTCGCCAAGAAGGTGGTGGCCATTCAGCGCCATTCGATGACCCCGATCGTGTGCGTCGGGGAGACATTGGAAGAGCGCGAGGCGGGGGAGACCGAGGCCAAGGTGCTCGGCCAGATACGCGCTGCCTTGGGTGGCCTGAAGGCCGACAACATCGCTTCTCTCGTCGTCGCCTACGAACCGATCTGGGCGATCGGCACGGGTCGTACGGCGACATCCGACGATGCCCAGCAGGTGTGCGCCGCGATACGCCGATGCATCACCGAGGTCGCAGGCGCCGAGGCCGCGCAGGCCGTGCGGATTCAATACGGGGGCAGTGTGAAGTCGTCGAACATCGCCGAGCTGATCGATCAATCCGACGTCGATGGCGCCCTCGTCGGCGGCGCCAGCCTAGATCCCGACGAGTTCGCCCGGATCTGCAAACTCGGGACATAGCACAAACCCAGCGCTTCGCCGTTGGAATTTCTCGCCCGAGTTTTCAACAGAATCGGAATGGTGTTTCGAGCCGTTGGTATGTGACCGTGGTATGGTTGACGCCGCTCGCTCCGATCGGGGAGGACGGAGCGAGAGTGTGGTCGACCTTCCCCGACGAGCATCCTGCTCGCCGGGTCTGCCGACCGAGACCCACCTCCCTCCGTTCATATAGGAGGAACATCCACGTGAGGACCACGAAACGCAGCACGCGCTACGCTGCATTGGCCGTAGGGCTTGCTCTCGTCGCAGCATCATGCGGCGGCGACGACGATACAACGTCGGTTGGCACGGCAGCGCCTGGCGCTACCGAAGGCGCATCGGAAACAACCGTTGCCGCTGAAACCACTGTCGAATCCGAAACGACCGCTTCAGCCGGAGGCACCGGGGGCACAGTGACCTATGCCGCCGAGCAGGAGTACACCTCCTACAACAACCAGGTATCCGATCAAAACCTGTTCGCCAACACGTTGGTGCTCAACATGGTCCAGCCCCGCGTATTCATCACCCAGCCCGACCTCAGCTTCAAGTTGTGGGAAGACCTGATGGTCTCGGCCGAAGTCACCAGCGAAGACCCGCAGATCGTCGAATACGTCATCCAGCCGGCGGCCGCGTGGTCCGACGGTGAGCCGATCGACTGCGACGACTTCATGCTCGTCTGGTACGCGTTCAACGGCAAAGTCACCAAACCAAACCCCGACTTCACCGCTCCCGGCCAGCTTGATGCTGACGGCAACGAGATCCCCGAGACGCTGCCGGTGTTCAATCCCGCCAGCACCACCGGGTACGAGGACATTGCCTCCGTCGAATGCTCTGCTGACGGCAAGACCGTCACCACCACCTTCGACACGGTGTTCGCCGACTGGAAGGGTCTGTTCGACCCGCTAATGCCGGCCCACGTGGTCGAGAGCAATACAGGCATCGCCGACCTCACCACCGTCGACGGCACAACGCTGTCACCCGACCTCGAAGCTCTTGGCGAGTTCTGGAACACCGGCTTCATCGGATTCGACCCGGCCATCGCCCTCTCGGGCGCGTGGTACTCGATCGATTCGTTCACCGCCGGCCAGAACCTGATCCTCAAGCGCAACGAGACCTTCTTCGGCACCCCGGGCCTTCTCGACGAGATCGTCTTCCTCCAGGTTCCCGACGCCACCCAGCAGCCCGCGGCGCTCGAGAACGGTGACGTGCAGGTCATCTCGCCGCAGCCGAACCCCGACCTTGTCGCCCAGGTCGAGGGCATCGAGGGCGTCAACTTCTCTATCGAGCAGGGCATCACCTTCGAGCACTACGACTTCAACCAGGCCAATGTGCACCTGGCCGACCCCAACGTGCGCAAGGCGTTCGCGCTGTGCATCGATCGTGAAGAGATCGTCGCCACCCTGGTCGCCCCAATCAACCCCGACGCCACCGTGCTCAACAACCGGCTTTACGTCCCGGCGTCGCCCGACTACGTCGACGGCAGCAACGGCTTGGCCCGCGATGTCGACGCCGCCAAGGCGCTACTCGAGGAAAGCGGCTACGTGATGGGTGCCGACGGCATCTACGCAAAAGACGGCGAACGCCTGGCGCTGCGTCTCGGCCGGCGCGATCCCAACCCGCGCCGCCAGAGCACCAACGAACTCACCGCCGAGCAATGCCTGGAAGCCGGTTTCGAACTGACCGACGACGCCTCCGAAGACATGCTGTCCGTGCGTTTGCCAGCCAGCGACTACGACGTCATCCTGTTCGCCTGGGTGGCCAGCGCGACGCTGTCATCGTCCACATCGCTTTATGTCCCGGGCGGTGGCCAGAACTTCAACAACTACAACAACCCGGAGGTGCAGACCCTCTTCGATCAGGCCAATGTCGAGTTCGACGAGGCCGCACGCGCCGACCTGATGAACCAGATCGACGCCATCCTCTGGGCCGACATGGCCACGCTGCCATTGTTCCAGTTCCAGGAGATGGTCGCCAGCTCCGCCACCGTCAGCAACGTCGTGTTCAACGGTCCGAACGGTGTCACCTGGAACGCCAACGAATGGGCCCTCGACGCCTGATCGTTGCCCATAGTTAAAGAGGGTGGTGGATCGGTCACACGACCGGTCCGCCACCCTCTATGGTTGGTAGCCGATGCTGCGATTCATCACTCGACGTGTACTCGTCGCTCTCCCGCTGTTGTTCGCCGCGAGCATTCTCGCCTTCCTGCTCGTCACCAACATCGGCACACCCAAAGCAATCGAGGATGCGCAGGCCAGACCCAACGCCTCGCAGGCGCAGATCGCCAGCCTCCGCCGCCAGTTCGGCATCGACAAGCCGGTGGTCGAACGCTACATCGATTGGTCAACCAAGTTCGTCAAAGGCGATTGGGGCACCAACCAGAACGGTGTCGAGATCCGCCCGCTGATGTGGCAACGCATCCAGGTCACCCTGCGCCTGCTGCTCGCCGCGTCCATCATGTCTGTCGTGCTCGGCGTGCTCGTGGGCATCATCGGCGCGGTCCGTCAGTACACGGCGTTCGACTACTCCATGACGTTCAGTGCATTTCTGTTCTTCTCCATTCCAGCTGCGGTACTGGCCGGCTTCTTGAAAGAGTTCGGCGCGATCAAGCTCAATCCCTGGCTGCGCGCTCCCAGCATGTCCACCGGGATCTTGATCTTTTTGGCGCTGTTCGGCGCCGTGAGCGGCTACCTCATCATCCGCAACCGCTACAAGTACGAGCGTGAGCGACCGCCCAGCAAGTACTTGACGGGCGCGGCGGCCGGGCTCGGCATAGCCGCCGGCCTCGTCCTCATCTTCAATCTGGGCTGGGGCAGCAACGTCTACCGGCGGGGCAACCCGAAGGCGCTGATCGCCACGGTCGGACAGCAAACGCCGGGGTTTGAGGGCACAATGTGGCAGACGGTACAAGACTACTTCTGGCACATGGTGCTGCCCACGACCTCGTTGATACTCATCGGTTTCGCCGGGTACAGCAGGTACATGCGTGCCTCGATGCTCGATGTGATGAGTTCCGACTACGTGCGAACGGCGCGCGCAAAAGGTATCAAGGAGCGTCGGGTCACGATACGTCACGGCTTGCGCAACGCACTCATCCCGCTCATCACGGTCGTGTCGCTCGACTTCGGCGCCCTTCTCAGCGGCGCCATCATCACCGAGACGATCTTCGGTTGGGCCGGCATGGGCCGGTTCTTCACCGACGGTCTCACAGCGAAAGACCCCCGCTCGTTGCAGGCTTTCGTGATGGTCACCGCTCTCTCAGTGGTGCTCTTCAACCTCATCGCCGACATCATCTACGCCCAACTCGACCCGAGGATCCGTCTTGAGTGAGCTCACCTCCCCCTCGCTCGTCGTCGACGAACGCGAGTTTGCGGTTGCGGCGCGTTCGCAAAGCAAGACCATCATGCGACGTTTCCTACGACACCGTCCGGCCATCATCTCGCTCGTCGTGCTGACATTGCTGACGCTGTTCGTCTTCCTCTTTCCGCTGGTGTGGGAGTGGCCGTTCACCAAGCGCGACAGGTCGGCGCTCAGCAAGGCACCGTCGTGGCAGCACCCCTTCGGTACCGACAGTCTCGGCAAGGACGGGTTGGGCCGCGTGATGCGCGGTACACAGCGTTCGCTGGAGATTGCCGTGATCGCCGCGTTCCTGGTCACCACGATCGGTGTCACCGTCGGCGCTCTTGCCGGCTACTTCCGCGGCTGGATCGATGCGTTCTTCATGCGGTTCACCGACCTGGTTCTCACCATCCCGTTGCTGGTCGTCGTGGCGGTCGTGTCGGTCGGCTACCCGGCCGCGCCGTGGTACGTGATCCCCATCATCCTCGGGTTGATCGCCTGGACGACGCTCGCCCGCATCGTGCGCGCCGAATTCATGTCGCTGCGCGAGAAGGAGTTCGTCGAAGCGGCACGGGCGGTCGGGGCGAGGGACAGGCGCATCATCTTCAAGCACATCCTGCCCAACCTGGCCGGCCCGATCATCGTGGCCGCGACGTTGTCGATCGCCCTCACCATCATCATCGAGACCGCCTTGTCGTTCCTCGGCCTCGGCGTACGTGCGCCCGACGTGTCGCTGGGCTTCCTCATCCAGGATGGTCTCACTGCGTTCAAGACCCGACCGTGGCTGTTCTGGTTCCCCGCGATAGCCATCATCGTCGTCTGCCTGTGCGTGAACTTCATCGGCGACGGTTTGCGCGACGCCTTCGACCCCAAGCAGAACCGGATCAAGGCCTGACCATGGCCCTGCTCGAAGTCAACAATCTCAACGTTCGCTTTCCGACCGAAGACGGTGTAGTGCATGCAGTCCGAGACGTCTCGTTCACCGTCGACCGCGGCGAGGTACTGGGCATCGTCGGTGAATCGGGGTCGGGCAAGTCGGTCACCAATCTGGCAACCATGGGTCTGCTGCCGCGAAGCACGCGCATCGATGGTTCCATCATCTACGACGGCAACGAACTCGTTGGCCTGCCGCGCAAGCGTCAGACTGCGTTCCGCGGCAACGAGATCGGGATGATCTTCCAAGACCCGATGACGTCACTCAATCCTGTGTACACCGTCGGCTGGCAGATCGCCGAGGCGGTGCGTGCCCACACCAAGGTCCCGATGAAGAAGGCGATTGCACGCGCCGCCGAACTCCTGGAGCTCGTGGGCATTCCGCAGGCATTCAGGCGGGTGAAGAGCTACCCCCACGAATTCTCCGGCGGCATGCGTCAACGCGTCATGATAGCGATGTCGATGGCCAACAACCCGCAGTTGTTGATCGCCGACGAGCCGACGACGGCGCTCGACGTAACCGTCCAGGCGCAGATTCTCGAGACTCTGGTCGACATCCAGAAAAGAACCAATATCGCCATCATCTTGATCACCCACGATCTCGGCGTTGTGGCCGGCATGGCCGACCGCGTCATGGTGATGTACGCCGGTGCGGCAGTCGAGGTTGGGCCGGTCGACGAGATCTTCTATCACCCGAGGATGCCGTACACCATCGGCTTGTTGGGCGCCATCCCCAGCGAGACCAGCGATGGCAAGCAACTCCGTCAGATCAAGGGCACGACGCCGTCGCTCATCAACATGAAGCCCGGTTGCCCGTTCTCGTCGCGTTGCCCACTGGTCATCGATCGTTGCCGCAGCGAGACCCCGACGCTGCTGCCAGTCGACGACCCCGCTCACACCGCCGCATGCCACCGCCGCAACGAGATCGATTCCATCGATGTTCGCTCGCTCTTCGCACCGGAGGAACTGACGGTACCGTGACCGAGCCGATTCTCCAGGTGACCGACCTCGTCAAGCGGTTCCCGATCACGGGTGGCTTCTTCGGCCGCGTCGTGGCCAGCATCGACGCAGTCTCAGGCGTGTCGTTCAAAGTCAACAAGGGTGAGACACTCGGTCTGGTGGGCGAGAGCGGGTGTGGCAAGTCCACCACGGCGCGCGCAATTCTGCGCCTTCATGAACCCGACTCTGGTTCGATCATCTTCGACGGCCGCGACGTGATGGCGCTCGACAAGAAAGAGCTTCGCAAGTTGCGACGCGAGATGCAGGTCGTCTTCCAGGACCCGTACGCCTCGCTCAATCCCCGGTGGCAGATCAACAGCATCGTCGGCGAGCCGCTGGCGGTGCAAGACGTGGCCTCGAGCGACCGGAAGACACGTGTAGCCGAGTTGTTGGCGCTCGTCGGCCTCAACCCCGAGCACGGCAACCGCTACCCGCACGAGTTCTCCGGTGGCCAGCGGCAACGTATCGGCATCGCCCGCGCCCTGGCCCTGGATCCAAGATTGGTGGTGCTCGACGAGCCGGTTTCGGCGCTCGATGTCAGTGTTCAGGCCGGAGTGATCAACTTGCTCGAAGAGCTCCAGCAGCGCCTCGGGTTGTCATACGTCTTTGTCGCTCACGACCTATCAGTGGTACGCCACATCTCCGACCATGTGGCAGTGATGTACCTGGGCAAGATCGTCGAGACCGGCACGCGTGATCAGGTGTACGGGGAGCCGGCACATCCGTACACCCAGGCCTTGCTGTCATCTGTACCGGTCGCGGACCCCAACGTCGAACGATCGCGGCGCCGGGTGGTCCTGACGGGAGACGTGCCCAGCCCGGTCAACCCGCCGAGCGGCTGCCGATTCCGTACCCGATGCCCGATCGCCCAGGACGTGTGCGCCGACGAGGAGCCGGCGCTGATCGATCGTGGCCAGGGCCATCCGGTGGCCTGCCATTTCGCCAAGATCGTCCAGATCGCTCGGCCGACGTTCGCCCACTGAGACCACCCGCGACGCACTAGGGTGGCTCACATCCAGACGCCAAAGAGGTGTCGGGTCTTAGGGGAGGAATCATGCCAAGTAGAAGCAGGCTGCTAGCGATTGGGATAGTCACCGCGCTGGGCGTTGCCGCTTGTGGGAGCGACAGCGCCAGCGACACCACCTCGGCGGGCCAGAGCACCGAGGCAGCGGCCGGCGACACCACCGCGGCCACGGAACCCGGTGTCGAGACCACCGCTACACCGGCGGCCGCCGGAGGAACCTTGGTCTTCGGAACTTCGTCGGACCCCGTCGTGCTCGATGGAGCGTATGTCAGCGACGGCGAGTCGCTGCGTGTCATCGACCAAATCTACGAGAACCTGGTCACCACCGCGCCGGGAGTGACCGAAATCGAGCCCGCCCTTGCCAAGTCGTGGGAAGCCAGCGCCGATGCGCTCACGTGGACGTTCGATCTGCAGACCGGCGTGAAGTTCCACGACGGAACCGACTTCAACGCTGCGGCCGTCTGTTTCAACTTCGACCGCTGGTACAACTTCACCGGCGTCGCCCAGAGTGCG
>JANNHY010000278.1:0-23457 GCA_031404635.1 Ilumatobacteraceae bacterium
TCGGTGAACTTGTCGCCGACGACTTCGGTGTTCGGGTCCTGGGCGGCAAGCCCGGCCAGCACGGTGTCGTCGCCGGTCGCGGCGTCGGCCTCGCCTTGTTGCATCGCGACCAAACAGTCGGTGATGTCGGGCTTGCCGACGACGATCAGCCCCGAGAGTTGGTTGGCTGTGTCGCGGACATAGTCGATATTGGTGCTGCCCTCCGGCGCACACACCCTGGCCCCCGCCGAGTTGAGGTCGCCGATGCTTTCGAACTCCGAACCCTTCTTGACCAGCACCCTCTGACCGGCGTCGAAGTAGGTCGACGAGAAGGCGATCCGCAACCAACGGTTGCAGTTGATGGTCATCGTGTGGGCGACGATATCGACACCGCCGTTGTCGGCCCCGGCCTCCAGCTTCGGCAAGCGGTCGGCGTAGGTAATCACCTTGTAGGTGATGTTGTTCTCGCCGTCGGGACCGAAGATGGCCTTGGCCACCTCTTTGAGCATGTCGATGTCGAAGCCCTCGATCTGACCGCTCAGCGGGTTGCGTGCCCCGAACAGCAACGTGTCGCCAGAGACCCCGACGATCAACTTTCCGCGCCGTTGGATCTCGGCGACGTCTGCAAGGGTGTCCGGCGACGGCAGCGGTCCCTGCGGTTGGTAGGAACGAGTGGCGTCCTCCGCGGCCTGCGCGGTCGAGCACTCTGGCGTCGCAGGCACGGCGGCGTCTGTGGATGGCGGCGCTTCCCCTTCGATCGCGGCGGGAAGGCGAACCGAACCCGAGCAGCCGGCGGTGAGGACCGTGGCAACGGCCACCGCCGCGATCCGACAACCAAGCCGGCTCATCGATACTCCTTCAGCCGCTGCCCACAGCCGAGTGCGGCGAGCACCGCCAACGCAAGACCAGCGAAGAACACAACGTTACGCAGCGTACGCAGCGGCTTCACGGCGTCACCGAGACCTAGTGATGCGCTCGAACCGTCGAGCGTGATCAACTCTCCAATGCGCCGATCGAAATCGTCGAACCGGGCCAGAGCGTTGCCGACGCCTGTCGAACCCGGCTCGCCGAGGCTTACCGCCACCGCCAGGTCCCACTCGCCGCCGTTGTCGAGATCGCGGATCTCAACATGAGCATCGACGTACCCCTGGTATACGGAGGAGGCGTCGCTCGACAGCGCCGAGCCGTTGCCTATCGCTTGCGTCACGACGTCGTTGGCACGCTGCCAGTTGGCTTCGTTGGCTGCTCCGTTGCCACGATTGATCAGGGTCAGCGCTTCCTGCGATCGCGCCTCGAAGGCTGCAGCACGCGCCTGGGCGGCGTTGTCTGCGCCCGCCAGTGGATCGGCGACAGCCGCGTCGACCTCGCTCATCGCACTGGCCTGGGTCGAGCCGCCGATCACCAAAAGCAGCAACAGCACACCGATCGCTGCGGCGATCGGGACGTTGATGACGCGGCGGAAGGTGCGCGCCAACCAAAGGCTCGCGCCGAGCAGGGAAAGCATCAGCAACCACCCGCACAGTTGCATCCACATACCGGCCCGATGAGCAGTCGCCAGGCTGGCGTTGATCTGGTCGCGCTGCGAGGCCTCGACCGCCCGCAGCGACGACACGACGTCGGGCGCGTCGGGGTCGGCGTTGCTGACGATCCCGTTGGCCTCGCGCTGGTAGGCGGCCCCGATAGGGAAACCCTGGCGGTTGTTGGCCCTGGCTTGCTCGACGAGACCGACGTAGCTGCCGAGCAACCGGCTGGCCTCGCTGAGCTGTTCGAGGTCGGCATCCGTCGCCGCACCCGAGACCGCGACCAACCCGTCGCCGGCTACGGAGATCTCGTCGAGGTAGGCCGCGCGCTGCGCCGGCTTCTCCTGACCACCGACCAGATAAGACGAGCTGGCGATCGCATCGGCATGCACCACACGAACGCGGATGTCTTGCAGAGCCAGGAGTTGAGTCGCCGACGTACGAACGTCGTTGATCGCATTGGCACGCCGATTCACTCCGAGCGCACCGCCCACTGCGAAGACCACCGCCAGCACGATGCAGACTGCCCGCAGGAGCGAAAGCCTGACAGGTGTCGACGTCCGCGCCACGCCCCGGGCGAGGAGCTGTTTGACGGTCGAAGTCGGCTGCGGCCGAGATGTTGTTGCTGCTGATCGGGGCACTCGTCGTGGGAGTGTATGCGCAACTCTTGGCGACGCGACTCGGTTGGTTACCGTTGGCGCCATGCCCGCAGCGTTTCTTCATCCATTCGCCAAACCCACCCAGGAACGCTTCATCCGCATCGAGCGCGGCGAGGGAGCACTGGTCTGGGACGAACACGGCCGCGAGCTGGTCGATGGCATGGCCAGCCTGTGGTACAACGCCATCGGCCATGGTCGAGCGGAGATGGCCGATGCCATCGCCGCCCAGGTGCGCACCCTCGCTGCCTACTCTGCCTTCGATCCGTTCACCAACGAGCCGGCCGAGATGCTCGCCGAAGAGCTGCGCGGTATCGCTCCCACGCCGAACGCCCGCGTGTTCTTCACATCGTCGGGCTCAGAGTCCATCGATACGGTGATGAAGCTGGCCCGCATGGCCCACGTGCAGGCCGGTCAGCCACAGCGCAAGCTGATCATCAGCCGTACCCGCGGATACCACGGCGTCGCCTACGGCGGCACCAGTGCCCTCGGCATCGCCGCGTACAAGGACAACTTCGGCCCGTTTGTCGATGAAGTGGTTCAGGTGCCGGCCGAAGACATCGAGGCGGTGGCGACTCTGATGAGCCAGCGAAGCAACGAGATCGCGGCCATCATCACCGAGCCGGTGCAGGGTGCCGGTGGTGTCTTCCCGCCGCCCGACGATTACCTGCAGTCACTGCGCAAGTTGTGCGACCAGCACGGCGCATACCTGATCTTCGACGAGGTCATCACCGGTTTCGGCCGCACCGGCAGCTGGTTTGCGGCCCATCACTACGGCGTCACGCCCGACTTCGCGACCTTCGCCAAAGGGGTGACCTCCGGCTACATCCCGCTCGGCGGCGTGTTCGTGGGCATCGCCCCGACCGCCGCGCTGGAGACCGATCCCAGCTTCTTCCTGACACACGGATTCACGTACTCCGGGCATCCAACGGCATGTGCTGCCGGACTGAAGAACCTCGAGATCATGCGCAGCGAGGGCCTGGTCGAGCGGGCCAAGCACATCGGCGACCGATTGGGCGGCGGTCTGAACGCCCTGGCCGCCGACGGCGTGATCGATCACGCTCGTGGCATTGGCGGCATGTGGGCCCTCGGCCTGCGGCCGGACCAGGACGCGAAGGCGATGCGCGACCACATGCTCGACACTGGCGGCGTGATCGTGCGCGCTCTCAACGACGCCCTGGTGATGTGCCCGCCGCTGGTCATCCGTGACGAGCACGTCGACCGGATGGTCGACGCGGTCGCCGCGGCGGCCGGCTGACATGAAGTTCGGCATTTTCTACGAGCACCAGATCGGTCGGCCGTGGGACGACGGCACCGAGCACCAACTGATCCAAGACGCCCTCGACCAGGTCGAGCTCGCCGACTCACTCGGAATCCAGTACGTGTGGGAGGTCGAGCACCACTTCCTCGAGGAGTACAGCCACTCCTCGGCGCCCGAAGTATTCCTGGCGGCGTGCAGCCAGCGCACCACGAACATGCGCCTCGGTCACGGCATCATTCTCACCGCTGCCAGGTTCAACCATCCGGCGCGCACCGCTGAACGAGTGAGCATGCTCGACCTCGTCTCCGGGGGGCGTGTCGAGTTCGGTAGCGGTGAGTCGTCGAGCGAGGCCGAACTCGGGGGGTTCGGCGTCAACCCGCTGGAGAAACGCGAGCAGTGGTTGGAAGGGCTCGAGGTCGCCGTGCGCTGCATGGCCGAGACGCCGTTCACCGGCGTCGATGGCAAGTACGTGCAGATGCCGCCGCGCAATGTGATCCCCAAGCCGCTGCAGAAGCCGCACCCTCCTCTGTGGGTGGCGTGCAGCCGCCGCGAGACCATCTCGCTCGCTGCCGAGAAGGGCATGGGCGCGCTGACATTTGCGTTCATCGATCCCGAGGAAGCGGTCACCTGGGTCAGCGAGTACGAGCGCACGTTCACCGAGAAGTGTCATCCGGTCGGGTTCAACGTCAATCCCCAGGTCGCCTGCGTCAGTCCGATGATGTTGCACCACGACGAGGACGAAGCGATCCGCCGTGGTACCGAGGGCGCCAACTTCTTCGGCTACTCGCTCGGGCACTTCTACTTGTTCGGCGATCACCGCCCCGGCAAGACCGACGTGTGGTCGGAGTATGTCGAGCGGCGTGCCGCGCAGGGCTACGACCCCGAAGCGATCGCCGCCGCCGTGCGCGCGGCACGGCGCGCCGACACGCTCGGCGCCAAGCAGGCGGCAGGAGACTCCACCGGACTACGCGGCAGCGTCGGCACACCAGCCCAGGTTGGAGAGTACCTGCGCCGCTTCGAGGAGGCCGGCGTCGACCAGGTGATCTTTGTCATGCAGGCCGGGCGCAACCGCCACGAGCACATCATGGAGTCGATCGAGATCTTCGGCCGCGAAGTGCTGCCCGAGTTCCAGGGTCGCGACGAAGCGCAGGTGCGCGCCAAGCAACAGCGGCTGGCGCCGTCCATCGAGGCGGCAATGCGGCGCCGCGCCATCGACTACCAGCCCAAAGAACTCGGTGACTACTCGTTTCCTGCCCTGCCGGTGCAGTGGGCCAAGGCCACCGGCTCGCTCGAGTTGGAGGCAACTCTGCAACAGTGGGCCGACGACCGGGCGACCGGCAAGCGCGATCTCAGCTCCGGAATCACCGGCTGATCCGAACCCCCGCCAGTGCCCGCGATGAGCGATGAGCCGCCCGAGCGCGCACATCTCTCATCGCGCCCGACCCGGTCCTCGGTGTGATGAGACATGAGCCGCCCGAGCGCGCACATCTCTCATCGCGCCCGACCCGGCGGGTCAAGGCGCGGGTTCGAGCAACACGACCGGGATCTGACGCGTGGTCTTGGCCTCGTAGTCGGCGAAGCCCGGATAGAGCTCTTTCTGACGCGACCACAGGCGGTCTCGCGTGTCAGCGTCGGCGACACAGGCAACGACATCGACGGTCCGGTCGCCGACCTCGATCGAGGCCTGCGGATTGGCGATGAGGTTGTGGTACCAGTCGGGGTTCGTCGGTGCGCCGGCCTTGGATGCGAACACGACGTGGCTGTCGCCGTCGGCCAGGTACATGACCGGGTTGACGCGTTCTTGGCCCGACTTGGCGCCGGTCGAGTGGAGCAATAACAGTGGCGCCCCCTCGAACTGCCCGCCGACCTTGCCACCGTTGGCACGGAACTCTTCGATGATCTGGTTGTTCCAATCGTTGAACTCGCTCATGACTTCTCCTCGCGATGCCTGCCGAATCGGCTCCAGGTTACGGCGGTGACGGCGCTACCGCTACTGGTGGTGTGTCGCGGGTCAACCGAGTTGTGAACCGATCAATCCGTCGATCTCCGCCGCCGGCATCGGTCGTGCGAAGTAGAATCCTTGCGCAAACTCGCAGCCCGTGGCCCTGACCTCGTCGCTTTGGGTTTGGTTCTCGACTCCCTCGGCGACGACGGTGAGCCCGAGGACGTGGGCCAGGTTCAGTATTGCCAGCACGATGGCCTTGTTGGTGGGGTCGTGGCTGATGTTGGCGATGAAGCTCCGATCGATCTTGACGATATCGAGCGACATCCGGGCGAGGTAGCCGAGCGACGAGTAGCCGGACCCGAAGTCGTCGAGCGCGAGTCGCAGGCCGAGCTTTTTGAGGTCGGCCAACATTCTCACGGTGCGGTCGCTGTCCTCGATGAAGATGCTCTCGGTCATCTCCAAGATGAGTGCATTCGGGTCCATGTGTGCGCTGGCCAGCACGTTGGCGACGGTCGAGTACAAGCGTGTGCTGATCAGCTGGCGTGCTGACACGTTGACTGCCAGGTCCAACGATGCGCCGGGGTGTTGATCCACCCACCTCGCCCGGTCGCGGCAACTGCGTTCGAGGACCCAGGCGCCGATCTCGTCGATCAGTTCGCTCTGCTCAGCGATGGCGACGATCGACAGTGGCGGGATGGGGCCTCGATCGGGATGAGTCCAGCGCAGCAGTGCCTCCACCCCGGTGACGAGCCCGTCGGCTGTGCGCACAATGGGTTGGTAGGCGATGTCGAGTTCGCCTTCGGCGAGCGCCTTGCGCAGGTCGACCTCCAGACTGCGGTCGTCGTTGGTTTGCAGCACCTCGCGGATGTCGACGATGTGACGGCCAGCACCGCCGTTGCGCTTGACCTCGTACATCGCCATGTCGGCCTTGGCCAACAGCTGGCTGGAGATGGCCTCGCCGGGCCCGGCGAAGGCGATGCCCACGCTTGCCGTAACCTTCAGCTCGCGCTCGGCGAGCACGAACGGCGTCGCAAACGCGTCATGTATACGCTCAGCAAGGAGTTCGACGTCGTCCGCACTTTCCAGATCCTCGCAAAGCAGCACGAACTCGTCGCCCGAGAACCGGGCAAGGGTGTCTCCGGACCGCACCAGACCCGAGAGGCGGTTGGCGACGGCGAGCAATAGATGGTCACCTATCTGATGGCCGTGAGTGTCGTTGACCTGCTTGAACCGGTCGAGATCGGCGAACAGGATCGCTGTGCTGCTGTGCGAACGCTTCGCCCGCTGGACGGCGTGGTCGAGCCGCTCCTGCAGCAGTAGCCGGTTCGGTAGACCGGTGAGAGGGTCATGCAGCGCGCTGTGATGGTAGAGGTCGGAGGCGACCCGCGCCGCCTCACGGCCCTGGGCGTTGATCAGATAGGCAGCAGCAACATCTGCCAAAGTCTGGGCGGCGTCCAAATCGTGCCGGTCCAGTTCTCCGGGGGTGTCGCGGTAGAGATCCAGCGCACCGAGGCGACCGTCGCCGTGTCGAAGCGGGAAGGTGAACACCGCGGCCAGCCCGGCGGCCAGGGCCGCCGGGGTGAACCTGCGGAAACACTCGTCGGCACGCAGGTCGCATAGCGTGACCGCCTCGCCGGACTCGTACGCCGCAAGGCACGGTCCTTCGCCAATCTCGGTCTGCAACCGTTCGAAGCGCAACGCGGACTCGTCTGATGCGGCGATGTAGTGCGGCGCCATCCCTGCGGTGATCAACGTGACACCCGCCGACGTGACCGGGAGGACCTCGACGATTCGTTCGACGAGATGGTCGAGGATGCCCTGGATCGAGAAGTCGGTGATCAGCGTGCGCGCAAACTCGCTTAGCACTGACGACAACTTGTCCTCATCGACCACGGTCACCATCCAGGCAAAGCGGAGCATGCCAGCGCGTGGTCTGGGCGGAGACACCTATGACGTACGCGCCCAGCGTACCTCGGTCGGCGGGTCGTCAGTCGTTTGCCAACAACTGAATCAAGCTCGAGGTGTCCCAGCGTTTGCCGCCGCGAGCGACGACCAGGGCGTAGAACTGATCGATCAGCGCCGTCATCGGCAGGCGTGCCCCGTTGCGGTTGCCCTCGGCGAGCACGATCGCCAGATCCTTGCGCATCCACTCGACAGCGAAGCCGAATTCGAACTCGCCGCGAGCCATCGTGCGGCCACGGTTCTCCATCTGCCAGCTCTGCGCGGCCCCGAAGCGAATGACGTCGACCACCTGGTCGGGGTCGAGCCCAGCCTTCTGAGCAAAGTTGATGCCCTCGGCGAGGCCTTGTACGACCCCGGCGATGCAGATCTGGTTGACCATCTTCGTCAGCTGCCCGGCGCCGGCTTTTCCCATCAGCGAACAGGCCTTGGCGTAGGCGGCCATCACCGGCTTGGTCAACTCGTAGAACGCTTCATCGTCGCTGCCGCACATGATCGTCAACTGACCGTTCTCGGCGCCGGCCTGGCCACCCGACACCGGTGCATCAACGAAGCCGACACCGAACTCGGCTGCGGCCTCGGCCAACTCTGCGGCCACCTCGGCCGAGGCGGTGGTGTGGTCGATCAGCACCGCGCCGGCCTCGGCCCCGGCCAACGCCCCGTCCGGCCCGAACACCACCTCACGCACATCGTTGTCGTTGCCGACGCACAAGAACACGAACTCGGCGCCTTCCGCGGCCTCACGCGGCGTCGGCGCCGCCCGGTTGCCGTACAACGCGACCCAGGCCAGCGATTTCTCGGGTGTGCGGTTGTAGACGGTGACCTGATGGCCGGCAGCGGCGAGATGGCGGGCCATCGGCGCGCCCATCACGCCGAGCCCGATGAAAGCGACGGAACTCATGCACTCAGTCTTGCCGGTCACGAGCGCACGAGCGTTCACCCTTCCAGGAGAGGTGGTAATGGTGCGGGCGCGGGCAAGAATGACCCGAATGATCGACCATCTCGTGTTTGCCGGCCCCGATCTGGCGCAGGCCTCGGCAGCTATCGCCACTATCCTTGCGGCGACGCCGACGCCCGGCGGCAGCCATGTTGGCCGAGGTACGTGCAACGAGCTGCTGTCGCTCGGCGGTGCGACCTACCTCGAGGTGATCGGCCCGGACCCCGCACAGCCCTCACCCGAGAATCCGCGGCCGTTCGGCATCGATGACCTCACCGGGCCGGCCCTCGTGGCCTGGTGTGTGCGCCCACGACGGAGAATCGATGAGATCGTCGCCGAAGCGGGTGCCGCCGGCATCGCCTTCGGCGCGGTGACAGCGATGTCGCGCCGTCGGCCCGAAGGTGAGGTGTTGGAATGGCAGCTCACGATCCCGCAACCCGACGGGCCGTTCGGCTGTGCGCTGCCGTTCATGATCGATTGGGGGCAGTCGGTCCACCCAACCGACACGCTCGCCGATGGCGTACGGCTCGTCGGGGTCGATGTCTTTCATCCCAAGCCACAACTGCTCCGCACGGCGCTCGACATCATCGGTCTCAGCGCGGTGGTGGAGGTTGGTGGTGGCGAGCAGCCGGCCTTGCGGGCCAGGATTGTAACCGCCGGCGGCGAGGTCACCCTGACAAGCTGACCATCAACTCGTCGATGATCGATTCTGGTGTGCGCGGATGCATGAACACCAATCTCCCGACTGCTTCGCCCTTGTAGGTCGAAGGGGCGACGAAGGCCGACCCGTCATGCAGGAGGTTCCGGGCCCAGGCCTTCCACTCCCCGGCCGCCCAGCCGACACGGCGGAACAACACCACCCCGAGCTCGGGCCGCATGATCAGCTCGGTGAGCGGGTCGGCATCGAGTGCGTCGGCCATCGATGCGGCCATCGTGATGCCGTGGCGGATCGCGGCTCGGTGCGCGTCGACACCATGCAGCGCAAGGGCAAACCAAATCGGGAGTCCGCTGGCCCGGCGGGTCAGTTGGTAACCGAGGTCGCAGGGGTTGTAGGCATCGTCGGCAGTGCGCAACACGTCGAGGTAGGGCCCGTGCTGGGTATGGACTTGTCGAGCCAGCGCTGGTTGTCGATAGACGAGTGCACATGAACCGGCCGGGGCGAACAGCCACTTGTGCGGATCGACGATGAACGAATCGGCGCGATCCAGCCCGACGAACCGGTCGCGCAGCTCGGGTAGTAACAGAGCCGCCAGTCCGTACGCCCCGTCGACGTGGAACCAGGCATCGACCTCGGCGGCCACATCGGCGCACCCGGCAAGGTCGTCGATCACACCCGCATTGGTCGAACCACCGGCCGCAACGACGATGCCGACGTCGCCTCGATCGCCGATCGCGGCGCGCAGTGCACCGCCTGTCAAACGGCAGTCGGGCCCGGTTGGCACGACAAGTGGTTCGAGGCCGAGAAGATGCAAGGCGTTGTCGACCGAAGCGTGCGCCGTGTCGGCCACGGCGACGACTCGCCGATCCTCGGCGCGCTCGCGACCAACGGCCAACGCCGACAGGTTGCCGATCGATCCCCCGCTCATGAAGCATCCTGCCGCCCCGACCGGCATTCCTGCGGCGCGGCAAAATAGCTCGATCACCTGGTTCTCGGCAGCAACCGCACCGGCGCCCTCGAGCCACGACTCCGCCGAGAAATTGGCGGCGGACACGATTGCGTCCATCCAAACTGCGGCAACCGACGGCGACAGCGGGATGAAGGCCAGGAACCGTTCGCTATCGAGGCCGAGGTTGTTCGGCGCGACGATCTGCTCGAAATTGCGCCAGGCCTGATCGACTCCGAGCCCGGCATCATTGACCGAGCCGGCGAGCGCCGCATCGACAGTCGGCTTGTCGCCGATCACCCCGATCGGCGAATTGGCCAGCCGCTGCTTGATCCAATCGACGACGCGGTCGGAGAGATCACCGACTGCGCTCTCCTTGCCGTGTAGCAATCCGCTCACTCGGGGGTCACGTACGCGGCGGTGATGCCGCCGTCGATGATCAGCGATTGGCCGGTCATCCAACTCGATTCGTTGGATGCCAGGAACAGCGCCCCGTTGGCGATCTCGATCGGTTCACCGAATCTCCCCATCGGGATATGCACCAGACGGCGGTTGCGCTTGGCGTCGTCGGATAGGAACTTGGCTAGCAGCGGGGTCATGATCGGTCCGGGGCACAAGGCGTTGGCGCGGATGCCCTGGCGAGCATAGATCACGGCGATCTCGCGGGTCATCGCCAACACTGCCCCCTTCGATGCCGTGTAGGCCACTTGCGGCGTGGCTGCACCCATGTGGGCGACGAACGAGGCGACGTTGATGATCGAGCCGGCAACGCCATTCTGCTCGGCAGATTCCTGCATCGCCGGTATCGCGTACTTACAGCCCAGCAAGACGCCGAGGACGTTGATGTCCATCGTCTTGCGGTATGTCTCGATCGACGTCGTGACCGGGTTGTCATCGTCGCCGAGCATCACGCCGGCGTTGTTGTACAGCACGTGCAGGCCCCCGAAGGTCTCGACGGCATGCTGCACCGCGGCCTCGACCGACTGCGGGTCGGTCACGTCGCATCGTACAAAGCTGGCTTCTCCCCCCGCTGCTGCAATCGCCTCGATGGCTTCTTCGCCATCGGTGAGATCGGCGATCACCACCTTGGCGCCTTCAGTGGCGAACAGCTCGGCTCCGACGCGACCCAAACCTGACGATGCACCGGTGATCAGTGCCACTTTGCCGTCAAGACGATTCATGGCGCCATACGGTAGTGCACCGGCCAAACTGGAGGCCGATGACGACCTGGCGCGTGCTGACGTGGAACATCCTCGGGGCGCGTCGTCCCAACCTCGACGTCATCACCGCGGTGATCGCCGGATATGCGCCCGACGTCGTCGCCGCGCAGGAGGTGCAACGGCGCCAGGCCCGCGGTCTCGCCCGCCGGCTGGGATGGCGGGTCTTGTGGACCCGCAAGCACTATCCGTACTCGCCGCTCGTGTGGTGGCGCGCCGAGGGACTGGCGATGCTGACGCCGCACGCGGTCAGCGAGATGATCAGCGCCTCGATCTCTCCAGGCGTGTCGACATGGACATACCGGCATCGAGTTGCGATGGCGGCCACGGTGACGCGAGACGGCGACACGCTGCGGATCGCCAACACTCACCTCGCCTCGCACAACCCCGACCAACGAATCGCCCAAGCCCGCCGCGTCGCCGCGCTCGTCGGCGCCGCTCGTCCCGCGGTGGTGGCAGGAGACCTCAACGCCGTCGACGAAGCGGAGGTAATCCGTGAGTTCGGCGGCCTCGGCCTGGTCGATCCCGGTGGTGACGATTCCAACCCGTCGATCGCTCCGAGCCGGCGGTTGGACTACGTGTTGATACCCGAAGCGGCGATGGTGAGCGCCCAACTCACACCGGAGGGCGGCGAGCGATGGCACGAAATCAGCGATCACCTGCCGGTGCTGGTCGAGTTCTCCGTGTAAGTCTTCGACAGTTCAGCGTGGAAACCGAGGAAAATCTTCAGTAGTGCTCTCGACCTATTCGCGGCGTATCACCTTGATCCGTGAGCGACTCTTGTCGATACTGATGTGACGGTGAACTTCTCGGCGTCGACAACCCCCCGTCGGCGCCCGAGAAGTCAGGAACGGCCTACATGGACACTGCAAATAGACTCAACGACGACGAGGCCCACGACCTCGCAGTGCGCCACCTGGCCGGCGTGCTCGGGTCGAGCGCGGTTCCGGCCATCGCTTGGGATGTTGACCACCACCTGCAAGGTCACCTCGATGTTGCCGGGCATCACATGGTGTTGATCGCTACCCGCACTGTCGACCTGTGCCCGCTGCTGTTGACCGACGAAGACTGGGACAGCCTGCGCCGCACCCGCTGTCACGCTGCCTGAACCCGGACAGCGTTCTCACAGCCACTTCGGCGTCCGACCACCACACGGTCTGTGGAGTGTTTGCCGCCCACCCCGGTGCCTCGAACAGCTCCACACGGGGTGTGGAGTGTCGCAGGCTCACCTGGGTGCCTTGAAACACTCGACGGGTCAGATGCGCTCCCAGTAGCGGCGCAATTCCCAGTCGGTAACCGACTGGTTGAACGCCCGCCACTCTCCCTTGGCCATCGTCAGGATGTGGAAGTGGGCTTCCTCGCCGAAGCACTCTCGGGCGATCGACGACCCTTCCCACAAGGCAATGGCATCGGGGAGGTTCCACGGGATGCGGCCGATCTCGGTGGCCTCGTAGCCATTGCCGACGAAAGGTTCGGCGAGCGGCAACTCGTTGCGGATCCCGTACAGTCCACCGGCGATCTGGCCGGCGAAGGCGAAGTAGCTGTTGGCGTCGCTACCTGGAATGCGGCACTCGACCCGGCACCCCTTGCCGTGGCCGACCTTGCGGAACCCGAGCGTGCGGTTGTCGACGCCCCAGCCGATCCCCGTCGGCGCCCATGAACCGGGTTGGAACCGCTTGTAGCTGTTGACTGTCGGGGCCCACAACAAGCTGAACTCCTGCGCGGTGGCGATCAGGCCGGCGAGGTAGTGCCGGAACGTTTCGCTCATCCCGTGTGAGCCATGGTGATCGTCGAACATGGCCTGCTTGCCGTCGAGAGACCACAGGCTGGAGTGCACATGGCACGACGATCCGGTGTCGTTGAAGTCGTACTTGGCCATGAAGCTGACCGAGCGTCCGTTGAGGTGGGCGATCTCTTTCGCCGCGGTCTTGTATACGGTGTTGCGGTCAGCCATCTCGACAGCCGTTGTGTAGTCGAGGTTGATCTCGTGCTGGCCCTTGCCGGCCTCACCTTTTGAGAACTCCACCGGCACACCGGCTGCCTCGAGCCCGCGGCGGATGGCGCCGAGGATGTACTCGTCCTTGGTCGTCTGCAGGATGTGGTAGTCCTCGAGCCACGGCGAATGCGGGCGCAGGCCGCGATAGCCCTTGGCATGAGCCTCGTCGTAAGTGTCGTGAAAGAGGTAGAACTCGATCTCGCTGGCCACCATCGGTAAGAAACCCATCGCCGCGGCAGCCTCCTCCTGACGACGCAGGATCGTGCGCGGAGCAACCTCGACCAGTTCCTCGGTTTCGACGTCGAGAAGGTCACACATGATCATGGCCGTCTTGTCGACCCACGGGATCATGCGCACGGTTTTCCAGTCGGCGCGGGCCAGCATGTCGCCATACCCCTGCTCGTAACTGGTGAACCGATAACCGGGCACCGGGTTGTTGTCGAGGTCGCAGGCGATCAGGTAATCACAATTCTCGGTCCCGGCGTCGGCCACCGACTCGAGAAAGAACCGCCCCGTCGTGCGCTTGCCGATCAGCCGGCCTTGCAGGTCGGGAAAGACCATCAGCACCGTGTCGATACCACCGCCACGGATGTCGTGTTCCAGTTGTTCACGGCTCACTTCGGTTCGTCCGGTCATGGCGATGCACTGTAGTAACGATCGAACGATGCCCAGAGACGGAGCCCGGACGGTGGAGCCATCCAGTCGGGCCGAAGTCAGGCCTTCTTCTTGACTTCCTTGGGCGGCTTGAGCACACCCTTGGCCAACGCCTCGTCGAGATACTCCTCTGCGACTTCCCTGCTGACTTTCAGAGCCGGGGCGATCTCGCTGATCAAGTTGATCCGCGCCCTGTCGTACATCGTGCGCTCCGCTGCCGACAACGACGCATCCCGATTGCGAGCCGCCAGATTCCGCACGACCTCGGCAACCTGGTACACGTCGCCGCTCTTCAGCTTCTCCTGGTGGTTCTTGAACCGGCGGCTCCAGTTGGACGGCACGCGCGGGTCGGGCTTCGACAGCACCGACACAAGGTCTTCCAACTCGTCGGCGTTGACCGGCGGGCGAACGCCTACCTCGGCGGCCTTGAGCGTCGGCACCGACAGCGTCATCTCGTTGATGACGGTACGCAGGATGAGATACTCCTGCGTGACGCCGAATGCTTCCTTCTTCTCCGTTCTCAGCACTTCGCACGCGCCGTGCTGCGGATAAATGACGGTGTCGCCCTTTTTGAACTTCACACACGACCTCATGCGGCTCGAACTGCGGACTTATTCAGGGTAGGGCCAGATCGGCCGAATCCCTACCCGGCGACGACCTCGTAGGACTGAAGTCGCGGTGGGACGAGCGGCGACATCTGCAGATCGATCTGCCGCTCGGTGCCGTCGACGTGGCGCATTGTCGCCACGCCGCGCATCGGTGTGACCGCTGCGACGGCTACCACAGCGAGTGCTCCGTGCGCCGAAGTCAGTTCGGCGGCGCGGCGAGCCCGTGTGGCAAACGATTCGTCGAGGACGACGTTGTCGGCGAACAGCTCGCCCGCGGCGTGGTCGGTCCAGTGCGACAGCAGCTCCGCCAGCCGATCTGCGGCGTCGAGCAACGCCGGGCTCGCCTGCCGAGCCGACGCAGCGATCGGGCCGCAGTCATCGACGATCTCCAGCATCCGGCGGCTCATCATCGACATAGGTGCATAGGTCGCGTTGCCCAATGCGATCACACCGACGCCGTGCCCCGGCAGCCATCGCATGTTCGAGCCGTATCCGGGCAGGCCGCCGGAGTGGGCGACGAAATGCCCGAAACGGTCGTCGTGCATGACGAACAGGCCGAAGCCGTAGCCGCCACCGTCGATCCGTTCAGGGACCGCATCGTCACCTTCCCCACTCGCCGGCGTGCGTACTGTCGGCCAAGCCCGGTGCACCTGCTGCATCTCTCGCCGGGATGCTCGGCACAGTGGCCCGGCATCGGGATCGTCGCGAGGCGGAAAGGCATCGGCGAGCCAGGCCACCCAGCGAGCCAGATCGGCGACGCACGACCACAGCCCGCCCATCGGGGCGATCGCCCCGTCGCCCAACGGCTCGATGTCGGCCACACGCTGGTCGTCGCGCACCTCGTACGGCCGCGTCCAGTCGTCGTGATTCGGCTGCAGCCACGTGGTGCGGTGCATCTCCAACGGCGCGAGGAGGTTGGCCGTGATGAAATCCTGGACGCGCTGACCCGACACACGATGGACGGCCCGACCCAACATCGCGTACCCGAGATTTGAATATTCGCCTCCAGTCTGCGGCGACCAGGCGAAGGTCGCCCCATTACGCACCAATTCATCGAGCCCATCGTCAGAGATGTCGAGATGGCGATCGGCCCACACATCGTCGGTGGTCATTCCGCCGGCCATCGACAGCAGGTCGCGAACGGTGATCGGAGGTGAGTCGGTCGTCGGACCAACCACTGCGGCGAACTCCGGGGCGATGTCGCTGACAACGTCGTCGAGTTTCAACAGGCCTCGATCACGAAGGATCAGGACGGCAGAGGCGGTGAAGCTCTTGGTCATCGAGGCGATGCGGAACACGGTGTGCTCGTTCGGCAACGGATCTGGCTCGGCAGCGTGCGCGCCCGTCAGCACCAGTTCTCCCCCAGCGACAACACCCCACGCGATCGAGCATCGATGCTGCTGCGATACATGAGCCACGAGCCGATCGAGGTCTGCTCGAGCCTCGTTGAACGAGTCGGAATTCATCCTCAATCCTTAGCGCGTCGGATGGGAGTTCCGTTGACTCAAAACGACAGCAGGGTCGTATGGCCGCCGGGGGTTAGTGTTCGAACGATGGCCGTACAGCGGGTTACGCGGGGGTCAGGCACTGGTGCATCGGTGTTGGCGGCGATTGGCGGGACTCCGTTGGTGGAGCTCTCTCGAGTGGCGAGCCACGTGGATGGCCGTGTGTTGGCGAAGCTCGAGTACCTCAATCCCGGCGGGTCGAAGAAGGATCGAATCGCGCTGCGGATGATCGAGGATGCCGAGGCGAGCGGCGACCTGAGGCCAGGTCAGACCGTCGTCGAGCTGACCAGTGGCAACACCGGCACAGGCTTGGCCATCGTGTGCGCGGTCAAGGGGTATCCATTCGTCGCTGTGATGTCGGCAGGCAACTCGATCGAGCGAGCCAAGATGATGCGCGCCGTGGGCGCCGAGGTAATCCTCGTCGAGCAGCAGCAAGGCGCCCTTGACGGACACGTTTCGGGTGACGACCTCGCCCTCGTCGAGGAGATCGCCTCGAGTGTCGCTGCCAGTCGGTCGGCGTTCAGGGCCGACCAGTTCCACCTCGCCGGGAACCCGAATGCCCACCGGGACGGCACGGCGGCCGAGCTTTGGGAGCAGTCCGGCGGAGCGATCGAGGTGTTTTGCGAGTTCGTCGGCACCGGTGGCACCTTCGCCGGCGTCGCCCGGTTCTTGAAGGCCGTGAACCCGTCGATCGCCTGCTATGTCGTCGAGCCTGATGGTGCCGCCGTGCTCGCCGGCGAGCCGCTCATCGAGCCGGCGCACCGCATCCAAGGTGGCGGCTACTCGATGGTGACGCTTCCGCTCATCGATCCGACTCTGGTTGATGGTTATCTGGCCGTCAGCGACCTCGACGCCATCGATGGCGCCCGCAGGCTGGCTCGCCAGGAGGGCATCTTCGCCGGCTTCTCCGGCGGAGCGTGCCTCGTCGCCGCCGAGCAGGTGCTTCGGGATCGCCATGCCGGGCAGACCGTGGCGATCGTGCTGGCGGACTCCGGCATGAAGTACCTCAGCACCGACCTGTGGGACGACGAACGACGGTGACTGCACGCCACCGAGGGTTTCGGGCTGCGCCAAATTGGGTAATCAGATGAACATGCTCACCATCTTGTTGATCGTCGTCGTCGTCCTGCTCCTCACCGGTGGAGGATACGGCTACAGCCGTCGGGGACGCTGAGCGTCCGTCCCTGGGCGGCAGCGGCGCCTCCGGAGAGAATCGAACTCCCAACCTACGGGGTAGAAACCCGCTGCTCTATCCGTTGAGCTACGGAGGCGTGGGCACTCAGCCTATTCGCTGGCGAGCAGGTGACGGCGGAGGAAATCGAGGGCCGTGATCACGCTCATCTGGCGCATCTGCTCGCGTTGACCGGGGAGCCGGAAGGTACGCGTGACAACGGTGCTGCCGTCGTCGACCCCGACGCACAGCGTGCCGACCGGCATGCCATCCTGCTCGGTAGGCCCGGCTACGCCGGTGAGGGCCAGCCCGACGTCGGCGCCGAGCACTCGCCTAACTCCTGTGGCCATCGCCGCAGCTGCTGCCTCATTGACCACAGGCCCCTGCGGCACGCCGAGCAGGTCGAACTTGACCTCGCTGGCATAGCAGACGACCGCGCCACGCAGCACCTCGCTGGCGCCGGGCACCCCCGTCAACCGACCAGCGACCATCCCCCCGGTCACCGACTCGGCCAGGCCCAGCGTGAGGCCGCGTTCACGCAGAAGTGAAAGCGCTGCCGACTCCATCGTCTCGTCGTCGACGGCGAAGACGTGGTCGCCGACCACGGCGCGTACCTCGGCGTCCCACGTGTCGAGCATCGATTCAGCCTCGGCCGGCGTCGCAGCCTTGGCCGTGAGACGAACCTTCAAGCCTTCCCATCCGCTGGCCAGGAAGGCCAATGTCGGGTTGCCGGTCTCATCGAGCCGGTCGATCAGCGGGTCGAGGCGCTCGTTCAGCCCACTCTCGCTCTCGCCCCACGTGCGCAGCGTTCGACTGACGATCACACCGCTGTCGCCTGCACGTATGCGCAGGTCGGGCAGCACGGCGCGCTCGACCATCTCCTTCATCTCGTGAGGCACCCCGGGCACGGCGTATACGACCTTGTCGACGCCATCGACGATGACCGGACAGATCAGACCGGGAGCAGTCCCCCGGGTTTGCGGAATCACAGTGGCACCGATCGGCACCAGCGCCTGGCGGAGATTGTTCGCCGCCATGTACCGGCCGCGGGAGGCGAACATGTTGGTGATCACCCCGGCGACGACTTCGTCGTGGTGCAGTTCCACACCCATGACCGCGGCGATCGCCTCGCGGGTGAGGTCGTCGTGGGTCGGGCCGAGGCCACCGCAGACGATCACCGCATCGGCGTTGGCCAACGTGCTGCGCAGCACGGACTCGGCACGACCAAGGTTGTCGCCGACCTTCACCTGCAACAACGAGTCGATGCCGTTGGCGGCCAGTTGCTCGCCGAGCCAAGCACTATTGGTGTCGACCACCTGCCCGAGCAACAGTTCCGTGCCGACGGCGACGACATCACACCGCACTGACAGCAGCTCTCGACCGACGGGCCCGCCACATGTACTGGCAGCCACTGATCAGGGCCAGCGCAACGGAGATCCACAGCAGACCGTTCCACAGCCATTTGGCGTCGAGGGCAGTCAGCGGGGCGATGGCGAAGCCGACCGACAACTGCTGCGTGACGGTCTTCCACTTGGCTATCCTGCTGGCCGGCACGCTGACCCCCCTGGCTCCGACAAACGTGCGGTACAGGCTGATCGCCAGCTCGCGGGCGGCGATGACGGCGACCGGCACGATCCAATACACGTCGTTGCTGACCAGGAAGAACATCGCCCCGAGGACCAGCACCTTGTCGGCCAGAGGGTCGAGGAATGCGCCGACGGTCGTGGCGCCGTGACGGCGGGCCAGGTAGCCGTCGATGCCATCGCTCGAACACAACACGAACCACAACCCGAACGCCACCCACGATCCGCCCGGCTTTTCGGGAATCAGCAGAAACATGAACGGCGCCACGAGCACTCGCGCCACGGTGACCAGATTGGCCCAGGTCTTGACTGCTGTCGGGTCGACGGGCATCAACCCGATTCTGCCATGAGGTCGGGGCCCATGGCGCCAACGATGCGCACCATGTGGAACTGGCCGACCGCCAGGCTTGCCGGCACCTCGATAATGCCGTCGATCTCGGGCGCCTCGCGGCTGCTGCGGGCAACGCCTGGCTCGTCGACCAGCACAGTCGCTGTGGTGCCGATCAACGCGTCGCGACACTGGGCTGTGATGGTGTCTTGCAGTCCGCGCAACTCGGCGAGGCGTTCATGCATCAATGACGCGTCGACGGCGCCGTCGAGACCGACTGCGTAGGTCCCTTCCTCGGCGCTGTATGCGAAGAAGCCGCACCAGTCGAGCTCAGCCTGCTCGACGAATTGCAGTAGCTGGTCGTGATCCTCTTCGGTCTCACCGGGATAGCCGACGATGAAGTTGCTCCGGAACGCAGCCCGGGCGTCGCGTGCCCGTATATCGCCGATGCGTCGGAGGAACCGATCACCATCACCCCAGCGACGCATGCGCCGCAGCAGCGGCTTGCTGACATGCTGCAGCGACAGGTCGAAATACGGCACTCCGGTCGCCAAGATGGCGTCGATCAAGTCGTCGGTGAGATCGCTCGGATACAGGTACAACAGGCGGGTCCATGGGGCCACGGCATTGACGGCCTTGACCAGCGGCACGATCGAACCGGCGCCCAACTCGTCGGGCCGATCCTTGCCATAGCTGGCCAGGTCTTGGGCGACGAGGACGATCTCCTGGGCTTGCAGCTGCTCAACCTCGTCGAGAATCGACGAGACGTCGCGGCTGCGCTGCGGGCCACGGAATGACGGGATGGCGCAGAACCCGCAGTTGCGGTCGCAGCCCTCGGCGATCTTGATGTAGGCCCACGGGCTCGACGACTTCGGGCGCGGCAGGTTCAACAAGTCGAGCATCGGGATCGGTGCGGTGCTGACCGACAGTGGCTTGCGGCCAAGGTTGATCGGCATGCCGAATCCGGCCACCTGGTCGACCTCCGGCAACGCCTCGGCCAAATCGCTGCCGTAGCGCTCGGCCATGCACCCGGTCACGACCAGGCGAGCGCCGACTTTGCGTTGATCCTCCAACGCCAAGATGGTGTCGATCGACTCCTTTCGGGCCTCGTCGATGAACGCGCAGGTGTTGACGACGACGAGATCGGCAAGTGCCACCTCGTCGGTCGGCGTCATCCCGCCGGCCAGCAACGTGCCGATCAGCTTGTCGCTGTCGACCTGGTTCTTCGGGCACCCCAAGGTCTCGAAGTAGAACCGCTGCGACACGAAGAGCCAGGCTACCGACGGTCGACGGCGTTCACCGCTCGGGGTTGGTCACCGGTTGCGGTAGGCCTCTTGCAGCAGCTCGAACTCCTCGACCGTCATCAACACGGCGCGGGCCTTGGATCCCTCACTGGGGCCGACGACGCCGCTCTGTTCGAGCAGGTCCATCAGCCTCCCGGCGCGGGCGAAGCCGACCTTCAACTTGCGTTGCAACATCGACGTCGACCCGAGCTGGCTGCGGACCACCAGCTCCATCGCCTGCACGAGGAGGGTCTCGTCCTCGTTGTCGTCGCCGGTGCTACCGGCGAACAGTCCGATTCCACCGGCCCCATCGTCATCGCCTTCGACACCGCTGACATATTGCGGCTCGGGACCCTGGCGTCGCCAGTGGGCAACGATCTTGCGGACCTCTTCCTCATTCACGAACGAACCCTGAATACGTTGCGAGACATTGGAGTTACCGGGCAAAAGCAACATGTCGCCCTTACCGACCAGCTTCTCGGCGCCAGGCTGGTCGAGGATAACCCGGCTGTCGGTGAGGCTGTTGACGGCGTAGGCGGCCCTCGCCGGGATGTTGGCCTTGATGACGCCGGTGATCACGTTCACCGACGGGCGCTGCGTGGCCACGATCAGATGCACGCCAACAGCCCGGGCTTTCTGGGCGATGCGGGTGATGCTCTCCTCGACGTCGCGGGCAGCAACCATCATCAAGTCGTTGAGCTCGTCGACGATGACCACGATGTACGGCAACCGCTCGAACTGGCGATCCGAACCCGGCTCGGGCCGCAGATCGCCGCGGTCGTACGCCGCGTTGTAGCCGGTAATGTCGCGGAACCCGACCTCGAACAGCAGGTCGTAGCGCCGCTCCATCTCCTTCACCGCCCAGCCGAGGGCGTTCGCGGCTTTCTTCGGGTTGGTGACCGGCTGAGTGAGCAGATGCGGCAAGCGGTTGTACTGGCCCATCTCGACCTGCTTGGGGTCGATCAGGATCAGCCGCACCTGCTCGGGTGTGCTGCGCATCAATATCGATGTGAGGATGCAGTTGAGGCCACTCGACTTGCCGCTGCCGGTGGTGCCGGCGATCAGCAGGTGTGGGGTCGTGGCCAGGTTTAGGAACACCGACCGGCCGGCGATGTCTTTGCCGATGGCCACCTCGAGCGGATGGGTTGCCGTCTTGGCTTCGGCCGACGCCATGACGTCGCCCAGGCTGACCAGTTGGCGGCTGTGGTTGGGCACCTCGACACCGATCGCCGTGCGGCCGGGGATGGGGGCCAGGATGCGAACGTCGGTCGCGGCCATCGCGTAGGCGATGTCGCGGTTGAGGCTGGTGACCCTGGCTACCTTGACACCGGAGCCCAACTCGAGTTCGTAGCGGGTCACCGTCGGACCAACTGTCTGGCCGAGCAATCTGGTCTCGACACCGTGAGAGTTGAGCGCGTCGACCAGCGTGCGCCCACGGGCCTCGACCTCGGCCTTGTTGATCGTCTGCTGGGTCGAACGGAGGAGGTAGTTGGCGGGCGGCAACACCCACTGACCGCGCCGTGCGCCCGGGCCGAGTTCAAGTTCGGACTGCTCGATCAATCCCGGATCGATGGCGCCGGGCGGCGGCAGCGGGCGCGACCCACGAGCCTTGCGCGGCTTGGCGGACTCGGCCCAGTCGTCGTCGAGGGCTGCGTCGTACAACATCGGCGCGGGTAGCTCGCCGGAAACCTGGCGGTCGCTCTTCAGCGTCGACATGTTGCCGAAAGCCATGCGAGCCTTGCGACCGATCGGCATGGCGACGGCACCGACGCCCTTGCCGGTCTGCGACAACGTCGAGCGCAACGACGCGCCGGTCAGCACCAGCGCGCCGCCGACGCACATCGCGACGAAGACGACGATCGCCCCGCCGGACGCCAGCAGGCTGCGCATCGGTTCGCCGATCAGTGCGCCGATCCAGCCACCCGCCTTGCCCAAGGTGTCGAAGTTGGCCATGATCTTTTCGGGACCACGCACCACGTGCAGCAACCCGAGCAATGACAACCCGACCAGCCCCCAGCCGACGGCCAGCCGGAAGCGGCGCATGCTTCGCCCTTTGCCGACGAGGGCGGCGCCGATCGCAACTAGGGCGACGGGGACGACGAACCGACCGAGGCCGGTGAGCCAACCAACGACGGTCTCGACACCTCGACCAAGGGGACCGGCAAGATTGAGGTAGATCGCCAGGCCGAGCAACACACCGACGGCAATGAAGCCGACCCCGGCGAACTCGTGCTCGCGACCCTCGATGGCCTGGCGGAGCTCGGCCGAGGCCTGGCCACGGCGTGACGTCGTCGCGGTGGTAGTCACCGTCGCCGGCTTGGCCGGCGCCCGCTTGGTGGTGGTCGTTGTCCTCGACCGCTTCTTGGGTTGACCCCACGTCGTCATAGAGGTTCCAACGGTACCAAGGGGGCGCTACCGAAGCAGGCACTCTCAGCTGCCGACCGACTGCACCTCGCCGTCAGGGCCGACGACGACAACCAGCTGCTCTCCCAGTTGCGTTCTCACGGCCACGCTGTATTGCACGATGCCACCCTGGCCACCCTCGACGAAAAACACATCAGCGGTGGCCTGCGGAAGTTCGGCCCGTAGCCGGCTCAGCACCATGTCGGGGTCGAAATCGAGCGCCGTCCCGGTGAAGCTGAAACCGTCGGCCGGGCGGCCTTCCGTCGACGACAGTTCGCCGTCGAGGTACACCCATGGTTGCACCAATTTGCCGTCGTTCAAGGCGACGAACAGGTTGACCAGCCGCGGGGTGGCGTTGATCTCGAAGTATTGCTGCGGGCCGCCGAGCCGGGCTTCGAGCGCAGCGATTGCCTCGCCGATCAGGTCGACGCGAGGCAGCGCGATCGACGAGGCGACGACGATGGCCGTCGATGACGACACCTGAGTATCAGTTGATGAACCGCGGCCACTGCACGCACTGAGGGCGAGCACGGCGGCAAGCGTGCGGCAGGTGGCCGAGGCCACCAGATCTCAGGCTTCCATCACGACGGGCACGATCATCGGTCGCCGCTTGGTGCGCTCGCTGACGAACTTGCCCGCCGCCCTGCGCACGTCTCGCTCAAGGGCATCGACATCACGTACCCCCGCGGCAATTGTCTTCTCCACAGCAGCAGCGACGGCGTCGCAGGCCTCGTCGAGCAGATCCTCGGCCTCGGGTGCATACACCCAGCCGCGGGTGATGATCTCCGGACCGACGAGCACCTTGCCGGTCTCGATGTCGACGGTGACGACGACCACGACGACACCTT
>JANNHY010000279.1:0-27307 GCA_031404635.1 Ilumatobacteraceae bacterium
CAAATTGCACCAGGTTCAAGCGCCGTTGTTGGGCACGGTGTTGAACAGGTCGGCGACCAAGAAAGGCTCGACCTACGGCGGCTACGGCGGCTACGGCGGCTACGGCTACGGATACACCACCAAACCCGCCGAACCAGGCGACGATCGCCCGGGTGTCTCGTGGCCGGAGCCCAGCGTCGGGTAGCTTTTTACAGAAACGCTGGACGAACGGCGCGACTTACTGTAATGTCTCGCCCTGGCGACCCCCCGCTATCAATCGAGGACGGACTGATGAAGCGTGTACTTGTAATCTCTTCTGCTGTTTTGGCGACATTTGTATTGGGGGTGACTGGCGGCCCGGCGAGTGCATACCCACCGGCTCCCACCACCACCACCACCACCACCGCGCCGGCCCCCACTACGACCGCTGCACCGGCACCGACCACGGTGGCACCGACCACGGTGGCACCGACCACGGCGGCACCGACCACGGCGGCACCGACCACGGTGGCACCGACCACGGCGGCACCCACCACCACCGTCAGCGCTGGCGCCGGTGCCCCGGTGCCTAGCACCACGATCGCTACCGGTGTCGGCGCCGGTGCCGGTGCCGGCAACACGCCGGCAGCCAATGCGGCGCTGCCCAGAACCGGCTCCGAAAGTGGTAACACCACCACGACCGCCGGTGTGCTGGTACTGGTTGGCGCAGCTCTGATTGGCGCAACGACGCTGCGTCGCCGCAGCCGCGCAATCGCCAGCTGACCTTCCAATTTGCGAGATCCGCAGCACCGCTCGGGCAGGTGCTGCGGATTTCGCGCGTGTGGGCCCCGCTTCGGCGATACCTTCACGGGATGCCGTTGCGGATCCTCACGGTGTGTACGGCCAACGTCTGTCGGTCACCGATGGCCGCTGCGCTCGTCCACCACCATCTGAGGGCGAGTGGTATCGAGGCGGTGGTCACCTCCGCCGGCACTCACGCCGGCAGTGTGCGGTCGGACCCCGAGGCGGTGAAGGCGATGCACGAGCGCGGGCTCGACATCACGGCCTACACCCCACGCCTGCTCGATCGGGCAATGGTCATCGACAACGGAGCAGACCTCGTCGTGGCCATGACCCGCGGCCACCTGCGGGCGGTGGCGGTGATGGTCCCCGGGGTGTTCCGGCGCTCGTTCACCGCCAAGGAGCTAGCCCGCAGAACACATCGGGTGATGTTCGAGCGGGGGCTCGACGAGCCCACGTTCGCCGCATGGCGTGACGCTGTTGGCGAGGGCCGGCTGGCCAAAGACCTGATGGGCGACGACCCCAGCGACGACGTCGCCGACCCGTATGGCGAGTCGCTGGATGCACACCGCCGCACCGCAGACGAACTCGACACACTGATGGCCGACATCGCCCGCTCGATTGCCGCGTGGACGACGTCGTGATCAGGCCAGCCAGGCGACCCGGCTACCCGGCTAGGCCTCGAGGAGCGCAACCGAATACCGAGCGAAGCTCGAATCGCGACTGACGATGCTGCAGCTCTCGAGCTGCGCTTGGGCGATCATCATCCGGTCGAATGGATCGCGATGGTGCATCGGGAGGCGGGCCGCCGCTTGGCCGTGCACTGCCGTGATCGGCAGCCAGGTCAGGCCAGCGGCCTCGACCTCGGCGATCAGGTCAGCGTCGATGGTGAGCTTACCGAGGGCCGATTTGATCTCGAGTTCCCAGATGGACACTGCACTGACATAGACCTCGTTGGCGGAGTCGGCGATCGCTGCACTGGCTTGCCCCGACATCGGCATGCCGCCCAGCCACCACAGCAGGCAATGAGAGTCGAGAAGCAGGTTCACTCCGTCGTGCCCTCGAACGCGTCGATCAGCCAAGGGGCCGTCACGTCGAAGTCGTCGGCGAAGAAGATCTTGCCCCGTAGGCGGCCGGGAAGCCGCGGTGGACGATCTGCAGCGAGGGCGACCAGACGCGCTACCGGGCGACCGGCGCGAGCAACCACGATTTCCTCGCCGGCCGCGGCGCGGTCGAGGAGGCGGGACAGGTGGGTCTTGGCGTCGTGCACGTTCACCATCGTTGACATGACATCAGTCTAGTCCGACTGAGTCCGGTCATGTGAAGGCACGAACTTCCACTCCACTCTGCTCCGCAATTCTCCAGGTGTGCAGCCCGACCAGCTGGCCTCGGCAACGCCGTGCGCCTCATGGCATCGCCACTGTGTTCGGGCCCTTCGGCAAGCCCACTTCCGCTAGCGCCCTCGGCATAGATTCGGAGTCTCGCGTCGCCGTAGGCGACCGAAAACCGGGGCTTGCATTGATGTTTCGCTTCACGCCTCGGGGGGTACTCACCGGGTCGAGGATTAGGTGAAAGCCACATTTTGATCTCGCGAAGCAATCACGGCGCTCAGCGAGCGATTCGGTCGCACCACGGCTGTGCTCATCGACAAGGCGGGCCGTGATGCTGAGGCGTCGAGTACGAGTTCGGCCGTCGGAGCATTCAGCAGCCGAGCCGGCAGCGCTTCCGCAGGTGGCCCAAGCCGCCGGCGCTGTGGGCGTTGCGATCGGCACGATCGTCATCGCCGGCTGGGTGTTCGACTCCGATCCGCTGAAGCGTGTGGCTCCGGGCCTCGCCACCATGAAGTTCAACACGGCGATTTGCATCGTCGCGCTCGGGGCCGTGCTGGTGTTCGGCGCTCGTCGGCGGTTCCGCCAGGCCGCGCTCGGCGGAGTCTGTGCGGTGGTCCTGGCCACCCTGGTCGAGTACGCGTTCGGGATCAGCATCGGGATCGATGAACTGCTTTTCGACGACGCCGTTCCTGGCACGACCTTTCCGGGTCGCATGGCGTTGTCGTCAGCGGCGTGCTTTCTCCTACTTGCGGCCGCGCTTGCTACCTCGTCGACGCGATATTCGAGTTGGCGCCAGGGCTGCGCGGCGACGGTTTGCGCTCTGGGGTGGGTTGGGTTGCTCGGCTACATATTCGGGGCCTCGGATCTGTACACGATTGGGACTCTGTCGGCAATGGCCCTGCACACCGCGGTCGCGGTGTTGGTTCTCGCTGTCGGGGTTCTAGCGACAATCCCGGGCAGCGTGCTGGTCAGGGCCGTGCGCCGACAAGACGCCGGGGCCTTCGCGCTTCGTCAATTTCTGCCTCTTGCCGTAGTTGGCCTTCCGGCTCTCGGCTTTCTTCGGCTCGAGGGTCAGCGTGCTGGCTGGTACGGCACCGAGTTCGGGTTGGCGCTGATGGTCACGGTTTCGTCACTCGTGGTCTGTTTCGTCGCCATACGCGTTGCTGGGAGGTTGACGAGTAGCGAGACCGACCGAAATCGTGTGCTCGCCGAACTCGAGGCGCTGAACGTCGACCTCGAACGGCGAGTTGACGAACGCACCAACGACCTCGCGGTCAGCGAGGCGTGGGCGCTCTCGCTTTCCAACTCTGCGCCCATCGGAATCTTCCGCACCGATGCTGGCGGCTCGTGCACATTTACCAACGAACGTTGGCAGGAGATTTGCGGAATCGGAGCAGCGGAAGCATTGGGTTCGGGCTGGGTAGCCGGGATTCATCCGGCAGACCGCGACAGGGTTGACGCGGCGTGGGCCTTGGCGGCGACCACGCAAGCAGGCTTGGACGTCGAGTTCCGGGGTTTGAGACCTACGGGCGAGATGCGATGGGTGCGTGCCCGCGCCGTTGGCGTTATGGACCGGTTGGGCAACGTCAGCGGCTACGCCGGCACTCTGGAAGACACCACCGACCGCCGCGTCGCCGAAGAGCAGTTCCGCACCGCGTTTGATTCTGCGCCAATCGGAATGGCCCTCATCGACCGCTCCGGAAACTTCTTGAAGACGAATGCGGCGCTGAGGACGATGGTGGGGTGTGACGCCAACGATCTGCTGTCCGTCACAGCAACGGAACTCGTGAGTCCCGACGGGTTGCACGTGGTCGATGATCGCCAGGCCGAGCCGTTCGGTGCAACCAGCAACGACCGACGATTGGTGCACGCCAACGGCACCGTGATCTGGGCATCGGTCCGCCTCGCCCCGATCGTCGACCAAGCCGGCGAAACGAACTTCACGCTCGTCCAGGTAATCGACGTCACCGAACAGCGCCGGGCGGAGTCGGAGCTCTTCTTCCTGGCGAACCACGACCCACTCACGGGTTTGCAGAACCGGCGCAGCTTCGAGGCCGCACTCGACGCGCATGTCGCACGCGCTGCCCGGGGCGCCGCGGCAGGCGCCCTCCTCTTCCTCGACATCGACCATTTCAAAGCGGTCAACGACTCCTACGGACACCAGATCGGCGACCAGGTCATCGTGGCCGCGGCGAACGCACTGCGGGCGCGATTGCGCAGATCCGACGTCATCGCCCGCATCGGCGGTGACGAGTTCGCAGTATTACTTCCAACCGGCAGCGCCGCAGATGCCCGCCTTGTCGCCGACATGCTCGTTCGCGTCGTGCGGGCCGACATCGCAGTTGTCGCAAACATCGAGCTGGGTCTCACGATCAGCGTTGGCCTTTCGTTGTTCGACGTCGACGGGCGCACAGCGGACGAAATGCTGATGGCCGCCGATGTTGCCATGTATGAGGCCAAAGAACGCGGACGCGACCAATGGGCAGAGACAACGGCTTCCCGCTAGCCGCGTTGCTGGTCGCGAGCGCGGGCCGTTCCTTCGAATGTCCATCCCAAGATCTTTGGGTCGCCTTTGAGGTAGTACGTGTCCAGCGGGCCAACCTGTAGTCCGGCGTCCTCGATTATCCGTGGGATGTCGCGGTCAAGGTTGCAGCCGCACGCCAGTCGCCGTTGCAAAGGATTCAGTCGCTTCTGCCATTTCAGCACTCGCTCGTCCGGCGAACAGCCGTGTTCGACGAACCGGAAGATGCCTCCCGGACGCAGCACCCGGCCGATCTCGCCCACCGCAGCCACGGGATCCGGGATGCTGCATAGCGTCCATGTGGACAGGGCCGCATCGACGGATTCGTCGTCGAGTGGCAACTCCTGCCCGTCCAGTCCAACGAACTCAACCCGTACCGCGCTCGCGGCGATGCGCTCCGAGGCGAGGGTCCGACCGCGCTCGAGCGGGTCGACCGCGCGCAACACGGCAACCGTGGGCGGTAGGTGAGCCAGGTTCAGCCCCGTTCCGAAGCCGATCTCGACGACGTCACCCGACAGTGGGGCGCACACCCGCGATCGGATCTGCCTGGTTTGCTCGGTGTCCATCAGACGGTTCATCACCCGTGGGAAGACTCGGTCGGCGTAGAAACCCATCGCGACAGTCTCGCACCACCGTCCTACGTTGATCGGGGTGTGGACGCTACGCCGGCGAGGGTGAGGAGGGTGGTTAGGCCTTCGGTCGTTCCCGGCCAACGATGTCGTGTCGGCTCTCAATACCTACCGTCGCACAACTACGTGACGCATTCGGCCGTGAGTACCACGTCATATCAAGCGCGGCGGGCGAGGAAGGCGTAGCCGTAGACCTCGAACGAGCGGGCCTTGGCTTCGCCGGTCGCGCCGCCGAAGGTGTCGACGGGCGGCCCGATGGTGACCTGGTCGAACCCGGAGTCTTCGAGCATCTGTTGCCAGCCCGCACGGGGCAGCCCTCCGGCAATTCAAGCGGTCCACAGATTGACGTCGTGCATCGCCTCGATGGGAACGGGTCGGCCATTGGCGATGTCGGCGAATTGCAGCACGCCGCCTGGGCTCAGCACCCGGTGGATCTCGGCGAATACGGCTTGTTTGTCGGCGCACAGGTTGATCACGCCGTTGGAGATGACAACATCGGCCCACCCGTTGTCGACGGGTATGGTCTCGGCGAGCCCCGCGCGGAACTCGACGTGTGCGTATTCGAGTTGCTCGGCGGTGGCTCGTGATTTGGCGAGCATCTCGGGGGTCATGTCGATCCCGATGACGCGCCCGGTCGCACCGGTTTGGGTGGCGGCGATGAACGAGTCGAAACCAGCGCCCGAGCCGACGTCAACCACGCGCTCGCCCAATTCGAGGCGGCGTAGCGAGAATGGGTTGCCGACCCCGGCGAAGGACTCGACCGCCTGATCCGGCAGTGAGTCGACGGTTGCCTGGTCGTAGCCGAGGCGGGCAGCGAGCGGGCGGCCGGTGTGGAAGTGATGGGCGCCGTGCGGGTCGAGGGCGACATCGCGGTACTTGTCGCGTACCTGCGTGCGCAAGGTGTCGACATCGACGAGAAGATCGTTGGACATGGTCATCCTCCTGTTCCGACCGCGAGGGGCAGGCCGGCTCGTTTCCATTCGGGGTATCCGTCTTCGAGGCGGCGGGCATTGAAGCCACGTCGGCGGAGTTGGCGCACGGCCTCGTCGGCGTACACGCAGTACGGGCCGCGGCAGTAAGCAACGATCTCGGTGTCCTTGGCCAGCGAACGTAGGCGGCGCAGTTCGCCGACGGGGACGGACCGGGCACCGGGGATGTGGCCGGCCTCGTATTCTGCTGCGGGGCGGACGTCGAGGACGACGACGTCTCCGGCTTTGAGGCGGGCTTCGAGTTCGCGGCGGCTCACCGGTTCGAGACCGGAGCGGTCGCCGAGGTAGGCGTCGGCGAGTTCGTTGATGCCGGCGACGTGTTCGGCGGCGATGTCGCGCATCGCTGCCCACACGTCGCCGACGCGGTCACTGGCCAGCATGTAGACGATGCGGGTGCCTTCTCGACGGGTGCGCAGCACACCGGCGCGGGCCATCGCTCGTAGGTGATGGGAGGTGTTGGCCACGCTCTGGCCGATCTCGGCTGCGATCTGCTCGACGGAGCGTTCGCCTTGGGCTAGTACGTCGACGATCTCGGCTCGCCGTCCACTGGCCAGCGCCTTGGCCACTTCGGCGAACGCGTCGAACAACGCGTCCTTCGCTGCCCTGTCTCCCACGCAATCCTCCCTATTCGTCGATTATTCAAACTACTACTTGAATATTCGGAAGGCAAGGCATATATTCAAGCTGTCATTTGAATCGGTGTTCATGGAGAGGGGGAGGTCGTGCAGAAGCTGGCATCGCGAGAGGTTGCTGCTCTCGATCCGTACAACTTCATGGCGTTGATCGGCAAGCGGGTGATCCACCCCGGTGGGCGGGCCTCAACCGAAGCGCTGTTGCTTCGGGCCGGCATCACCCAGACGACGAGCGTGCTCGATGTCGGGTGTGGGGTCGGCACGACGGCGATCCCACCGCGGAAGCCCGCGAGGTGTTCCTTGGACAGGTCTGCCCAGGGCTGCACTTCGACACACTCGACGACTGGGTTCAGATGTACCAGTCGGCGGGCCTGGCCGGCGTCGACACCGAGACTGGGCCGTTCGAGATGATGAGCCCGAAGGGTTTCCTCGCCGACGAGGGCCTCGCCCACAGCCTGGCGATCATTGGTCGAGTAGCGGCGCGGCCCGCTCATGTCCGAAAAATGGTGTGGCTGATGCCTCGGATGTCCAAGGCCGTGCCGTACCTGGGCTACGTCCTTGTCGCCGGACACAAGCCTGCGGAGAGTGCTTGACGGATGAGGATCTACGACTTCGTCGACGAAGGCCTCGGTCATTCCTCGTATTTGATCGACATTGGCGACGGCACGACGGCGCTGGTCGACCCACCCCGATTCCCGAGCGCCCACGAGGCACTTGCCGCGCACCTCGGCTCACGGATCGTGTGGACGTTCGACACCCACTCCCACGCCGACTATGTGACAGGAAGCCCCGGACTCGCCGAGCGCGTCGGTGCCACGTTCGTCGCCCCAGCCGCCTCCCGCCTCGTGACACACCATCGTTCAGTCATCGACGGTGCTTCGATCGACCTCGGAGGTGGGATGCGCATCGTCGCCCTGGCGACACCGGGTCACACCCCCGATCACCACGCCTACGTTCTGCACCACAGGGATGACCCGGTCGCATTGTTCTCGGGCGGGTCGCTGATGGTCGGCGCGGTCGGACGCACCGACCTGTGCGGCCCGGAACTCGCCGAGCCACTGGCCCACGACATGTTCAGGTCTCTTCGCCGATTCGATGACCTACCCGCCGACCTCACCGTCTACCCGACGCATGGTGCCGGTTCGTTCTGCTCGGCGCCGGGATCGTCGCAGCGCACCACCACCCTTGAACATGAACGCGCCGCGAACGCCCTGTTTGCGATCACCGACGAGGATCAATTTGTCGAGCAACTGCTCGCCGGGTTCGGAAGTTTCCCCACCTACTTCGCCCGCCTCCCCGAACTCAACCGCGTCGGACCTCGCCGCTACGACACCGTTCCCCACCTCGCATTGCTCGATTCTGATGTGGTCGAGCGTCACCTCGCGAGCGGTGGCGCCGTGGTCGATGTCCGCCCGGCGGCGGCGTTCGCTGCCGCTCATGTGCCGGGATCGATGTCGGACACCTTGCGGGCGGTGTTCGCCACATGGCTCGGCTGGCTGGTCGAGCCGTACCGACCAATCGCCTTCATCCTCGACGAGCATCAGGACCGCGACGACGTGGTACGGCAATGTCTCGACGTCGGCCATGAGAGGATCGTCGGCGAGCTCGCCGGCGGAATCGGCGCCTGGATCGCGTCGGGTCGGCCGGTCGGCACGATCCCACTCGTCGGTCCCGGCGCCATGACAGGGCAGGTGGTCGACGTCCGCCAGGCCAACGAGTACGCGGCCGGGCACGTGCCCGGCGCGATCAACGTCGAGCTCGGGTCGATCGCCGCATCCGACCTGCCCACCGGCCAGCTGACGGTGATGTGCGGCCACGGCGAGCGGGCCATGACCGCAGCAAGCCTCCTCGCCGCCAATGGTCGCAGCGATCTGGTCGTGCTCGACGGCGGACCCGACACATGGTCGACAGTGACAGGAGCGCCGCTGGAGGTCGGGCGATGAGCGCACCGACCAGTCAGCCGCAGACCACAGAGCCAGCGCTGCGGCTCGGGCTGAAGGAGAACCTGGCCCAGTTCTCGTTGTTGGTCGGAGTCAACGCGCTCGTCGGCGGCATGATCGGCCAGGAACGCACCGTCCTCCCGCTGCTCGCCAAGGACGAGTTCGGGCTCACCGCGTTCACCGCAACCCTCACGTTCATCGTCGCCTTCGGGGCGGTGAAGGCAGCCACGAACTTCTTCGCCGGCACGCTGTCGGATCGCTACGGCCGCAAACCCGTCCTCGTCGCCGGGTGGATCATCGCCATCCCCATCCCGCTGCTGCTCATATGGGCACCGACATGGGCCTGGGTCGTGTTCGCCAACATCCTGCTCGGCGTCAACCAAGGCCTCACCTGGTCAACCACTGTGATCATGAAGATCGACCTCGTCGGTCCCGCTCGACGCGGCTTGGCCATGGGGATGAACGAGGCCGCCGGATACGGGGCGGTCGCGGTGACCGCGTTGGCCACCGGCTATATCGCTCAACGCGCCGGCCTGCGACCCGAACCGTTCTTCCTCGGCATCGCCTACTCCGGTCTCGGTCTCGGCCTGTCGGTGCTCTTCGTGGGCGAGACCCGTGACCACGCCCGCCACGAGGCAGCCACCCACGTCTCGACCAGCGACACCCACCACGAGGATCTGACCACAGGAGAGATCTTCCGGCTCACATCGTTCCGAGACAAGGCACTGTCGTCATGCTCGCAGGCCGGGCTCGTCAACAACCTCAACGACGGCCTCGCCTGGGGCCTGTTCCCGATCTTCTTCGCCACCGCCGGCCTCTCCATCACCCGCATCGGTGTACTCGCCGCGCTCTACCCCGCCGTGTGGGGCCTCGGGCAGCTCTACACCGGCGGGCTCTCCGATCGCGTCGGCCGCAAACCCCTCAACGTCGGCGGCATGCTCACCCAAGCCGTCGCCATCGCCTGGATCGCCGCAACCAACAGCTTCAACACCTGGGCCGCCGGTGCGATCATGCTCGGCGCCGGCACGGCGATGGTCTACCCCACGCTCCTCGCCGCGATCGGTGACGTCGCCCACCCCGGATGGCGGGCCCGATCGGTCGGCATCTACAGGCTGTGGCGCGACGGCGGCTTCGCCATCGGCGCCTTGCTCGCCGGCATCCTCGCCGACCTGATCTCCATCCCCGCGGCCATCTACACCGTCGCCGCAGTCACCGCCGCGTCCGGCATCGTTGTCGCCATCCGCATGTACGAAACTCACCCGACATGAAGCCGAACGTCGACATGGCGGCGACCGGCGGTCGGAAACCATTCCGATCGGAGTCCTTCGATGCCGTTCATCGACATCGACGATGTCGACCTCACCGCCGACTTTGCGATCACCGCTCGCGCCTGGTTGGCGGAGCGTGAAACCAACGCCGGACAACTGACTCAACTGGAACCAACAGCCGCCTTCGAGCACCGTCGACGCGAAGGCCGTGCACAAGGCTGAAACGCTGACCCGGATGCAGCTACCGGGGCCGCTTCAGCGGATGCCGGTGTCACAACTGATATCGACAACAGCATCGGCATCAGCTTGCACCTCGACGTCGACCGGCGTGCAAACCGGGAAGGGAGTGTCGCCGGTATCGACGGTGACGGTGTAGGTACCTGCGGGAACCTCAGCCGCGAAGCCTCCCTCAGCATCGAGGGAAATGGAGCTGACGACATCCTCACCCTGCGAGAACTGAACGCTGCCCTGCACAGGGTTCGGCTGGCAATTGGGGTCGCCCGGCAGCTCGACGGGGCAGGTTGGGCCGGCGAGCGCGTGGCCGCTGACGCGGCCGATCGAGTCGGAAAGGGGGGTGTCGGTGCCGCAGCCGCTGATCAGCGACATCGCGGCCATTACAATCACACAACGCATGTCGACTTGGACGTTACGGCAGCGCCAATGGTTGCACGCACAGCGCCGCCATCCGAGCGACCAAACCATGACCGCGGGCCTGGTGAAGTGCCTTTCCTGGCCTGGCGCCCTCGGCATGATTCGAACATGCGACACATGGTTCCGGAAACCATTGCTCTATCCCCTGAGCTACGAGGGCGGGATGGCAGCGAGGATAGCGACGAACTCCCGCCCCCGGCGCAACCGTGTTTGCGGGAAGTGTGGTCGCTCGCTACGAACGTGGTTGCCTGTGGCCACACTTCGCCCGTCTGCGGGAGTCGGCTCGGCAAACGAGCATGTCGAACGAATGAGCGCACGAGTACGATCGGCACTTCATGGCTGATCCCCTCGTCATCGTTGCCGAGCTGCTGGCGCCTGCATTTGCCACCGTTGCCGGCTCGGATGTCGCCCCGGACCCGGTGGTGCGCCCCAGCGATCGTGCCGACGCCCAGTCGAACGGGGCGCTGGCCCTGGCCAAGCAACTTGGTCGCAAGCCGCGCGATGTCGCCGACGACATCGTCGCCGCCGCCGATCTCGGTGACAAGGCGACACTCGAAGTGGCCGGGCCGGGATTCATCAACGTCACCTTCGCCGAGTCGTTCCTTAGAGAGCAGCTCGGCCTGCTCGCCGACGACGAGCGCCTCGGCGTGCGTCTGGCGGCAACCGCCGAGCGGGTGGTGGTCGACTACTCGGCGCCGAACATCGCCAAGGAGATGCACATCGGGCACCTCCGTACCACCGTGATCGGCGACTCGCTGGTACGCATGCTCGAGTTCGTCGGCCACACGGTGAACCGCGAGAACCATGTCGGCGACTGGGGCACGCCGTTCGGGATGCTGATCGAGCACCTCGTCGATCTCGGCGAAACCGAAGCGGCCGCCGGCCTGAGCGTCGGCGACCTCGACGGGTTCTACAAGCAGGCCAGGGCAAAGTTCGATGCCAGCGACGAGTTCCAGCACAGGGCACGCGACCGAGTGGTGCTGCTGCAAGGGGGCGATTCCGAAACCCTGCGGCTATGGACGATGCTCGTCGATCTGAGCATGCGCTACTTCAACAAGCTGTACCGGAAGATGGACGTACTACTGACCGACGACGACCTCGCCGGTGAGAGCAAGTACAACCACTTGTTGCCCGAGGTCGTCGAGCGGCTGCGAGCGGCAGGTCTTCTGGAGCACAGCGACGGCGCCGATGTCGTGTTTCCTCCTGGCTATACGAATCGCGACGGCGAGCCGCTGCCGCTCATCGTCAAGAACCGGGTCGGCGGCTTCAACTACGGCACCAGCGACCTGGCCTGTGTGCTCGACCGGGTCGAGCGGGTCAAGGCCACCCTTTTGCTGTATGTGGTCGGCGCCCCGCAGGCTCAGCACCTGTCGATGGTCTTCGATGTCGCGGCTATGGCTGGCTGGTTGCGGCCACCGGCCAGGGCGGTGCACGTTGCGTTCGGCAACGTGCTGGGCAGCAACCGCAAGATGCTGAAGAGTCGCACCGGCGAGCCGGCGCGCTTCGTCGATGTCGTCGACGAAGCCATTGAACGCGCCTCGGCATCGGTGCGCGACAAGAACCCCGACCTGCCATCCGACGAGCAGGTCAGGATCGGCCACATGGTCGGGATCGGCGCCCTGAAGTACGCCGATCTGTCGACTGACCGGATCAAGGACTACGTCTTCGACTGGGACCGCATGCTGGCGTTCGAGGGCAACACTGCGCCCTACCTGCAATATGCCCACGCTCGGATCCGCTCGATCCTGCGCAAAGCCGGCGGTGCCGGCGGTGATGGCGGTGTCGGCGGTGATGGCGGTGATGGCGACCAGCCTCGGCTGGTCATCGAGGAACGGAATCTGATCCTGCGGCTGTTGCAATTCGACGCCGCTGTTCACGACGCGCTCGACAAGTACAGCCCGCACCGTCTGTGTACCTACCTGTTCGAACTGGCTCAGACATTCACCTCGTTCTACGAAGCGTGCCCGGTGCTGAAGGCCGACGCCCCGACGCGGAAGCTACGGATTGGGCTCAGCGAACAGACGGCGCGGGTGCTGGCCAAGGGCCTCGATCTACTCGGCATCGAGGCCCCGGAGCGCATGTGACCGCGGTCCCGCTGTCGCTGCTACCCGATACTGCCGTGGTGCTGCCCGACGGTTCGCTGTCGATCGGCGGCTGCAGCGTCGTCGACGTGGCGGCCAAGTTCGGCACGCCGGTGTTCATATACGACGAGGCTCATCTGCGGGCACGATGCCGCGAGGCCGTCGCCGCGTTCGGTCCCGGTCGGGCGGTGTACGCCACCAAGGCATTTCTCTGCAAGGCGATGGCCCGCCTCGCCTACGACGAAGGCATGTTGCTCGACGTCGCCAGCGGAGGCGAGATGTACATCGCCTTGGCCGCCGGCGTGCCGGCCAACGCCCTCATCTTCCACGGCAACAACAAAAGTGTCGATGAGCTTCGCGCCGCGGTGATCGGCGGCGTGCGCAACATCGTCGTCGACAGCTTCGACGAACTCGACCGGCTCGACGCACTGCATTCCGAGGGGCTGCCGACTCCAGCGGTGCTGGCCCGCATCACTCCCGGCGTACACGCCCACACCCACGAGTTCATCGCCACCGGGCAAGACGACTCGAAGTTCGGCTTCAACCTTGGCAACGGCGATGCGCAACGCGCCGTCGATCGCATGCGCCGCTCCGCCAGTGTCGATCTGGTCGGGGTGCATTGCCACATCGGCTCCAACGTCTTCGCCGCATCCAACTTTGCCAAGGCCGCCGAGGTGATGGCCGGCTTCGCCGTGCCCCTCGATCTGCCCGAACTGGTTCTCGGTGGCGGCCTCGGCGTTGCCTACGTCGAGAGCGAGGAGGCGCCGTCGATCACCCAGTGGGGAAACGTGTTGCTCGACGCCTGCGCGGCGCTCGGTGTGCGCAGCCGTGTCAGTGTCGAGCCGGGTCGGGCAATCGTCGCCGATGCCGCTGTCACCGTTTACACGATCGGAACGATCAAGCACATTCCGGGCGTGCGCACCTACGTCTCCGTCGACGGCGGCATGAGCGACAACCCTCGCCCGGTGCTGTACGGCAGTGGCTACGAAGCGTTCCTCCCGGCCGCCGTCGCCGCCGAGCGCACCCTCCACACCCGCCTGGTCGGCAAGCACTGCGAGAGCGGCGACGTGCTGATTTTCGACGCCATGGTTCCGGTTGAAACCGCGGTGGGTGATTTTCTTGCCACCCCGGTCACCGGCGCCTACGGGCGCAGTATGGCCAGCAACTACAACATGTTGACCCGCCCGCCGGTGGTGTTCGTCGCCGACGCGCTGGCCCGCCCTGTCGTGCGCAGGGAATCGATGGAAGACCTGCTGCGCTGCGATCTTGGCTGATCAGCACCCTCCCGAACGTCAACATTTCGCCGACGCCGCAGCCTGAGTGCGGCGGGCTCACCGCGATCGGTGAGGTTGGCGGCGCGGGGCGTAGGTCGCACGACCCAATCGGGCCGTGTTCGCTGTACGTGGCGAGTCTTGACGAATACCGTGTGCTCACCACTCCAATAGCAGGACGGTTCGGCGGCGATGTTTCCAGTAAGGATCTCACAAATCATGATCGCCGCAGTTGTAGCGGCCGCCAGCCTCGTCGGCTTTGGTGGCGTCGCCGCAGCGGCGACCGCGGCCACCACGGCCAGCGTCTCGTGCGTCAACAACGACGGTGTCATGGCGCTGACGGTCACCAACCCGGCAACCGACGTCAGCGCCGAGGCCGTGGTGACCAACCCGGTCAGCTTCGTTGCTTCGGTGATCGTTCTGGCTCCCGGTGCTTCGCACGTGGTCACCATCGACGGCTTGTCCGACGGGCCGGTTGTCGTCCCAGTCCAGTTCAACGGCAATGACGAAAGCGTCAGCACGCTGATTACGTGCGACACCCAGCCATGTGCCGAGGGCGCGCTCACCGTCGTCATCGACGACAGTGGAGTGCAGCACGAGGCTTGCGTGGCCTCGGCCGTAGCGGTTCCTCCCGCGACTTCGGCCAAGGCCACGTTTGTCCCGTCGGCTCCCGCCATGCGCACGGCCAGCCCGTCGGCCCTGCCGGAGACCGGAAGCGGAACCGGTGGTCTGGTGATCGCCGCGTTGCTCGTCGCCAGCGGCTCGGTGGCTTCGTACATGAGCCGCCGCAAGCGACGCTGACCGGCCGCGAAGGGTTTCGGCGACAAGGCGTCACCTCGTAGCCTTCGGCCCGTGACCAAGCTCGTGCGGATCGGTGTACTGGGATGCGGCAACGTCGGCGCTGCCTTCATCAAGCTGGTGTCGGCACAGCAGGCGACAATAGTTGCCCGCAGCGGCGTGCGCCTCGAAGTTGGTGCTGTTGCCGTGCGCAACCTCAGCAAGGAACGTGATGTCGAGCTTGCCGACGGTGTGCTGACCCGCGACGCCCACGCAGTTGTCGCCGATCCGTCGATCGATCTGGTCGTCGAAGTCATCGGTGGTATCGAACCGGCACGTGAATTGATCACCTCGGCGCTGCGCGGCGGCAAGCCGGTGGTCACCGCCAACAAGGAACTGCTGGCCAACGTCGGCACCGAACTGTTCTCGGTCAGCGACGAGGCCGGTGTCGACCTGCTCTTCGAAGCGGCGGTGGCCGGGGGGATACCGATCATCCGTGTGCTGCGCGAGAGCCTGCGCGGCGAACCGATCAAGCGGGTGATGGGGATCATCAACGGCACAACCAACTTCATCCTCACCAAGATGACCGAGGAGGGCGCCGATTACGGGGTGGCGCTGGCCGAGGCTCAGGCCTTGGGGTTTGCCGAACGCGATCCAACCGCCGACGTCGAAGGGTTCGACGCCGGCGCCAAGGCGGCGATCATGGCCTCGATCGCCTTCGGGTCGAAGGTGGTCGCCGGCGACGTGTACCACGAAGGCATCAGCGGCATCACCGCTGCCGACATCGCCATGGCCAAGCGTCTCGGCTACGTCGTCAAGCTGTTGGGCATTGCCGAGGTCGACGCGGCGACAGGCGATATCGCCGTGCGCGTGCATCCGGCGATGGTTCCCGTCGCCCACCCCCTGGCCAGCGTGAGTGGCAGCTACAACGCCGTGTTCGTCGAGGGTGCCGCCGTCGGCTCGCTGATGTTCTACGGGCGCGGCGCCGGTGGCTTGCCGACTGCCAGTGCGGTGCTCGGCGACGTGATCGATGCGGCCGTCAACTTGTCGAAGGGCACTCACGGCTCGATCGGCTCGTTCGGCAGGGCGCACATCCGGGCGATCGACGAGACCTCGTCGGAATACCTGTTGAGCCTCGACGTCGCCGACAAGCCTGGCGTGCTGCACGCCGTCACCGGGGTGTTCGCCCGCCACGGCGTTAGCATCCGCGCCGCCGAGCAGGAAGGCAACGGGCCGGAAGCCAGGCTGGTGTTCATCACCCACGAGGCCCGCGAATCGGCCGTGCAGGCAACGGTGCGCGAGCTGCGCGATCTCGATGTGGTCCGCAACGTCGGCGGGTTGCTTCGTGTGATCGGTAGCTGAGGTGCGCTACGTCTCGACCCGCGGTGAAGCGGCCGAACTCGGGTTCACCGAGGTGTTGCTCGGCGGCTTGGCGACCGACGGCGGGTTGTACGTGCCAGCCGAATGGCCGAGCCTTCCCAAACGCGCCGAGGGCATGGGCTATGCCGAACGCGCCGCCCAGATAATGCAGCCGTTCGTCGGCGACGAGATCTCACCCGACACGCTCGCGGCGATGTGCGCCGACGCGTACGCAACGTTCGCTCACCCCGCCGTCGTTCCCCTGGTGCAGATCGGCGACGAGCACTTCGTGCAGGAGTTGTTCCATGGGCCGACCCTGGCATTCAAGGATGTGGCTTTGCAGCTCGTCGGGCGGATGTTCGAGCACGTTCTGTCGCAGCAGGGTCGGCGGGTCACGATCGTCGGAGCGACGTCGGGCGACACCGGCTCGGCGGCGATCGACGGTGTGAAGAACTGTGCCCACGCCGACATCGTCATCCTCTACCCGGATGGTCGCACCAGCGACGTTCAGCGCCGGCAGATGACCACCGTCGACTCGCCGAACGTGCATGTGGTCGCCATCGCCGGGTCGTTCGACGATTGCCAGGATCTCGTCAAGGCGATGTTCAACGACGCCGCGTTCCGCGACCGCATGAGCCTGAGTGCGGTGAACTCGATCAACTGGGCGCGCATCATGGCCCAGGTCGTGTACTACGTGACGGCCACCGATCACCTGCGTGGTGAGGTCAACTTCTGCGTGCCGAGCGGCAATTTCGGCAACGTGTTCTCGGGCTGGATCGCCAAGCGGATGGGCGCGCCCATTGGCAGGCTGGTGATCGCCTCGAACGCCAACGACATCCTCACCAGATTCTTCAACGACAACGACATGAGCACCCGCCAGGTGGTGCCGTCGCTGAGCCCGTCGATGGACATCCAGGTGTCGTCAAACTTCGAGCGTCTGCTGTTCGAGATCAACGGGCGCGACGGGGGTCTGACCGCCGAGCAGCTGCAACGCTTCCGGGCCAGCGGGTCGCTGTCGATCGAAGCTGATCGGCGCGGCGCACACATCGACGGTGTGTTCGCCGCCGCCCGGCTCGACGACGACGAGACCCTCGATGTGATCCGGCGCACGTACGCCTCGACCGGCATGCTGGTCGATCCGCACACCGCAGTGGGCGTAGGTGCAGTCGAGCGTGTGCGGTCGTCGATCGCCGGGCCGATCGTCACCTTGGCCACGGCGCACCCGGCCAAGTTCCCTGACGCCGTCGAGCGTGCCACCGATGTGCGGCCGCAGCTTCCCGCTCACCTGGCGGATCTGATGGAACGACCCGAATACGTCACTGAACTGCCCAACGATCTCCACATCGTCGAGCAGTTCGTCGAGAAGGTCGTTCGTCGTTGACCGCTCCCGGCTGGCTCACAGCAGCTTGGGGCGGCGTTCGGCGATAACAACCGCAAGGGTGGCTGCCACGTCGTCGATCCGGTCGAGATCGCTCCACCACAAGTCGGTTATATCCCAACCGAGACGGCGAAGGCTGCGCTTACGGGCCACGTCGCGCCGCTGCGCGTCGGGCGTGGCGTGCCATTTCCAGCTCTGACACTCGATGCCGATGCGAAGCTCGGGGATCGCCAAGTCGAGCTCGGCGAGCAGGCGCCGGCCCTCGTAAATCGGGTACTCGTCGATCGTGGCGATCCCGACCTCGTCGAGCAGGCGGGAGGCGAGCCGCTGGAACCAGCTCCGCGGCAAGGTTCCATCCACTCGCTGGTCGAGTGCCCTGAGGAGTCGTCTCGGGGCGGAGAGGCCTCGTCGGTCGTATCGAGCAGCGACCTGGCGGATCCAGGTCGGGCTGATCCCATCGCGCATCGTTCCTTCGAGGGCCTTGATCATCGCGTCGTCGGAATGTTCGGCGAGCTGGATCAGGCACACGGGGATGATGACCGTCGGTATGCCCCGGATCGGTAGGTGATCGGATGCATCGAGAACGCGACTGATGTGCACGATCGTGCTTTCGTGGTCGTGTCGGTGCTGGTGGTACCGCAACGTGATATGAACGGCAGTGAGCCGGGCGAAGCCGTCGAGGCGATGAAGCCTGGCCGCCGTGCCGTGCGATGCGACGCCCCTCGTCGCCAGTGCAGCCACCATCACTCGCTGCTCCCACGTGACTGGCGTCGAGCGGCTGGTTACCACTCGCGAGCCTTCTCGCCGCCAGATCCGGGCATCGACCATCGATTGCTGTTGGCGCCACCTCAGGCTCTGACGTACCTGGGTGGTGGCCGCGGCGCCGTGCTGACCGGCCATCAGCTCGTGAATGTCGGCCGAATGTTCGCTGTCGTTCATCATCCACAACAAGGCACACCCAGACACCGAGAGCGGAAGGGGTCGGCCGGAAAGGCAAGCTGTGAGCCGGATCTGCTCTTGAGGCGCGATATCGGGCTCACACTTGACTGGGGGTCGAGCAGGTGTGAGCCGGATTCAGCCGTGTGGCGCGACATCGGGCTCACACCTGGGCTGCGGTCGAGCATTTTGATCCGGCGAAGGCGTTGCGCATCGCGCGCCCGTTCGCTACAGTTCACAACGTTCGGGTTCCCGAACGTCTCGCTGCAACCGCTCCGGCCGAATGTCCGTGCGGGGGTGCGGCGGGGGCGAATCATCTCGGTGGTGTGGCCGCCGGTCGTGTGCGTGTTGACACGCCGAGCCCACTCCCGTTCCCCAGAAAGCAGGTGGCCGGTGGCCGCGGAAGCTCTCGAACAGTCAATGCTCGAATCCAAGGACAAGGAGCAACTGCTCGCAATCGCCCAGGCACTGGGCATCAAAACCACGGCGCGCGCCGCAAAGGCGACGTTGATCGACAAGATCCTCGAGACCACCGGTGGCGGCTCGCCAGCAGCTCCAGCGGCATTGTCGACCAATGGCCGTACCTCCAAGAGTTCGAAAGTCAGCGCCCCGCCCGCCGAGGCGAAGGTCGAGACAGAGACCGAAACGCAGGTCGAGACAGACGCCGAGACAGAGGCCGAGACAGAGGTCGAAGCGGTTCCGCCGGCGGTCGAAGAGCCCGCAGCAGCCGAGCAGAAGACTGCTGCGGCAGCCGAAGATGAGGTCATCCTCGGCGCCGACGGCGAGCCGCTGGCCGACTGGGAGGTCGCACTGATCAGGTCGGGCGAAGTGGCCGTCACGGAGCTCGCAGCACCGCCGAAGGCATCCGTGTCGGGCACTGCCCCGGCTCCGTCGCCTGGCGCCGATGGTGATGAGGCCGAAGGCGACGGCGATGTCGAGAGCCGCAACAGCCGCCGCCGTCGGCGTCGCCGCAACAAGGGTCGCACCGGCGAAGGGCCCCAAGGCGGCGATCAGGAACGGTTCGACCGACCCGACCGCCCCGACCGCCCCGACCGCCCCGACCGCAGTGACGACATATCGCCGCCGGTCAGCATGGAGCCCGTCAACGTCTCCGGCTACCTCGACCTACGCGACGAGGGCTATGGCTTCTTGCGCGTCAGCGGTTACTTGGCCAGCCGTGACGACGCCTACATCCCGGTCAAGCTGACCCGCCAGTACGGATTGCGCAAAGGCGACTACGTCACCGGGCTCAGCCGCCCTGCTGGTCGCAACGAGAAGAATCCGGCGATGTTGGAGATCCACTCGGTCAACGGTGGTGAGCCCGACAAGGCCAAGAACCGGCCCCGGTTCGAAGACCTCACCGCGTTGTTCCCCGACGAGAAGTTGCGGCTCGAGAACCCGTCCGACCCCAACAACATGACGGCGCGCATCATCGATCTGATCTCGCCGATCGGCAAGGGCCAGCGCGGCATCATCGTCTCGCCGCCCAAGGCCGGCAAGACGACGATCATGAAGACGATCGCCACCTCGATCGAGCTGAATCATCCTGAAGTGAAACTGATGGTGCTGCTCATCGACGAGCGGCCCGAAGAGGTCACCGACATGCGCCGAACGGTGAAGGGCGAGGTCATCTCCAGCACGTTCGATCGGCCGAGCGACGAGCACACCCACGTCGCCGAACTCGCCATCGAAAAGGCCAAGCGCCTCGTCGAGCAGGGCGACGACGTCGTGATCATCCTCGACGGCATCACCCGCCTCAGCCGCGCCTACAACCTCGCTGCTCCGGCCAGTGGGCGAATTCTGTCCGGTGGTATCGACGCCGGTGCGCTGTACCCGCCCAAGAAATTCTTCGGTGCGGCCCGCAACGTGGAGGAGGGCGGCTCGCTGACCATCCTGGCGACGGCTCTTGTCGAGACCAACAGCCGCATGGACGACGCGATTTTCGAAGAGTTCAAAGGCACCGGCAACATGGAGCTACGCCTCGACCGCAAGCTTTCCGAGCGGCGCATCTATCCGGCGATCGATGTCGACGCGTCGAGCACCCGCCACGAGGAATTGCTGTTCGACCGTAAGCAGTTGCAGATGGTGTGGAAGCTGCGCCGCGTGCTCAGCGGTCTCGCCGCCGACGGTAACGCCGCCCCCGGCCTCGAACTGCTGGTCGACCGGCTGAGGACATTCCGCACCAACGACGAGTTCCTCAACGAGATCGGCAAGCAACCAGCGATGTAAATCGATCGTGCCGTCGACGACTCGCCGGTACACTTATGTACCGATTCAACGGAGAGAGTTATGAAGACCGACACCCATCCCACGTACAACGACACGACGGTGCGCTGCAGCTGCGGCAACACCTTCGTCACCCGTTCGACCCGCGCCGGTGACCTGCAAGTAGAACTGTGCAACGAGTGCCATCCGTTCTTCACCGGCAAGCAGAAGCTGGTCGACACCGGTGGCCGCGTCGAGCGCTTCAACAAGCGCTATGGCGAGCGCAAGAGCAAGTAATCCGCCGGGCTAGCGCTGCTTCGCCGCGGCCGGTTTCGCCTTGGCGCTTGCGGCAGCTTCGTTGGCGCGAAACTTGGCGAGGCGCCGGATCAACTTCACGGGGACGGGCTGCGACAGCGGGAAGCGGATCGTGCCCTTGCTGACCTCGTATGGGGCAAGGTCGTCGGCGAACGCCTCGACGACGCCTTCGGTAGCCGGATAGATCGAGTAGTGCTGCTTCCACCCGGCGAAATAGAGCACCTGGCCACCGTGCAGTTTGTAGGCGGGGATCTGGTAGCTGATCACTTCCTGTGCGCCGGGGAGGGCCTCGCGGATGGTGCCGCGGACGCTCTGCAGGATCGCCTGCACGGCATCGGGGTGCGTAGCGATGTACTCGTCTACGGACTTGAAGTCGGTCTTGGTCATCGTGTCCTCTATTCCGGTGCCGCGATCGTAGCAACGCCGCCGGTAGCCATGGCCGTGCCCGAAGCTCGCGTCTGCGGCGGTCGCTAGCGTGGCCGCGATGGTCGACGAAGAACGCCGCGGTCGGCTGCTGGCCATCAAGTTGGCGGCGCTGATCCGCGACCACGGGGCAGCAGGGGGAGCAACCGACCTGCAGCCGGCGCCGTTTGCCCTTGGCGCGGCGGCAACCGACGGTCGCGTTGGATGGGTGTTGCTCGACGAGCGTCAACACCGTGGCCTCGGCCCGGCACTGGCCTGGGCGGTGCGCGCCGGCGTGGACCGGTTGAACGTGCTGGCCGACGAAGGCGCCGGCACGCTCGCCCGCCGAGCGGCGGCGTTCCGGATGCCGATCGAGGTGTGGCATGTCGCAGAGCGGGAGCTGCTGCCGGCAATTGCCGAGCCACTGCCGGCGCCGCTCGGTGTGCCGGCCGAGCACGAGCAGTTCCGCGCCCTGATCGCCAGCGGGGGTGCACACCCAGCGGTGGAGAACGGCGTGTTGGTCGGCGAGGTCCGCGGCCTCGAAGTGTGTCGGGTGGTCGTCGACGCGTACTCCGGCGCCGTGCGCCTCGAGGTCGGGATCGGTCAACACGACCGCGAGGCGTTCCAGATGCTGCACGGCGACGTGCCCACGGTGGAAGCGCTGGCCACGGTGGTGGCTGCTGTAACGCCGCACCGCCGCCACGGCGCCGACCCGCATCCGTTGAACCGGATCGGCCAGGAGCGAGCGCTGCGCGCCACGTTGATCGACGACCCTGCCCTGATTGGCGCGTCGCAGGTCGAAGCCGTGCCGTCACCGATCGTCCATCACAACCTCAAGGACCCGCAGCCGTGCGTGGCCCGCGCCGTGATCGAAGGGCGCCCGACGACGGTGGTGGTCAGCGTGGGCGTCGACCTCGACCTCGTTCCGTTTGCAACAGATGCCCGACTGGCGACGGGTGATCCAACCCGGATCGTCGTTCCGGCACGCGACGCCGTGCCCGTCCAGGCCGAGATCGCAGCCCTGCTGACCGAGCCCATACCGTTCGCTCCTGTCGGCTGAGGCCGTAACCTGCTCGGTCGGTGCTCGAACGACTGGCGTCCCTGGAAGATGAGTTCATCTCGCTGGAGGTGAGCCTCAGCGACCCCGACGTGGTCAGCGACCACGCCGCGCTGCGCCGGGTGTCGAAGCGCTACAAGGACCTCACTCCCGTCGTCGAGTGCCTGCGTGCTCATCGAACTCGTTCCGCTGACGCGCAGGCGGCTCGCGAGCTGCTGATCGATGCGTCGGAATCCGATCGGCCGATGTTGCGTGCCGAGCTTGTCGATGCCGAGGCTGACCTCGCCGATCTCGAGGAGCAGCTGCGGTTGCTGTTGCTTCCGAAGGACCCCAACGACGGTAAGTCGGTGATCATCGAGATCCGCGGCGCAGAAGGCGGCGAGGAGGGCAATCTCTTCGCCGGCGATCTGTACGAGATGTACCGCGGGTTCGCGGCCTTGAAGGGCTGGACGGTCGAGGTGTTGTCGCACGACCCCAGCGACCTCGGCGGCGTCAACCTGGTCACCATCTTGATCAACGGCGAAACCGCATGGGGCCGGCTCAAGTTCGAAGGTGGCACGCACCGCGTGCAGCGGGTGCCCGCCACCGAGAGCCAGGGCCGTATCCACACCTCGTCGGCCACGGTGCTGGTGCTGCCCGAGGCCGAGGAGGTCGAGGTCGACATCGACGAGCGCGATCTCGACATCGACGTGTACCGATCGAGTGGCCCCGGTGGCCAGGGTGTCAACACCACCGACTCGGCGGTGCGCATCACCCACAGGCCGACCGGTGTGGTGGTGGCCATGCAGGACGAGCGCAGCCAGCTGCAGAACCGTGCCAGGGCGATGCTGGTGCTGCGCGCCAGATTGTTGAAGCTCGCTCAGGACGAACAGGACGCGGCGCAGTCGGTCGAGCGCCGCGCCCAGGTCGGCGGTGGAGGGCGCGGCGAGAAGATCCGCACCTACAACTACAAGGAAAGCCGGGTTACCGACCATCGCATCGGGTTCACGATCTACCGGTTACAGGATGTGCTGGCCGGTGACCTCGACGACATCGTCGATGCTCTCAGCGCCGACGAGCGGGCCCGTCAGCTCGCCGGCGATGAATGACGACACCATCAGCTGGGGCGAGCTGTGCAACGAGACGGCCGGGCGCGTCGGTCGTCGCCAGGCTCGGTGGCTGTGCGAGGTCGCCTCGGGTTGTGACGGTGACGAGTTTCTGGCGCGGCTCGATCAGCCGGCGAGCGAGCGCGGCGTGGCGCACCTCGACGCGATGCTCGCCCGGCTGGCAACCGGCGAGCCGCTGCAGTACGTGCTCGGTCGTTGGGGTTTTCGCCACCTCGATCTGATGGTCGATCGCCGCGTGTTGATCCCCAGACCGGAGACCGAAACGGTGGTCGAGGCCGCGTTGCGGCTCGCCCGTTCGATGCCGCTGCCGATCGTGTGTGCCGACCTCGGCACCGGCAGCGGCGCGATCGGGCTGTCGCTCGCTACCGAGTTGCCCGTCGACGGCGTCACCGTGTGGATGACCGATCGTTCGGCAGAGGCGCTCGACGTGGCGCGGGCCAACGCTGCCGGCGTCGGCCGGGCAGCGACCAATGTGCAACTTGCCCACGGCCACTGGTTCGACGCGCTACCGGTGGAACTGCTCGGTCGCCTGGCGGTCGTCGTGTCGAATCCTCCGTACGTGGCCGACGATGATCCCGAGATCGAATCGATCGTGCGCGACTGGGAACCAGCGGTAGCCCTGTTCGCAGGGACCGATGGTCTCGACGAGATCCGACACCTCGTCGCCGAGGCTCCGCGGTGGCTACGCCCTGGCGGATGGCTGGTGATCGAGATCGGTTCGGCTCACGGCCGAGATGTAGCCGAGTTGCTGCGTGTGGCCGGGTTCGATGACATTGAAATCACCCGTGACTCGGGCGGTCACGATCGAGTTGCGGTGGCGCGACGCGGCGCGACCGACTCAGGCGAAGCGGGCGGCGACCTGGGCGAGGAGTGATTCCTCGGGAGGGTCGATGGCGTGATCGATGCCGGCAACATCGCGCGCCGCCGAGAACAGCGAGTGCCGCAACATCGAGCTGGTGACGCGGCGATCGATGTCGTCGAGCAACGCTTCGGTGTCGTGCTCGGCGACGGCGGCGCGCACTTTGGCCATCGCCTGGCCGAGGTACTGGTCGAACGAGAACGTCGACGACTCCCACCCCGAATCGTCACTGATGTTACGGATCTCGTCGAGCTCGTCGTCGGAGATGTGCCGGTCGGCGAACATCACCAGCAACAACAGTTCGATCACCGCCTCGTGTTCGCGATTGGCCGTGGCGTGCACCGAGATGTGGCTGTAGAGATCACGCAGGCGTCGATTCATCGAACTCGCAAACTAACCGGTCGGCGGCGGCCCGAGGAAACGCCTGAGGAAGTCGAGTTGGTGGAGCAGCATGTTCTCGGCGACGACTTCTTGCGGTGTCATGTGGGTGACCCCGACGAGTGGCAGAACCTCGTGCGGCTTCCCCGCCGCCAGCAGCGCCGACGACAGTTGCAGGGTGTGTGCGGCGACCACGTTGTCGTCGGCAAGACCGTGGATCAACAACAGCGGCCGGGTCAGCGCGGCGGCCATAGGCAGCAACGACGAGTTGGCGTAGGCGGTGTCGTCGACGGTCGGGTCCCCGAGGTAGCGCTCGGTGTAGTGCGTGTCGTACAGCCGCCAATCGGTGACCGGCGCACCGGCGATCGCGGCGTGGAAAACGTCGGGCCGGCGCATCACCGCCAGCGCAGCCAGATACCCGCCGAAGCTCCAGCCGCGGATGGCGACCCGATCGAGATCGAGCGGGTGGTGCTCGGCGGCGGCGTGCAAGGCGTCGATCTGGTCGTCGAGAACGGGAGAAGCCAGATCGAGATGAACGGCGCGCTCCCACTCGCTGCCACGCCCGGGCGTACCGCGTCCATCGACAACGACGACCGCGAAACCTTGATCGGCGAACCACTGCGACAGGGCGAACCGGCTCCGCGAAGCCAACACGTACTGCACGTGCGGGCCGCCGTAGGAATCGAGTAGAACCGGCAGCGGTGCGCCGTCGTGGCCGCGAGGCAGCAGCACGGCCGTCGCCAGGCGGCGATCGCCGTAGTGATGCACGGACACATTGGGATCGATCAGCGGTTCCTCGACGAACGACGTCAACACCGGGCCACCCGCTACCGCGGTGCGCGCTGCACAACGATCGAGCGACGTACTGCGCAGCACGGTGGTGCTACCGCCGACAACAGCGGTATGAACGCCTGCTCCGTCGCTGAGCCGAATCAGGCCCTCATCGCTCCATCGCCATACATCTTGCACCGTGGCGTCGTCAGGATGATTGGCATGCACGGTTACGGCGTTGTCGCTCACGGCCACCACTGCCCGCACCTGTAGGTCGGCAGGGGTCACGGCCGCGCCGTCGATCAACAGTCGGCGCGCCCCGTCACGATCGGCAGCCATGACCAAGCGTCCGTCGTCGAGTTCATCCGGGGTGCCGGGCACCAGTTCGACCCAGCGTTCGTCGTGATCGGAGAAGATCGCAGCCGTGTCGCCGGTCGTCGGATTGGCCTGCAACACCTGCAAGTCGTGCTGATCACGGGATTGCACCGCCAGCAGCAACCGATCGTTCGACGCCCAGCGCACGGCGGTGAGGTACGGAAAGCGGTCGTGATCCCAGGCAACCTCGGTGCTTGCACCATCGAGGGCCAGTACGTGCAGGTCGACCTTGGCGTTGGCGGTGCCGGCGGCGGGATAGCGCACCTCGAGGGGTCGCTGGTCGGGAGAACCGGGATCGGCAATGAACCACTGCTCGACCGGCGAGACATCCACCCGGCATGCCGCGATCGCCGCCCCGTCGGGGCTCCACCAGTAACCCCGGTAGCGGTGCAGTTCCTCGCCGGCGATGAAGTCGGCGGCTCCCCACGAGACCTCGGGATCCTCGTCGCTGGCCAGTTCCCAACTATTCCCGTCGAGTTCGGCGATTCGCAACGCGTTGCCGCACACGTAGGCAAGCCGGCCGGCCTCGGGGTCGGGGCGAGGGTCGAAGACCGGCCCGTCGACGGTGAGTTCGCGGGCGACACCGCTGAGCAGACCGGCGACGAACAGCCGCCCGGCGAGCGCGAAGGCGACGACCGTGACAGCGCCGTCGGTGGCGAAGCTCGTCACCCCCGAGGCGGTCTCGCGCATCCGTTCGCGGCGAGCCCGTTCCTCCGCCGGTACGTCGTCGGTGTCGGCCTGCGCCAGTAGGGCCACCGGATCGGCAATCAGCCGCTCCCGACCGCTGGCGACGTCGAGCAGGTGCAGGCAGTTGATCGGGTCGTCACCGGCTTGGCTGCGGATGAACACGATGCGCCGACCATCAGGCGACACGACGAGATTGCGCGGCTCGCCCAGGGTGAGTCGCCGGGTACGGGCGTACTGCCGTGGAAACGAATCTGTCCCCGGTCCAGGTTTCACGGCGTCATCACCGCTGCGCGCATCGCACCGACCGTAGTCCGTCCGACTGCCGGCGTACGCCGTCGACCGTGCAGCGTCAGCCGCTGAAATGGGCGATGGCTTCTGTCACCACCGCCCACGCCGCACCGGCATCGATACCCGTGAGCCGATCGCAGTTCGGCTCCGGTCGCTCGATCAAGGTTCGCTGGTCGACCACCGTCATGCCGCGGGTGCGCTCTCCGACCAACTCGACCGAGACGTGGGAGAACGATCTCGTGAACAGCGCCGAGTGTGTCAGCGCCATGACCGCGCAGGTGTCGTGCACGGCGGCGCCGCGCATGTTGTCGTGGCGGCTGATGTAGGTGGCGCTGAAGAATT
>JANNHY010000280.1:0-1835 GCA_031404635.1 Ilumatobacteraceae bacterium
CCGCTATCTCGGCAGCGATGCGCGGTTCGCCGCCAGGCCATGGCTGCACTCGCCGCCCTACGACCCGATCGTGCCCGGCCAGCCGCTCGACAACGAGCGCTTTCCGTTGCTGTCGATTTAACCGCTACGAATCGGGCGGGCGCTCGCCAAGTACCGCGATCAGCTCGATAGCGGCCCCGCCTCGCACCAGCGAGACCGCGGCTTTCTCGCCCGGGGCCAGGCTGCGAATAGTTGCAACCAGCGCCGCCTGACCGGTGATCGGCTCGCCATTGACCGCGACGACGACATCGCCGACCTCGATGCCGGCCTCGGCGGCTGCTGAGTCGGCGACGACCTCGGCGACGAGCGCTCCGCTGCCCCCGTCGGTGCGGCGTTCCAGTTGCACTCCGAGATACGCGGACACGATCGAGTCGCCGTTGGCCTGGGCACGGAGCTGTTCGAGCCCCAGTAACAACTCGGCGGCCGAGATGGCGAAGCCGAGTCCGTTGGCGGTCGTGCCGAGCCCGCTCGACGATGCCAGTGTGTTGACACCCAACACATGTCCGATGGCGTTGACCAGCGGTCCGCCAGAATTACCCGACGAGACCGCCGCGTCAGTCTGGATCAGGCCCTTCAATGACCCGGTCTCAGTGGACAGGGTGCGATCGAGCGACGAGACGATGCCGAGCGTGACGGTTGGGTCGCCGTCGAGGTCGAGGGCGTAGCCGATAGCCAGTACTTCATCGCCTATGCGCACATCGTTCGGCGCGGCAAACGTCGCCGGGCTCAACCCGCTGGCCTTGATCCGCAGGAGTGCCAGATCACGCGACGGATCAGAGATGACCACGGCCGCGTCGCGGGGTTCGGTTTCGCCGTTGAGTCGGACATGAACCGATTTGGCATCGCCAACGACATGGGCGTTGGTCACGATCTCGCCATCGGCAGTGACGATCAGCCCGGTGCCAAGGCTTTCTCCTGCTCGGCCGTTGACGACCACAATGCTCTGCACAGCGACCACGCTCGGGGCTACGTCGTTGGCAATCGCCTCTACGTCAAGCCGTGGGAGTTCATTCTGGCGTGGCTCCACGACGGTGACTCCGAGCGTCGACGGTTTCTGTGGAGGCCCTGACCGTTGCTGTGCCCATTGCACGCCGATCAGCGCGCCGACCAGCCCGGCCAACCAGACGATAGTCACCAGACCGATCACGAGGAACAGGTGACGGCCGGGTAGGCCGAAGAATTGTCTCCGTTTCGGGTCGGGCGTCGGCTCGTCGTGGGCGAGCGCGCCAATCTCAGGCGGTGGAAGATTCGATTCGATGATGATGTTCTATCGGCACCGCCGCTCGTTGGGTGAGCCCACCGTCATCGAACTTTGTCGCTGTCGCTCAGCTGGACTGAATCTTGATCTCGATATCGACACCGGCCGGCAACTCGATGCGCTGCAGGCTGTCGATGGTTTTGGCGTTGGGATCGATGATGTCGATCAGGCGCTTGTGGACGCGCATCTCGAAATGCTCGCGCGAGTCCTTGTCGATGTGCGGGCCACGGATGACGGTGTAGCGGTGCTTGTCGGTCGGCAACGGAATCGGCCCGCGCACCGTCGCGCTGGTACGAGTGACAGTCTCGACGATCTTGCGCGTCGATTGATCGATGATCTCGTGGTCGAATGCTTTGAGGCGGATACGAATGCTCTGTGCCATGAGGTGCGTCAGCTCATTTCGTGATTTTGGTGACGCGTCCGGCGCCGACGGTGCGGCCACCTTCGCGGATGGCGAAACGCAAACCCTCGTCCATCGCGATCGGTTTACCCAACTCGACCGTGATCGCAATGTTGTCACCAGGCATGACCATCTCGG
>JANNHY010000281.1:0-9519 GCA_031404635.1 Ilumatobacteraceae bacterium
GCGTCGGCTTGCATCCCCAGACCGTGTCCGGATCGAAGGGCACCGGAACCATGACTCGTTGGCGGTCACCCGTGGTGACGACGGTCGAGTACGAACGCGTCGTCGACATCCGGTCACGATAGATCGAGTGATGTCAACCGCAGAGGCCGAGCCTTTCCTCCGACGACGACAGGAGCACCGAACCGTGGACAAACGCACTCTTGGTAGAAGCGGGTTGGAGGTCTCAGCCATCGGGTTGGGCTGCATGAGCATGACCGGTGGCTACAGCGACAAGCCTGACCGGCAGGAGATGATCTCGCTGATCCGCACCGCCGTGGACCGCGGCGTCACGTTCTTCGACACAGCCGAGGTTTACGGCCCGTTCATCAACGAGGAACTCGTCGGCGAAGCCCTCTCTCCGTTCCGCGGCCAAGTGGTGATCGCCACCAAGTTCGGGTTCCAATTCGACGAGAACGGCAAGCAGAGTGGGCTCTCCAGCCGACCCGAGCACATCAAGCAGGTCGCCGACGCCTCCTTGAAGCGGCTCCGAGTCGATGCCATCGACCTTTTCTACCAGCACAGGGTCAACCCCGACGTTCCCATCGAGGACGTCGCGGGCGCGGTCAAGGAACTCGTCGCGTCCGGAAAGGTGAAGCACTTTGGAATGTCCGAGGCGGCCGCGGCGACGATCCGTCGCGCCCATGCGGTCCAGCCCGTGACAGCCGTGCAGAGCGAGTACTCGCTGTGGTGGCGGCGTCCCGAGGAGGAGGTCCTGGCCGCGTGCGAGGAACTGGGCATCGGCTTCGTGCCCTTCAGCCCGCTCGGCAAGGGTTTCCTCACCGGCACCATCACCGAGTCGACCAGTTTCGATGCCGGCAACGACATCCGCAGCACCATCCCCCGGTTCGAGCCCGAGGCGCTCCAGCACAACCGGGCCGTCGTCGATCTGCTCGCAACCGTCGCCCAACGCAAGGGTGCCACCCCCGCCCAGATTGCGCTGGCATGGCTCCTCGCCCAAAAGCCCTGGATCGTCCCGATCCCTGGCACGCGCAAGCTGCACCGGTTCGAGGAGAACATCGGCGCGGCCGGCGTCGAGCTGTCGACCGACGAACTCACCGAGATCGACAACGCCGCATCCAAGATCCAGGTGCAAGGCGGTCGCTACAACGAGACCGCCGAGAAGATGACCAACATCTAATTCAAATGAGGCTCGCCTCGGACCGCCGAGGAGGCCCTGATCCGTGGAGAGCCTCCCGCGGGCGGCTCTCCACGGATCGAGCGAAACCGAGCAGCTACCGCGAGACAGCCCCGAGCGCGTTGACGGTGCCGGCACCGAAGAACGACGTGTTGGCCGAACTGCCCGTGCATTGCCGTAGATCATCAGCCGGCCAGCCTGCGGGGCATGCTGTCGGTGTGGCAGACGACCGGATGAGGGCGGTAACGGCGCCCTGCGGCATGTTCGGGAACTTCGCGCGGATGAGTGCGGCGACATCCGCGACGTGCGGTGACGCCATCGACGTACCACTGATCCACACATAGCGACCGCCACCACTTTCGACCGCACGGTTCGCCGCGATCAACGCTTCCCAGGTGCCAGTGGCGTGGGTGCTCGACCAGCCGGCGAGAATGCGTCCGCGTCCGAAGACCGTTGCCGGGGTTTGGGGTGCGTCGCCGCCGGGAGCCGCGACGTCGACTGGTGTTCCGACGTTGGAGTAGCTGGCGAGAGTGGTGACGCCGAGTGCCGACACGGTTACGACGCCGGGGAGTTCCGCCGGCGCGACGCGGCAGTTGTTGTGCACGGTACGGACGATCGCGCTGTCCGGCGGCCAGTCGGGGCTGATCGTGTCTTCGGTGGGATGCCCGAGATCGTCGGCTTCGTTGCCGGCTGAGGCGACGATCACGACGCCTCGCTGCTCCGCATACCGGGCTGCCTTCTGCAGGTCGAGCAAAATCGCTCGTTGCCCCGCATCGTTGGCGCAGAAGTACAGGTACGGGTCGGCAAACAGGCTGAGGTTGACGACATCCAGCTTCTGGTCGCCCGCGTATCGCAGGGCGGCGGCGACGGAATCGGCGAAGCAGAAGCCCACGATGGTGCATGCCTTCAAGCCGACGACGGTCGCCTGTGCTGCGACGCCGGCGATCCCGACGCCGTTGATCCGACCGGCGATCGTCGTGGCCACGTGAGTGCCATGCGCCGACGCCCTACTCCGCCAACTCGCTGCCGACTCTCTAACCCGGCTACGGTCGCCCCTCCTGCAGTATCGATGATCGGGAGGCAATCATGAAACACAAGGTCGTGAAACTCATATGTGCCCTGACACTCGCCGTCGGCACAGCCGGAGCAGGCGGTCAGATACCAGTCGAAGGGGCTCCAGCACCGACGGTCGATTCGTCATCGGCGATCGTTCAACTCAGTGGAGCGCCGCTATCGGTTGCAGCCGCGACCAAGCCGAGCAACGGCAAGAAGGTCGACTTCAACAGCACGGCGACGAAGTCCGAGCGGGCGAAGCTGTCGGCCATCCGCAACAGCTTCCGCAAGTGGCTCAGCGACAACAAGATCCCGGCGAAGATCAACAAAGAGTTCGACATCTCCCTCAACGCAGTGTCGGTGGCGTTGAACGGAGCCACCCTCGCCCAGCTGCGCGCCGCGCCAATGGTGGTGTCGGCCGAGCTGCAGGGAATCTTCAGGCCGCTTGCCCATGATGATCCCGATCTGACCCTCGTTCATGCAGCGGAGGCATGGGCCAATGCGGGCGGCGAGGCGAATGCAGGTGCGGGGGTCAGGGTCGCCATCATCGACACCGGTATCGATGTCACCCACCCATGTTTCGACGACACCGGCTACGCCGCACAACCCCAGATCGGCCCGGCGGGTCTCACGAACAACAAGGTCATCGTCGCCAAGGTGTTCTCGAATCGCATCAGGCAAGACCACCTCGACCCGACTGCGGTCAACGGTCACGGCACCCACGTCGCGGGCACCGTTGGTTGCAACGCCCACACGCCGGCCGTGATCAGCGGCGTGGACATTCCCTACGACCCGTCGGGTGTGGCACCGCGAGCGTTGCTCGGCAACTACAACGTGTTCCCGGGCGAGACCGGCTCGGCCCGCTCCGAAGACATCCTCCAGGCTATGGAGGAGGCATACGTCGATGGCTTCGATGTCGCCAACATGAGCCTGGGCGGGGCCCGGAACGACGGCGGCGGCGCCTTCCTGCTCGACAACGCTGTCGACAACCTCGACCGGGCCAACATGGTCATCGCGGTTGCCGCCGGCAACGAAGGGCCCGGCTACTGGACCGTCCACTACCCCGGTGCGGCGCCACGCGCCCTGACTGCCGGTGCCAGCACCGTCGGCCATGCACTGATCAACGTTGTGGCGGTCGACGGGGTGGAGTACGAGGCAGTCGTCGGCGATTTCGCTCCGTTGACGGCCGACTTGATCGCGCCACTCCAGGTGGTCCCTGATCCGGTGAGCGCGTTCCCGCACGGCCTCTCCCTCGCCTGCGACGACTCGCCCACGCTGCCACCGCTCACCGGTCGGATCGCGCTACTCGGTCGGGGCGTCTGCGACTTCACGGTCAAGATCCGCAACGCCCAGAACGCCGGCGCAGTCGGCGTGATCATGGTCGACAGGGTGCAAGAGGCGCCGTTCTTCATGTCGCACAACGGTCTGGAGCCACGGCCGACGATTCCTGCGGTCATGGTGAGCCTGTCCGATGGATTGCTCATCGCCACCCACGACACCGAGAACGTCACGCTGCAGGCTCAACCGGAATACATCACCCGGCCGAACGACACCAACCTCATGGCCGGCTTCAGCAGTTGGGGACCGACGCATGGCGACGTGCTGATCAAGCCCGACGTCGTGGCACCCGGTGCTGACATCATCAGTTCGTTGCCGGCTTCCGACTGCGATCCTCTGCCGGTGGAAGGTTGCTGGGGATTCCTCGGCGGGACGTCGATGGCAACACCGCATTTGGCGGGCGCGGCTGCAGTCGTGCGCGGCTTGCATCCGCTATGGAGCGCAGCCCAAGTGCGTTCCAGCATCGTCAACACCGCCCAAGAAGGGTTGCTGCGCGACCCGTTGACCGATAAGGTCACCGCGGACGCGATGATCGTCGGAACCGGCCTGCTCGACGTCGCAGCGGCGACGGACGCAACGGCAGCACTCGACCCGGTCAGCAAGTCATTCGGTTCCGTGCCGGGCGGTTCGGGCAAGTCGCTCACGTCTGCGATCACGATCACCAACCTCGGCGCCACGTCGCGCAGCTTCAGTGCCGCGGTCGTCGACGGCGATCTCGACGGTGCGGCCTTCACGGGCTCCGCGTCCTTCACCCTGGCTCCCGGGGCATCCCGCTCGGTCACGATCGCCGTCGCGGTCGAGAAGCGGGCCACGGACGGCAACAAGCAGGCAGTCCTACGAGTTTCCAGCGGTGGTACCGAAGTAGCACACGGCATGCTCTTCGTTCTGGTCGGGTCCGGCGACGCTGCCCCGGGCCAGCACATGGTGCCCCCGCCTAAGGCGTAGAGGACTCGATGTCAGGATTCGACCTGGGTCGCGGCGGCGATCCAGGTCGAATCCTTGACTTTGCTCAGTTGGAAGTGTTGCCGCTGTCAGCCGACTCCCTGATCGGCGCGACGGAATCCCAGACGCCTCTAGCTGCCTCTAGCTGTGGTTGCTGAAGGAAACGCAATCGCCCTGGTTCTTGAAGAATGGGTTGTTGAAGGTCTTCCAACCATCCATCTTGCACTGATCCTTACTGGTTGGCGGGCCGACGGTCGGATCGCTGGTCTCGATACTCGCCATCGGACGGAACCCCGGCCAGCACGGAGCGTCACTCCGGAAGGTCCCAACTCCTGCCGTCCCGCTGTCGCAGTAGTAGCCGGCGGTATCCGTGTCCCAATACACGCCATTTGGGTCCAAATCGGTCCCGACGACCGGCTCAATGGCCTCCGACAGTCCCACATTCAACGCGTCATAGCCGCAGCCCTCAGGAGCCGCTACACATGTCGTCGCGTATCCGAGCGGGCTCGCACCATAGCCACTGGTGTTGAACGAGATGCCCCAGATCACGTCGTTCGGTAGGACAACGGTGCCGTCAAACGTGAACTTGACCGGGGTAGCGAACCCGTTGTAGCAGGTGGTGCCATCAGACCACCTGCCACCGGTGCAACCGGGGCTGGCGCTTGGTCGGAACGGAATGTCGAACGTCTGTGTGCTCGAGATGATCTCTGTGCCGACCCCGAGACCAGCCAACGGAGCGTTGTAGATCGTCAACGTCAGCGGGTGGCTGAACGTGGCGGCGGTGGTCGTGAGACAATCGCCAAGGTTCCAGCTACCGCTTTCGCAGCCCCAACTCGACATCAAAATCGTGACCGAAGTGAGGTTTCGGGGCTCGGCTGCCAGGACGACTCTGTCGCCAAACTGACTCGTCTGTTGTGCCTGGAAAGGCTGGCTCACCACGTTTCCCGGAACGGTTGACCCGATCGAGTCGTACACGACAACTGCAGGCGGAGCGGCGTCCGCAGTCGTCAGAGCGCTCATCGTGATCCCAATCGCGAGACTGGTGGCGAGGGCGAGGTAGCCCATCTTCTTGGTGGTGATGATGATTTGTCTCCCTGTGAGTCGGCCCGCGAGGTGCGTGGGCCCAGTGCCCCACATCGTGCGACCGAGTGGGACCTGACAACCGGGTACAAGGTCCGTAACTCGGTACGCGTCGACGCGGACAGTGGTACGACATGGATCTCTCGCAGGACTGCTTTGTCGCCGCACTACAGGCGGCGATCACCCGAGAGGCGCGGTCAGCGTTTGGGCTGGAGGAACGGCTCGACAGCTACGCCTGGTGCTACGTGGAGCTGAGGGGAATTGAACCCCTGACCCCTTCCATGCCATGGAAGTGCTCTGCCAACTGAGCTACAGCCCCGATTTGGGACGACTGAGATTACCAACGACTCGCCACGGTTCCCAACCGCGTTCCTGAGTGACGAGGAAGTGTGGTCGAACACGGCTACGTCGGCAGCGTACGGCCACACTTCGGCGATCGCGACGACCGCGACCGACTGTTAGAGACTGCGACGGGCGCGCATTCGCTTGCGGATCGGCTGCACCGCGAAGTGCATGATCGTCGTGATAACGGCAGCGCTGGTCAGCACTCGGGCGACGAGTGGCAGCCTGGCCAACAGCGGCGCGGCGAAGATCGAGATGAACAAGGCGACGGGGTAGACCCAGGCGACATCGATCGACAGCTTCTTCCACAACGGACGCTTGGGCTCGGCGAGGCCGGTGGCGTTGAACCACTCTTCGACGCCGACCGTACGCTGCAGCCGTGCGCTGGTGACGAACTGGTCGGAGCGGTCCATCAGCTCGTTGCGGACCGCCGATCGTTCCCAGACCCGCAGCATCATCCCGTCGGAGAAGCGGACGATGATCTGGTACTCACCGCCGGCGTCACCGGGGTGCAGTACACCAGCACCAAGGCAGCCCGGGAAGTCGCGGGCCTTGGCGACCATCTCGTCGGCCCAGCGCATGAACTCGGCCTCCCATCCGGGCGCGACCGTACGGGCAACGGTCACCGTCACCGGATGGGGCGCGAGCCTCGGGAGTTGGCCCGTGTCGAACGGGCCGGAAAGCGGTAACGACATGGCCTCGTCAACAATAGCGATGCCACGGCCATTCCTATCTGTGACTGAGATCACCCCTGCTCAAGATGCCAATCAAGCGTGGGAACGTCGCGGTACAGGCGCTCGATTTCGTAATAGGCGCGGATCTCGTCGCTGAACACGTGGATGACCGCGTCGCCGTAATCGATCAGCACCCATTGCTGCTCGGCGACTCCCTCGACCCGCAGCGGTGAACGACCGTGCTGTTCACGGACAGCTGCCTCGATCTCGTCGACGACCATGCGCACCAGGCGCCGGTTGGAAGCACTGGTGATAACGAAGTACTCCGTTATCGACAGCACATCGCCGACGAACAACACCAGCGTGCGCTCGGCCTTCTTGTTGTCAGCGGTGCGTGCTGCCGTAACTGCCAATGCCGCAGCAGTCGCTTGGCTCACCCGGTAGTCTCCGTCGGCTCGACCGACGTTGAAGTGGCGTCGGGAGCCGTCAGGTCGACCTCGTCGAGGTAGGCGGTGCCCAGAGCGATCGTCTCATCGATTCCCTCGAGGCGCACGTCGGGCGTCTCCACGGTGATCGTGCCGAACACCGGGCTGTCGGTCGGCTCGGCCTCGGCCAACGTCGGATCGTAGATGAAGAAGGTAGTTTCCTCTTTCGCCGCTGCATTGAGATCAACCGACACCACGTTGCCGCCGAATGACAGCAAGATGCCGATCGTCTTGCGCACCTGCTGGTCGTAACCGGACGGCGCCTCGACCCGGAACGAGAGGCCGCTTGCCGGCCGGGACATCGATGCCGGGGCGATGCTGGCGAACACCATCACCGTATCGGGTCGGTCGAGCGCCTCGACATCGAGTTGGTCCGGGTTGCGATCGCCGGCGAGCGTTCGAGCCAGCAACCCACGAGACGCGAGTGGTCCGGCCATCAGCCTGGAAGCCACCTCCGCGAACGTCGTCGGCATTGACGCGCTGAGCGTTTGCCCCTCGCGACCCGTGCCGACCGCGGCAACGATGCCAGCCCACAACCTGTCGATGTTGGGGCGGCGCAGCCGTTCACGCTGGGTCGGGGATTTTGTCGTCATGATCTCAGCGACCTGGTCTGTCGACAGCGCAGCGGGGCCCTTGGGGTACAGCACGGCGTCGTCGACCCCCAGCACGTCGCCGGTCAGATCGACCTGCACGGGCGGCAATCCGAGCAGGAATCCGGCGAATTCGGCGCGGGTCATCACCTTGCTGAAATCGACGGTGAGGTTGATCGCCGATTCGAGACTGATGCGAAGCTCGTCCTCACCGCCAACGGCGTAGGCCTCTGCCAATGAAAGCAGTTGCGCGCCTGACCCGGCGTCGGCGTTGATCGGCACCGAGACCACGCTGCCGCCGCGCTGGTCATAACCGGCAGCGGTGACATCGACATCAGGCGCCAGTACGAAAACGGTGACGCTGGTGAGCTCGTTGGTATCGCTCACCGTCGCCAGCATCGCCGTCGGTGTGTGGGGGAAGGTCTGTACCGGCAGTACATCGGCCAGGGCGTTCTTGCCTGCCGTGGAGTTGGTGATTGCCTTGGCACCGACATACAGAAGTGTGGGTGCAGCGATTGCGGCGACGACGCCCGCTGCCAAGGCCAAAAGGGTGTGCCGACGGCGGCGTGAGGCGAGTGCCGTCATGCGGCGTTCCGGTACAACTTGCGGGTGGCGATGATTTCGAGAACCGGCTCGGTCACCAGGTAGTCGAGCGGTCGACCGTCGCGCACTCGGGCCCGCAGGTCGGTGCTCGACACTTCGAGTCGTGGCACCTCGACACGCAACCAGTCGAAGCCGCGAGGCAACTCGACCGGTGTGCCCGGTCGGTCGACAACCACCAGATGCGACTGGGCGACGACCTCTTCGTGGCGCTCCCACGTCGTCAGACCCGCAGCAGCGTCGTCGCCGACGATCGTGAACAGTTCAGCTCCCGGGTAGCCGTCGGCCAGCGTGGCGAGGGTGTCGGCCGTGAAGCTCGACCCCCCACGGCGGATCTCGGCGTCACCCACGACGAGTCGGTCGACGTCGGCCACCGCCGCTTCGACCATTGCCAACCGATCTTCGGCAGACGTGATCGCCCTGGTCCCCCACTTCTGCCAGGGAGCGTTGGCCACCATCAGCACCACAGAATCGAGATCCAGGGCATGACGCACGTTCACCGCGGTCACCAGGTGGCCGACATGGGGCGGATCGAACGTGCCACCGAATAGTCCGATACGCAGGGGCACGGCTGCCCAGTCTAGGTCGGCGAATCTGCTCGGCGCAGGCAGCCCCAACCGGCGTATATCTTGACGAGAATCGGGGTATTGACATGACATGGTCGCGCCGATGTAGTAATGTAGTCCGTTCCCCCCAACCTGTCCCCCCCAAATCTAGCGACAACGAGCAAGCCACCTCTACGGCGGCCCGCGTTTCTCACCCGGGAAGATCATTGACGTGCCGATCCCCCCGGCGTGCCTCAAGCACGTGTCACCCGGCACAGTATGCCCCGGAATATGGAATCTCACAAAGAAGTTGGAAACAATTGCCATGAATGACTCTATCGGTCTCTACCTGAATGACATCGGAAAAGTGTCACTGCTGAACGCTGAGGAAGAGCGTCAACTGTCTCGCGTCATCGAAGCCGGCCGCGCGGCCGCCGAGCGCCTTGCCAACGGCGAGAAGGGCGCAGCCCTCAAGGCAGCCGTTGCTGCAGCGGCTGACGCCAAGGATCGCTTCATCCGCTCAAACCTCCGCCTCGTCGTCTCCATCGCCCGCCGCTACCCCCTTCCCCAGGGCATGGATCTCCTCGATCTCATCCAGGAAGGCAATCTCGGGCTCGAGCACGCCGTCGACAAGTTCGACTGGCGCCGTGGCTTCAAGTTCTCCACATACGCCACATTCTGGATCCGTCAGGCAAT
>JANNHY010000282.1:0-2457 GCA_031404635.1 Ilumatobacteraceae bacterium
CCTTTGCGAGAATGGGGAGATGGAGTTGAGCGAGGTTCAATGCCTGGTGGGGCGGGTCGCGGCGGTCGACGCGGGGTGTACCGATCGTGTCGCCGTGGAGGCTGCGGTGGGTTTGTTGCGCCGGTTGAAGTCGTGGGTCGAAGGCCGCGAGATCATGTTTGCACGGTTGTTGGACGAGGTGTCGTCGTTTCCGGAGAAGTCGTTGGCTGATGCCGGGCGGTGCACGTTGCGTCAGGCCGAACAGGTCATCCACCGCGCCGGGGTGGCCGAGCAGATGCCGGCATTCGGTTCGTCGTTGGATGCCGGGCGGGTAACCGGCGAACATGTCGATGTGTTGGCCCGCGCGTTGCGGCAACTCGAACCGGGTGGGCAAGCCAAACTGGTCCAGGACACCGAGCGGTTGCTACGTATCGCCGAGCACGCCACCGCCGACGAGTTCGCTCGCACGGTGCGCGCCGAAGCCCGCCGCCTGGAGCATGACGGCGACGCCGAGGCTCGCTTCGAGCGGCAGCGGCGGGCGATCCGGTTGAACTCGTGGATCGATCGCGACACCGGGATGGGCCGCTGGGCCGCCCATTGGGATCCCGAGACGATGCTGCGGTTGGAGAACCGCCTCGATGCCCAGGTGCAAGCGCTGTTCCACGACCGCCAACCCGCTGGCTGCCCGTCGGACGCGTTGGAGAAGCAGTCGTATCTGCGCGCCCTGGCGCTGCGAGCGTTGTTGGACGGCAACGGGGTCCGTCTCGGGCGACCAGAGATCGTGGTCGTGGTCGATCACACCAAACCACATCCCGACGGCCGACCGACGGTTGATTGGGGACTGCCCGTCGATCTACCCCAACGAGTCCTCGACGACTTGTACAACACCGCTACCGTGCACACCGTTGTCGTCGACAACGGGGTGATCATCGAAGCCCCGGGCGAATTGAACCTCGGTCGCACGACACGCTTGGCCAACCGCGCGCAACGCCGAGCACTCGGCGCGTTGTACGCGACGTGTGCGATTCCTGGTTGTCGGGTCCGGTACAGCCGCACCAAACTTCACCACGTCGTCTGGTTCCGCCACGGTGGCCGCACCGATATCGACAACCTTTTACCGGCGTGCGAACAGCATCACCAAAAGATCCACAACCACGGCTGGCGCCTGACCCTGACCCCTAACCGCACACTCACCATCCGATTCCCCGACCGATCGATCATGACCACCGGACCACCCGACCGCAACACGGCCTGACCGGCCGGGCAACAGTTCCGGCGGCGATCACAACACCACCTGGATCTTCGACATCGTTCAGGCGCGGGCCATGTGAAATGGGGCTGAAGCGCACGTTGGCGAGTCGGTAGTGAACCGTGAACCGACTGCAAGCCTTCGATCGTCCGCGCCCGCATGCGCTAATTACAGGTGTGATCGCCAGGCAGGCTCGTGGGCGTGACGGGGCTCGAACCCGGGACCTCTACCGTGTCACGGCCCATCTCCAACGAGGACGAGTGTAGTTACATCGCCGGCGCGGATGCTGACCGGGGCGGTGAGTCCACGCCATCATTGATCGCATGCATCTCCATGTGCTGTTGACTCATCCACATATTGACAATCGTCGCAGGAGGAGTACGTTCACTCAGGGGAACAGGCGCCCGATTACGGGTGACGAATGAAGGGATAGTCCATGACCAGATTGCTTCTTCGCGTGCTGCCTGCTGCCTTGATAGCCGCCCTGACGATTTCGCCTGTCAGCGCCCATGCGGCCGCACCGTTGGTCTTTCATCAGAACTTCGCTGATTCCGTCGAGAACGTTGACCTCTGCGGGATAAACGTCGATCTCTTGTCGAAAGGCGTGTTCACCGACAAGATTTTCTTGGACTCGGCGGGAAACGTCCTCCGTTTTACGTCGACCCTGTCGGTGAAGAACACCTTTACCGCGGACAACGGCAAATCTGTCGTGATCCAGGCCGCCAACCTCTTCGTTGACCCGGGGGTCGTCATCGACGAGGCGTCCGGCACGATCACTTTTAGTTCCACGTTCAAGGGCCTGCCGGAGAAGATCTCGACCCCACACGGTCCGGTGATCCTGCGCGATGCCGGCGTGATCACCTTCTCCGACACGTTCGACCTCAACACGTTCGAGTTCATCTCCTCTGACGTCGTTATCAAGGGGCCGCACCCGGAAGCCGAGAGCGACTTCGTACGGTTCTGCGAAGTCATCACTGCAGCCCTCGCCTGACACAGGACCGCACACTCACCTGCGGCCAGTAGCACTCCAGCCCACGCGCCGGGTTCATAGGCGCGCTTGTGGGTGGTGACTCGCACAGGAATTCGTCAAACATTCGATGTGTGAGGACATCCTCGGCTCGTGCGTGGGCAACCATTTGGTTTGTCAACTGCTTCGGCACGAGTGAGGAGGTCCCTGATGAGCATGGTAGGTGGGTTGGATCTGCATCGGCAGCAGATCACGTTCGACG
>JANNHY010000283.1:0-15917 GCA_031404635.1 Ilumatobacteraceae bacterium
CGCGTGCCATCCGCGCCGGTCAGCTGTTCGTGCCGCTGGTCGCCGAGCGCGACGGTCATGACTTCATCAACTCCGCCCTTGCATCCGACGCCGCCGCATACCTCACAGCCCGCCCCGCTGTGGGCGGCACGGCCATCGAGGTCGCCGACACGCTGCGGGCGCTGATGGCTCTCGCCACCCACCAGCGTCAGGCGTTCACCGGCACGGTGATCGGCATCACCGGGTCGGTGGGCAAGACCAGCACCAAGGACATGGCTTTGGCGGCGTTGGCCACTAGCCGGCGCACGGCGGCCAACGAACGCAGCTTCAACAACGAACAGGGCCTGCCGACGGCGATCCTCAACACCCCTGACGACATCGAGGTGATGGTCTTGGAAATGGGCATGCGTGGGTTCGGTGAGATCGAGCGGTTGTGCCGCATCGCCACGCCGCATATCGGTGTCATCACCCGGGTGGCCGAGGCGCACAGTGACCGCGTCGGCGGGATCGACGGCGTCGCCCGGGCCAAGTCGGAACTCATCGCAGCGCTGCCCTCCAGCGGCGTCGCCATCCTCAACGCCGATGATCAACGGGTGCGGACGATGAGCCGGCTGACGTCGGCGACGTGCCTGCTGTTCGGCGAGGCGAGCGACGCCGACGTGCATGTGCACGATCTCGTGCTCGACGAGTTGGCCAGGCCGTCATTCGTGGCCGCTACCCCATGGGGCAGCGCAGATGTCCGCCTGTCGATCAGCGGTCGGCACATGGCCGTCAACGCCGCCGCGGCCCTCGCGTGCGTCGGCGCGGTCGGTGGCGATCTTGCTTCCGGGGCGGCCGCGCTCGCCAAGGTCGGGGCGACACCGATGCGCATGGAGGTTGATCGTGCTGCGTCGGGAGCGATCATCTTGAACGACGCGTACAACGCCAACCCGACCTCGATGCGTGCTGCCATTGACACCTTGGTCGCGCTGCCGGCGAAGCGATGGGTGGCGATAGTCGGGGTGATGGCCGAGATCAGCGACGCCGCGGCGGAGCATCGAGCGATCGCTCGTTATGCGGCGGATCGTGGCGTCGAGGTGATCGTCGTCGGCACCGATCTTTACGGCGTTTCGCCGTCGGCAGACGCGGCGAGGGCTCTCGGCTCGGTCTCCGGCGACGACGCGGTACTCGTCAAAGCCAGCCGCGTGGCCGGCCTCGAAAAGCTTGCCGCTGTCCTGCTGACCCGTTGAGGATCAGGCGGGGAACAGGGGAGTCCGCCGAGGTGTTGTCGTCGTCATGGAACTCTTCGAAGCATTGAACTTTGCTGCTGCTCGTCGAAATGGGGTGTTGGTCACCCAGAAGCGTGATGGTCGCCCGCAGATCTCGAACATCGCCTATGCAGTCGTAGACGGTGTGATCAAGATCTCGATCACGGCGACTCGGGCCAAGTACGCCAACCTCGTTCGCAACCCGCAGACGTCGCTGTACGTCAGCCGCGAAGACTTCTGGGGCTACGTCGTGATCGAGGGCGAAGTCGAGTTGTCGTCGGTGGCTTCAAGGCCCGACGATGCAGCGGTCGACGAGCTCGTCGAGTTGTATCGGTCGATCTCCGGCGAACACGATGACTGGGACGACTACCGCAGAGTGATGGTCGCCGACCAGCGAGTGGTCGTGCGGCTTAGACCGACGCACGCCTACGGCATGCTCGGCGGGTGACGCCGCGCCCGGTTGCTCAGTGTCCGGCGGCGAAGGTGACGGGCATGTGTTCGGGGCCGAAAATACCGACGCCCTCTGGTTTCCAGATGATGGCACCGTCGACAGCCAGCTTCGGCATTCGTCTGGCCAGCAGCGGAAGGGCCTCCTGCAACTCGGCGCGGGCGAGCGCTGCACCGAGGCAGTAGTGGATGCCCGATCCGAACGTCAGCTGTGGCTGGCCCGGCGCCTCTGAGGTGATGTCGAAGACGTCGGGCGCAGTAAACACTGCTGCATCGCGGTTGGCCTCGGCCAACCCGACCGAGATGAACGTTCCCGCCGGGAACACGACATTGCGGTACTCGATCTCGCAACTGGCGAAGCGCGCCGTGCCGCGCACGGCGCCGAAGTAGCGCATCGATTCCTCGACGGCGCGTGGTGCCAGCTCGGGTCGGGCGGCCAGCAGCGCCCACTGATCGGGATGGCCGGCAAACAAGGCGACAGCGCAGCCCAACTGGTTGCGTGTCGTGTCTGTGCCGCCGACGATGACGGCGTTGACCATCATCACCAACTCGTCGTTGCTCAGCTTGTCGCCGGCCTCCTCGGCGGCGATCAGATCGGTCAACAAGTCATCGGCCGGCTTGTTGCGCCGCTCGGCGATCAGGGCGCGGGTGTAATCGCCGAGTTCGTCCTGGGCACTCATGATCAGATCGAGTTTGTTGACCACGTCGATCGAGAAGATCTCGAGGATGTCGCTGGCCCAACGGCTGAACAACTGCCAATCGTGCTTTGGCGCGCCGAGCAGTTCGCAGATGATCGGAATCGGATACGGCTCGCATATGTCGGTGGCGAAATCGGCGTGACCGGCGTCGGCAACCTCGTCGACGAGCCCGTTGATCACCTCGCCCATGAACGGCCGTAGCCGGTCGGCGGCACGCGGCGAGAAGGCGGGGGCAACGAGGCGCCGCAACCGAGTGTGCATGTCGCCCTCCGCCGACAGGATGCTGACCTGCTGACGTTCCAAGAACGCCGGGTTGGTGATCCCCATCAGCTCGGGGATCTTGCTGGTCGCGCTGTGCCAGCGCCTGTCGCGCAGGATCGCCGTGGCGTCGTCGTAGCGCAGCACCGCATACCCGAACAGGTTGCGGACCAGCCAGTGATCGGCGTCGAGCGACAGCCGCGTCAGCTGACGCTCGTCGAAACTGCCTTCCCTGAGAGCGATCTGCGGCAGGTCGAGTTCTGAGGCGAGCGTTGCCATGAGGAGAAGCTACGACGACCCGACTCAGTTCAACGCAGCGAGCGGTTGGAAGAACGGCGTGCCGAGGAAGTCGGCAACGGGCGCGTTGGTGACATGACCGGCATGGGTGTTGAGGCCGTGCGCCAGAGCACTGTCGCGCCGACATCCACCGGCGGCGCCGTGAATGGCCACCTCGAGCTGATAGGGAAGGGTCGCGTTGGTGAGCGCATAGGTGCTGGTGTGCGGCACAGCGCCGGGCATGTTGCCGACGGCATAGTGCAGCACGCCGTGCAATTCGTAGACCGGTTCGTTGTGGCTCGTCTCGTGGATGGTTTCGATACAGCCACCCTGGTCGATGGCGACGTCGACGATGACCGCGCCGGGCTTCATCGTGCGCACCATGTCTTCGGTGACAACGACCGGGGCGCGCCCGCCGGCGACCAGCACCGCACCGATCACCAGGTCGGCGTCGGCGATGTTGCGCTCCAGCGCCCCACGGTTCGAGGCCATGGTGACAATGCGACCCTTGTTGATCTGATCGACCCAGCGCAGACGGTCGAGGTTCTTGTCGAACAGCACGACCTCGGCCTCCATACCGGCGGCGATCCATGCCGAGTTCCAGCCGACGTTTCCGGCGCCGAGAACGACGACCTTGGCCGGTTGCACGCCGGGCGCGCCACCCATCAGAACACCGCGGCCACCGTTGTGGCGTTCAAGGTAGTGAGCGCCCATCTGCGGGGCGAGGCGTCCGGCGACCTCGCTCATCGGAGCCAGCAGGGGAAGCGCACCGGTGTCGAGCTGCACCGTTTCGTAGGCGAGTGCCGTGCACTTCGAATCGATCAACGCCTTGGCGACGACTGGATAGGCGGCGAGGTGCAGGTAGGTGAACAGGGTCAGGTCGGCGCGCAGGAACATGAACTCCTCGGCCTTCGGTTCTTTGACCTTGACGACCAACTCCTGCGCCCACGCATCGGCGGCTGTCGGAACGATCTCGGCTCCGGCAGCGCGATAGTCGGCGTCGCCGAAGCTCGCTCCGACGCCCGCACCGGTCTCGACGAAGACCTTGATCCCGAGCCGCTCGAACTCGCGCACACCGTCGGGGGTCATCGCCACCCGATACTCGTTGTTCTTGATCTCCTTCGGCACGCCAACGGTTCGAATCATGGGTGTGGTCATGGAGTGCAGTGTATGGCCACGCGTTCGAGTGCATGTTCGTGTTGCGTCCGGTTACCGGATCGGTCAAGATCGGCACCCGTTCGCAACGAGGCGAGCGCGTACGAGGGGATGGACACGCATGAAGGCGTTCAACAACTTCATCAACGGTCAACGCGTCGATGCAGCAGATGGGCGCACGACGGCCGTGGTAAACCCGGCTACCGGCCAGCAGTACGCAACGGCGGCATTGTCGGGTGAAGCCGATATCGACGCCGCTATGATGGCGGCGGCCAGCGCCTACGAGACCTGGCATGACACCACTCCGAGCGAACGATCACTGGCGCTGTTCCGCCTCGCCGACGCCATCGAGGCCCGCGCCGAGGAGTTGATTGCCCTCGAAGTCGAGAACTGCGGCAAGCCGATCCATCTGACCCGCAGCGAAGAGATCCCACCGATGGTCGACCAGGTCCGCTTCTTTGCCACCGCGGCCCGCCATCTCGAGGGCAAGAGCGCCGGCGAGTACATGCACAACATGACGTCGTTCATCCGTCGTGAATCGATCGGCGTGTGCGCTCAGGTAGCGCCCTGGAACTATCCGATGATGATGGCCGTGTGGAAGTTCGCGCCGGCGTTGGCTGCCGGAAACACCGTTGTGTTGAAGCCGAGCGACACCACCCCGGCCAGCACCACGCTGCTCGCCGAGATCGCCGCCGAGTTCTTCCCCGCCGGGGTGTTCAACGTGGTCTGCGGCGATCGCGACACCGGCCGGGCGATGGTGCTGCACGACATCCCTGCCATGGTCAGCGTCACCGGTTCGGTGCGCGCCGGCCAGGAAGTGGCTGCGGCAGCATCGCAGAGCCTCAAGCGATGCCACCTCGAACTCGGTGGCAAGGCGCCGGTGGTGGTGTTCGACGACGCCGATATCGCCGCGGCGGCAGAGGGCATTGCGATTGCCGGTTATTTCAACGCCGGCCAGGACTGCACCGCTGCCACACGAGTACTCGCCGGTCCAGGCGTTTACGACGACTTCGTCGCCGCTCTCGCCGAGCAGGCCAAAGGAACCCAGACCGGTATGCCCGACAACGAAGACGTTCTGTTCGGGCCGGTCAACAACCCCAACCAGCTCGCCCATGTCGGCGGGATGGTCAGCCGGGCGCCCGATCACGCCATTGTCGCCGCCGGCGGCAATGCCGTTGGCGGCAAGGGGTTCTTCTTCGAGCCGACCGTGATCAGCGGGCTGCTCCAAGACGATGAAATGATCCAGCGCGAGATCTTCGGGCCGGTTATCACCGTCCAGAAATTCACCGACGAGGACGAAGCGGTCGGCTGGGCCAATGGTGTCGAATATGGCCTGGCGTCGAGTGTGTGGACCAAGGATTTCGGCCGGGCGATGCGTATGGCCAAGCGACTCGACTTCGGGTGCGTGTGGATCAACACCCACATTCCACTCGTCGCCGAGATGCCCCACGGCGGGTTCAAGAAGTCGGGCTATGGCAAGGATTTGTCGTCGTACGCGCTCGATGACTACACCCGCATCAAGCACGTCATGGCCAACCTCGACTGCTAACCCAGTGGAGTGCTACGCGCCCACCGGGGTGCCTTGAAACACTCCACACGGTGGCTGTGGAGTGTTACGCGCCCACCAGGGAACCTCGAAGCACTCCACAGGGTTAGTGCGCACCCCAGGCGAAAGTCTGTTTGACGAGGTCGAGGTAGATGAAGGTCTCGGTCGAAATGACACCGGGTACGGAACGGATGCGGTTGGTCAGCTCGAGCAGTGTTCCGTCGTCTTCGACGACCACTTCGCACATGAAGTCGAACGAGCCGGCGGTGACGACGAGGTAGTCGATGTCTTCCATCGCCTGCAGCGTCTTGGCCAGGTCATCGGTCGGCCCGGCGCTGTGAACGCCGATCATCGCCATGCGCCGCAGACCGAGCGAGAGCGGGTTGGTGACCGCCACCACCTGCATCACGCCCGCATCGGTCATCCTCTGCACCCGCTGGCGCACGGCGGCCTCCGACAGCCCGACTGCAGCGCCGAGACGGGTGTAAGGAATTCGGCCGTCGGCCTGGAGCTGTTCGATGATCGCCCGATCGGTGTCATCTAGTTGGGTACCGGATCGGTCCATTGCCACGGATACTGGTGTCTGCGACCGTCCAGTGCAAGGGAATCCATGGCGCGCACACAGGAAACATGCGCTTTCCTTGCTTTGGCAGCTTGCGGCGTGCAACGGTGTGCGGTGTGGGCAGCACAATTCGACACGACGCGTGGCATGTCGCTACCGTCGGCGTTATCTGCGTGCGGTCGCGTGGAATATGGTGAGCGCAACAGAGTATGGGGGATCATTCGTGACTGACGTGTCCGTGCCGTCGAACGGTGGCGGGTCGGAGCGCGGTTCGGTTGAGCTCACCGACGTCACCAAGCGCTTCGGCTCGATGGTCGCTGTCGACCGACTCAACCTGACGGTTCAGCCGGGGGAGTTCCTCTCGCTGCTCGGCCCATCAGGCTGTGGTAAGACGACGACGCTGCGGATGTTGGCCGGGTTCGAACAGCCCGACGAAGGGTTCATCCGGATCAGCGGCGACTTCGTGCAGGGCATCCCCCCGTACAAACGTGATGTCAACACGGTGTTCCAGGCATACGCGCTGTTCCCCCACATGACCGTTGCCGAGAATGTTGCCTACGGTCTGCGCCAAAAACGCGTTTCGAAAAGTGAGATCTCGGCCCGTGTGGGCGAAGCGCTCGACATGGTCAAGATGAGGAAGCTTGCCGGCCGCCGACCGCGACAGATGTCGGGCGGTCAACAGCAACGTGTCGCAGTGGCTCGTGCGCTGGTGAACCGGCCGAGTGTGTTGCTGCTCGACGAGCCACTCGGTGCGCTCGATCGAAAGCTGCGCGAGGAGATGCAGATCGAGCTGAAGCTGCTCCAGAGCCAACTGGGAATAACGTTCATCTTCGTTACCCATGACCAGGAGGAGGCGATGAGCATGAGCGATCGCATCGCAATCATGCTCGAAGGTCACGTCGAGCAACTCGGCGATCCCGAGACGGTGTACGAGCGGCCGGCCACGGCGTTCGTCGCCGGGTTCATCGGTCGCAACAACTTCTGGCGGGGCAAGGCAACCGCCGATGGCATGGAGGCCGACGACGGCACGGTGTTCGTCGTCTCGCGCCCCGACGAGGAGGTGCAAGCCGGTGGCGACGCACTTGCTGCGGTGAGGCCGGAGTGTTTCACCATCGAAACCAGCGACCCAGGCACCCACACCAACGTCGTCGGCGGCACGGTCGCGGGCGTGTCGCACTTCGGCGACACGCTGCAGTTCGTGGTTAGAACTGCCAAGCGTGACCTCATCGTGTTGCTGCCCCGCCAGCAGGCGCCCAAGGTTGCACCAGGCGATCAGGTGTGGTGTCGTTGGGCGAGTGACGACGTCTACTCGTTCTCCGCCCGCCAGGCCGATCTAGTTCTGTCCGATCCCACCACCGAAGCCGCCGGCCTGCCGGCGCAATAGAACCAACGACCATCCAGGGGAGAAACCTATGTCCAACCAATCCGTACGAATCCTGGCTCCGGCCTCATTCCATCGCAGCATGGTCAGCCGCCGCAGCTTCCTCGCCCTCGGCGCGGGGATGGGCCTGGTGCTACTTGGCTGTGGAGACGACGAGGTCGCGCCTGCCGCCAACGACACCAGCGGGGGCACTGCTGAGCCCGTGAAAGCCTCAGGAACGGTCGCTCTCTATACCTGGGGCGAGTACCACGATCCCGACCTGGTCGACGAGGCCAGCGACGCAATCGGCGTCGCGATGATCGTGCAGTACTACGCCTCGAACGAGGAACTGATCGCCAAGCTGGAAGCCACCAAGGGCAACAGCGGGTTCGATCTCATCGTGCCGACGGGGCCGTATCTGCCGCAGATGATTTCCAAGGAGTTGCTGCTCAAGCTCGACAAGGCTAAGATCCCGAACTTCGGCAACATCGACCCGGTTTACCTCGGCCGTGAGTGGGATCCGACGAACGACTACGCCGTACCACGCGACTGGGGCTCCACCGGCTACATCTACGACTCATCGGTGATCACTCGCGAGCTGAAGACATGGGCCGACTATTTCGACGCAGCGGCCAACGAAGCCAGCGGCCAGACGTCGGCTCTCGACACCAGCGACAACGTGCTCGGGCCATACTTCTGGGCCAACGGCATCAGCTGGAACACCGAAGAAGAAGCCGACCTCGACGCCGCCGAAAAGTTCTTGGTAGAAGAGTTCGCGCCGCACATCAAGGCCTTCGATTCGTATCCGTCGACGGCAATCGCCGAGGGTGCCTACGTGTTGTCGGCGGCCTGGAACGGCGACGCCCGCCAAGCGTATTTGCGCATCGCCGATGCCGGTGGCGACCCAGAGCCATGGAAATGGGTCCTCGGCGCACCGAAGACCGAGATCTGGATGGACCACTACGCGATCACGGCCGATGCCAAGAACCCAGATGGTGCCTACGCCTGGATCAACTGGATGCTCGAGCCGGAGATTGCGTTCCGCGACCTGTCGTACATCGGCTACAACATGACCGTCGCCGGCACCGAAGCACTGGCCACGGCGGCCGCCTTGGATCGTCTCGACATGATCTATTTCACCGCCGACCAACTGGCCAGCATGGAGGGCGGCATCGTCAACACCGCCCAGAACCGCAAGGTCGAGATCTACAACAATGTCAAGGCTGCGGCCGGCGCTTGACGATGGTAGATGTCGTCGCCGAGGCGCCTCCGATGAGGCGGCGCCTGCGCGCCCCGAAGTTCCTCCTCGCCATTCCCGGATTCGTGTGGTACGGATTTTTCTACGCCATTCCGGTGTTGTTCATCGTGATCAACAGCTTCGGGTACAAGCCTGCGGTTGGCGAGAAGGGCAGTGTGCGGCTCGACCGACTGAGCTTCGACAATTACCGGAATGTCTGGACGGTGCAGTTCCGTCAGGTCTTCGCCAACACGATGGTGATTGCCGGCCTGGCCACGTTGATTTGCATCGTGGTGGGACTTCCGGTCGCATACTTCATTGCGGTAAAGGCCGGCAATCGTTTGAAGGCATTGCTGCTCGTGCTCGTGATCGTTCCTTTCTGGATGAGCTTCTTCGTGCGAACCTCGGCGTGGAAGATCGTCTTCGCCCAATCGGGTTTCCTCAACAACTTCCTGCTCGATTGGAGTTTGCGCGATTCGCCGATCGACATAATCGGGTCCAAGCCGGCGGTGTTGTTGGCGCTGGTCTACAACTACTTACCGTTGATGATCTTTCCGCTGTTCGTCTCCCTTGATCGCATCGAGCCCGAACTGCGTGAGGCCAGCAAGGACCTCGGCGCCGGGCGGATCAAGACGTTTGCCTCGGTCACCATTCCACTCGCCGCGCCAGGTATTGCGGCCGGCGCCCTGTTGACCTTCATCCCGATGGCCGGCGACTTCGTGACGGCGACCATCTTGGGTGGGGCAAAGGGCAACATGATCGGGGCGTCGATCTACAACTTCGCGGTGCAGGGTCAGGACACACCAAAGGGGGCCGCCGCCGCCGTGGTGCTGATCATGCTGATCCTGATGGTGGTGGCCATCGCCGGCGTGATTGTCGGTCTGGCCAAGTTTGGCTTGAGCCTGAATCGGCGAGTCAGCCTCGAGGTCGCGTCGTGAACGCTCCGACAGCCGTCGTGCGTCGCCGTCGCACGTTCGACGTGGTCCGCCTGTTGGGCGGTCTGTGGACGAGCATCGTGGTGATATTCCTGCTCATTCCGATCGTCTACGTGATCATCCATTCGATGAACGGCGGTAACAGCTTCAACATCTGGAAGGAGTGGGGCGGTCTGACGTGGTACCGCGAGTTGTTCGACAACAGGTCGCTGCGCGCCACCTTGGTCAATTCGTTCAAGGCCGCGATCGGCTCCACGCTGATTGCCGTCGTCATCGGTGCGTTGGCCGGTGTCGCTCTCGTGCGTAGGCGCGGGCGGTGGACCAGGTGGTTCATGGCCTTGCTGTTTCTCGTCCTCGTCACGCCCGAGGTCATCGACGGGTTTGCCCTACTGAGGTGGTTTTTCGAGCGCGACTTCAACAGTCCGTTCGAGAACGGATTCCTCGGAATTCGAGGCGGCATGGTGCGGCTGTGGATTGGCCATTCGCTGTTCTCGTCGGCCGTCGTCACACTGATCGTGCGCGCCCGATTGCAGGGTCTCGATGAGTCGTTGGAAGAGGCGGCGGCGGATCTCGGGGCGCCGCCCGCTCGCGTCTTTCGTCAAGTGACGCTGCCCTTGATGGTCCCGGCGCTGATGGCCGGGGCCATGCTGTCGTTCAGCTTCAGTCTCGATAACGTCATCGTGTCCAGCTTCGTCGGAAACGATTCGTCGACGTTTCCCCTGTATCTGCTCGGCACGGTCAAGTCATCGACCAGACCGACGGCTGGGTCGGGCGCGGTTGTGCTGTTCTCGTTCACGCTGGTCTTTGCCGCGGTCACGGCGTTGGTGCTGCGCCGCAGCGGTCAGTCGTCGAGCGAGATCGCTGCCCATGTGGCGGGATGAGAGCCGGCATCGCGACGACCGATCGACAGTGGTGAAAGAGTTGCGACCGAGATTCACGGCGCGAGGTAGCCTCGCGGGGTGCCCCCAAGTAATCAGGCCCGGTCGGACAGTTCACGCGACGCCGGGCCTCCTCGAATCGCAATAAGCCCCGATGGTGGCCCGGGTTGGATGCGCGATGCAATTGTCGCCGGTGGTGGTCACGTCGTGCCGGTGGCCGACGCGGAAGCTCTGGTGTGGATGGATCCCCGCCACGCCGACCGCCTCGAAGCGTTACTCGAGAGCAACGACGGGATCGCCTGGGTACAGTTGCCGTTCGCCGGCATCGAGCCGTTCGTCCACCTGGTCGAGAACGATCGCACATGGACGTGCGGGAAGGGCATCTACGCCGAGCCCGTCGCCGAACTCGCTCTGTGCCTTGGCATTGCCGGCCTGCGCGGGCTCGGCACCTATTCAAGGTCGACCACCTGGCTGGGTGAATCAGGACGCAACCTGATCGGCGGCAACGTCACCGTCCTCGGTGGCGGCGGCATCGCCGAGGCGTTGCTGCGCATGCTCAAGCCGTTCGACTGCCACACCACCGTGGTCCGCAACCGGATCGAGGAGATGGACGGCGCCGACGAGGTGTTGGCAGCGGAGAGGTACGTCGACGCCCTGGCCGGTGCCGACCTCGTCGTGTTGGCGCTGCCGTTGACAGCCGAGACCGAAGGGATGATCTCACTCACGGAGTTGGAGATGATGGAGACGCATGCCTGGCTGGTCAATGTCGCCCGGGGTAAGCACATCGTCACCGACGATCTGGTGTGGGCGTTGCACAACGGGGTTATCGGCGGCGCCGGCCTCGACGTCACCGACCCCGAGCCGTTGCCCGACGATCATCCGCTGTGGTCGTTGCCGAACTGCATCATCACCCCCCATGTCGGCGCGACGGTGGAGATGGCTGATCCGTTGCTGGCCGAGCGGATTACTGCCAATGTGCGCCTGTTTGCCAAGGACAGGCCGCTGCACGGCGCGGTCTATCCCGATCTCGGATACTGACCTTGGCCGAACTCGACGCAACCGCATTGGTCGGTTTGCTCGCCGATCCTCATCGCCGCCGTGTCGTCGCCGCCATCGAACTCGGCGCACAGCACGTCGACGAGGTAGTCGCAGCAACTGGCCTGAACTCCACACACGTGGCCAAAGCATTGGGAAAGCTCATCGAAACCGGCCTTGTCGTCAGCGGCGCTGACGGCCTGGGCGTTGCCGGCGATGCGTTTCGACGTGCTGCTCGGCAGGCCAACACCCGCCCTCCGTCGAACGATTTCGCCGATGCTCCCGACGCGGCTCGAAAGGTGCTTCGTGCCTTCGTAGTCGATGGTCGCCTGCAATCGATCCCTGTGGCGCCGGCCAAGCGCATGTTGATCCTTGACTGGCTGGCACAGTCGTTCGAGCCCGGCGCGAAGTACAGCGAGCAGATGGTCAACCTGATCCTCGGTCAGCGGCATGCCGACACGGCGGCGTTGCGTCGCTATCTGGTCGATCATGGTTTCCTCGATCGGGCGGATGGTCAGTACTGGCGATCCGGCGGTACGTTCGAGCCGTGACACACTACGACGTGCTGGGAGTCGAACGTGACGCATCGACTGCCCAGATTCGAGCGGCGTTTCGCCGCCTGGCCCGCGCCCATCACCCCGATACCAGCACATCGGGTTCCGCTGATTCGCTGACGCCGATCAACGACGCTTGGCGGGTGTTGGGCGACGCCGCGTTGCGTCGGGCATACGACCGTTCGCTCGATGCACGGCCTCAGCCAGAGGTTGTCGACGCCTGGGAGCCGGTGCCGGCGCCGGTGCCGGTGCCGCCTTCGAGTTTTCCATGGCGGTTCTTGGCCGGCCTCGCCGTGGTCGGGATGGCGATCGTGCTTTTGGGGGTGTTCACCTACGAGCCGTCGACCCCAGGTCCGCCGGACAACGTTCTGGAGTCTGGTTCATGCGTCGTGATCGAAGACAACGGCGACGCGTCAGAAGTCGATTGCGACACCGATCACGACGGCGTCGTCGAAGGCTCGGTAGGTACCGATGAACTGTGTGCGGCGCCGCTGGAGCCGCATCGCGACCGTCAAGGTCTCGGCGTGGTGTGCATTCGATTCGACGTATGACCTTGGTGATGAAATAGTGATCACTGCTAGCCTTCCGCTCCGTTAGGGCGTTTAGCTCAGTTGGAAGAGCGCCACGTTCACACCGTGGAGGTCGGGGGATCGAGGCCCCCAACGCCCACCACAAAGTCCCTGGTCAGAGCGCCTACGCGTGTTCTCAGCCGGGGCCTTCGTCATTCCAGGTGCACACCAGGTGCACCGGATTCTCCGGCACCCGCCGCCACAATGCGGATCTGGACGGACGCCATAGCACGAATCGGCATTGGTTGAATGAGGCCAGCAACCCGGACAATGAAGCGCGTAGGCTTGCGGTATGTCGATCACTATCGAGGAACTCGCCGCCCGGTTGAACGCCGAAGCAGCGCGTCGGGGTATCACGGTAGATGCGCTGATCGATGAGTTGGCCGGCAAGGTCGTCGAGCCGGAAGCCAAGCCGGTCAGGCGTCGGTTGGCATTCGTTGGTATCGGCGCGTCGACATCGGGACGTGGCGCTCGTGAAGCCGACGAGATGCTTGCCGAAGGCTTCGGGCGACCCTAGGGGTGTTGATCGTTGACACCGGGGTGCTGGTCGCTGCCGCCGATCGTAATGACCCCGACTATCACGCCTGCAGCGACCTGCTCGAAACCGATGACGGCCCGCTGGTCACCACCGCGCTGGTGATCGCCGAAGCCGCGCATCTGATCGACCGTCAGGTCGGAGCAGTAGGAGAGATCGCCCTCTACACCTCGATCGTCGAGCAGACTATTGCAAGCGAGTCGTTGACCGGGTCTGATTGGCAACGGGTTCGCGAGCTGGTCGACCGCTATCAAGATCTCCGCCTCGGTGGCACCGACGCCAGCCTCGTCGCCATCGCTGAACGCCTCGGAGCCACACGTATCGCCACCTTGGATCACCGCCATTTCCGTGTCATTCGTCCACAGCATTGCGACGCCTTCGAGCTGATCCCGCGGACATAGGCTTGGCCTGGTCGCGGCGGGATGACTTGACGCGGTGTGAACTTCGTCACAGTCAGTTGTCCGTTCTGTACCGTGGTGTACCCCTATGTACCTCTGCGTACTGTTCAGTTCGCGCAGACCAACCGCCGTAGATCACAACCCCTTGCGAGGTGAATGACAGAGGTGTAGTTAGGACAGTCCATGCGGTCACTGGACACGGTCGACGAAGCGGAGGAACCCACCCACTGCTCACCGTTGACGAAGCAGCGCGCCAGTTGCGCATCGGTCGATCGCGGGCCTACGAGCTGGCCAACGAGTACCTGAACTCAGGCGGCACCAGCGGCATCCCGGTGTTCCGCCTTGGACCAGGCTGCCTCCGAGTACGCGCTGGGCGTTGATCGAGCTCGTCACAACAGGCCGTGTCGTCAGGCTATGCGATTCAGTCGTGACGGCGACAGGAGCACCCGTTGCCCGCTGACGTGAGGGCTCGAGGGCAACTTGCAATGGGGCCGGCAGCGCCGGCGATTCGTCGCGCTCTGGGTCCAGTGGCGTGGGTCGTGCTCGAGTCTCTTGCTGAAAGGTCGGTTGATCGATCGGGTGCACCCGTGTCCGAGATGTCGGTACGCGGGCTGGCCGATGAGATCGGCCTTGCCAAGGACACGATCGCTCGGGCCATTCAACGGCTGCAACGCGCCGGGCTTGTCAGTCGAATTGACGCGCGGTTGACCGATGGTCGCTTCGGTCACGGTTGCTATGTCCTCGACATTCCAGACGACGTGTTCAACGTGTGTATTGCTCGCGTCTCATCCACGACCACGCGTCGCGCCGCGCCCAAGCCATGTCGCCGACCCGAACAACTCGCCCTTCTCGACGACACGAACGAGACGCGTTGATGAACACCCATTCCCGCTTCAGTGCACTACCCGATTTTCAGTCACGAATTTGCACCATGGTGCCGGCGGTGCCTCGGAGCGCGCTTGCGCGTGGTGTACGGCCGTGTTGAGTGTGTGGAAGCTCGCTCATGGGCAGGAGGGTTGCTACCTCGATGCTGTCGCTCAGGGTGTCGAGGACTACTACGTCGGCGGGGAAGCGCCAGGCCGTTGGATTGCCAGTAGCGATCGACTGCTCGGCCTCAGTGGCCAGGTCACACCGGAGGCGTTGCGTGCGGTGCTGTCCGGCCATGACCCAGCGAGTGGGACACGGTTGGGCCAGCCGCATCGGGTGCCTGGTTTCGACCTGACGTTTCGGGCGCCGAAATCCGTGTCCGTGTTGTTCGGACTCGGTGAACCGGACACGGCCCGTGCGGTACGCGATGCGCACGATCAAGCCGTCGAAGCTGCGCTCGAGTTCGCCGAGCGGCACGCGGTGTGGTCTCGCCGCGGCCATGGTGGTGTCGAGCAGATTCGCGGCGAGGGCTTGATCGCCGCGGCGTTTCGGCATCGAACGAGCCGCAACGCCGACCCGCATCTGCACACTCATGTGTTGGTGCCGAACATGGTGCTCGGTGCCGACGGAAGGTGGGCGACGCTCGACGCTCGATGGATGTACACATCTGCCAAGACCATCGGGTACCTGTACGAGGCGCAGCTGCGCCACAACTTGACCGTTGCGCTCGGCGTCGAGTGGGGCCTGGTGACCAACGGGATCGCCGATATCGCCGGTGTGCCCGCTGCAGTGTTGAAGGCGTTCTCCACTCGCCGCGCAGAGATCGAAGAGCGGCTGGACATCCGCGGCCAACACTCTCCACGCGCCGCGATGGTCGCCGCGCTCGACACCCGGCGAGCCAAAGACCACGCCGCCGGCATCAAAGATCTGCGGGCGCTGTGGCTCGACCGAGCGCGAGCGATCGGCTTCGATCCCGAACAGCTCGCCTCGGTGATCGGGCGGACCGAGACCGCTGCGCTGTCAGATGCCGAGCGTGGTGCAATCGAGGATCGGCTCCTCGGCGCGGATGGGTTGACTGCGCATGTGTCGGCGTTCGATCGCAACGACGTGCTGCGGGCGTGGTGTGACGCACTGCCGCCGGGTGGTTCGATCGAGGACCTCGAGAAACTGGCAGAGCACTTCCTCGACCGATTGGCCGTCGCCCCGCTCACAGGGGTGCCAGGGCGTGGTCCGGTGATCAAGGATGCCGCTGGGCGGATCTTGTCAGTGTTGCCAGCAAGAGAGCGGTGGTCAACCTTCGAGCTGCTCGACATCGAACGCCGCGCCCTCGGTCTCGCCCGTGGCATGCTCGATACCGACCGAGCGGTCTGCCACGAGCACG
>JANNHY010000284.1:0-2024 GCA_031404635.1 Ilumatobacteraceae bacterium
CCATCTATGGCTCCCTCGAACGCTTCATCGGCATCCTGATCGAGCACTTCGCGGGTGCGTTCCCGCTGTGGGTTGCAGGCGACGCTCGATGTGATGCTCCACGGCACGAGTGGCGTGAGCCGCCATCTCGTGCGTCGCCGGCGAACGGGGAATGGACAATGCGTCGTTGAGACGGCCGCCGAGCACCATCCGCATGATCTCCAAGGCTTCCTCACTGAGCGATGCACCAGTGCGGCAGTCGCGGCACAGCGCGCCGCCTTGGTCCATGTCGAACGCGACCAACGGGCCCGGCTCGCCACAACGGGCGCACTCGTCGAGCAACGGGGTGATGCCCTCCGCCGCCAACAGCTTCCAATAGAACGCCGGAACGACCAACGGTCCTGACCGTCGCGCCACAGTTCGCAGGGCTCCGACGAGCATGCGGTAGAGGTGCGGCGCCGGTTCACGTTCGAGCGCCATCTGATCGACAGCTTCGAGCATCGCCATGCCATTGGTGAGGTGATCGAGGTCGGCGACGAGCGGCGCCAGTGTCTCGATCGAGTCGGCCTGGCTGACGATGTCGAGGTCGCTGCGGCCGTGCGCCAGCAGCAACTGCACGTGGCTCATCGGTTCGAGCCTGGCGCCGAACTTCGACGTCGTCTTGCGAACACCCTTGGCGACGGCGCGAACCTTGCCGTGGTGCTCGGTCATCAACACCACGATCCGATCAGCCTCGGCGAGCCTGTAGGTGCGCAGGACCACCGCTGTGTCGCGGTAGACGGGGGAGCCCACTAGTCGAGCCCCCCGAAACGTCGATGACGTCCGGCGAACTCGGTGACGGCAACCTCCAAATCACTGCCCCGCAAGCCAACCCATGCGACGTCGAGGTAGACCAGCTCGCAGTAGGCCAATTCCCAAACCAGTGTCGAGGGCAAATCGATGTCGGGACCAACGATGATCGCCAGGTCAGGATCGCACGGCGCAGGGGCGTTGACGACCTCGGCCAGATTCGCATCGGTGATGGCCCGCCCATCACGTCGCAAGGCGTTGACGGCCCCGACCAGTCGTTGCCGGCCATCGGTCTGCGGATCGACCACTCCCGTGCACCTCCCGACTCGGGTGATCGAAGCGGGAGTGCCACCGTGGGGCGGGGCGACGCGGTCGAGAGGGCGAATGGTGAGCCAGGCCGCACCGGCGTGTTCGGCGACCTTGCCGAACTCGACGATTCGCTCCCGCCACGCGATCTCGCCGAGAGCGTTCCACTCGCTCAGCAACCCGCCGACGATTGCGAGATGTCGCAACTCGACGGATGGTTCGTCGCTGCGGCTCATGAAGGTCATCATCCCACGCCGGACCTCGGCGTCAGAGCCACCGACGAGTCGTGCTGGCTAGGGTTGACAGTCTGTGCGTAACGTTGCTCAACGACCTCTGCACGTGGCCTGCATCATGGATGGCAACGGCCGTTGGGCCCAGCGGCGCAATCTCCAGCGCACCGCCGGCCACACAGAAGGCGAGGAGAACCTGGCTGCCGTCGTGCGCCTGGCCGTGAAGCGCGACATCGGGTGGCTCACGGTGTTCGGATTCTCGACCGAGAACTGGGTTCGGCCACGGGTCGAGGTGCGTCACATCCTCGGACTGCACAAGAAGCTGTTCGGTCGGGTGGCCGAGCTCAACGACCTCAACGTGCGCGTGCAGTGGATCGGCCGCCCCTTCGCCAGCCAAGAGGCCCGCACGCCGCGCTATGTACAGAAGGCGATCCTCAAAGCCATCGCCGACACCGCCGACAACACCGGAATGGTCCTGACGGTGGCGTTCGACTACGGCAGTCGTGCGGAGATCGTGCACGCCGCCGCGGTGGCCATCGCCGAAGGTCGCTCGCCCGTGACTGCTGCCGATCTCGACGCACACATGTACCTGCCCGAACTCCCACCGGTCGACGTAGTCGTGCGCACCTCCGGTGAGCGGCGCATCTCCAACTTCATGCTGTGGCAGTCGGCGGGCTCGCCCGTCTACTTCACCGAGCAGACCTGGCCCGATTTCGGGGC
>JANNHY010000285.1:0-23294 GCA_031404635.1 Ilumatobacteraceae bacterium
GTCATTCGCAATTTTGAGCGGGGAAGCCTACCGGCGCTTTCGTGTGACGTCTCCTTCCAGATCCAGCGCGATGGGTCGGTCACCGACATCCAAGTGCGTCGGCGTTCGGGCTCGTACTTGTTCGACATCGAAGCCAGGGGCGCGGTAGAGGCGGCAACGTCGCCCGGTAAGCGCTCACGTTTGCCACGCCACGGCAGAACTACATCGACCTCATCGGCCTCGGCGAGAGTCGCTCTGCCGACCAGCCATTTACGCCGGAGAGTCCGTACTACAACCCCGCCGTGAAGCAAGAGTCCGACGAGCCGGAAAGGGCGGTCGCGCTGGCCACGGAATACTGCGCCGAGAATACGCAGAACTGCACCGACGGCAAGATCAACATGGAGTATCAATGGTCCGGCCCGGCGGTGGTACAAACTCGAATCGCCGAAATCCTCAACGAGGGCTGGAGCGTGGCCTTCAATGTGACCTTTGACGAACTCCCTCAGGACGATCACATCCAACAGACCGCGCTCGGCCAGTACAACGTCAACACATGGCGGCAGTTCGGAGGTGACGACCCGTGGACCGACAATATCTGGCTGTTGTGCCGCACCATCGGGGGGATCTCGCTGAATTGGCCACGGTTCTGCGACGAGGGTCGCGACGCCCTGCTGTTGCAGGCCCAGGCCGAGCAGGATCCAGCCAAGCGAGCCGAACTATACAAACAGGTGTCGCAATTGATTCACGATGCCTACACCTACGTCTTTTTCACCCACACCATCTGGGCAAACTCGTTCGTCGAGAACGTGCACGGCGCATGCGAGCGCACCTCGCCCGAGGGTGTCGATCTCGAGTGCACGTCGAACGGGCGTAGCTGGTTCAGTTCCGTTTGGATGGAGCCGTAAAGACTTCTGATGGCGTTCCAACTGGCCACCGGACCTAGCACGCGATGAGATACTGGTTCCAGCGGATCGCCATGGCTATGGCGTTGCTGCTGTCGGTCAGCGCGCTCACGTTCGGTGCCATGAATCTGCTCGGCGATCCGCTGTTCAACATCCTCGGCCCGGTTGCCGGAGACACCAGCAACCCCGAGAGTGTCAAGTTGATCGAGCAGGCCAAACGGCAATACAACCTCGACAGGGCGCTGCCAGTGCGCTATGGCATGTGGCTCAGCGATTTCGTCGCCGGCGACATGGGAGTGCAATTCAGCACCGATGGCCAACCTCCGGTGACTGATCTCATCAAGGAACGACTGCCGCGGTCGGCGATGTTGTTGATCATCGCCCAACTGATGGCCATATTGTTCTCCATTCCGTGGGCGCTGATAACGGCGGCGCGGTCTGGTAAACCGCTCGACCGCCTTTCGACAATATCGACGTTTCTCCTGGTGGCCCTGCCCAACTTCGCACTCGCGGTCATTCTCAAGTATGTGCTCGGGATAAAGCTCGGATGGTTTCCGCTGACGTTCAATGCCAAGGATCCGTTCCTGTCGCGCCTGTTCCAGATGGTGCTTCCAGCGATCACTATCGCGTTGCCTGCGGCGGCGATCTATCAGCGACTGTTGCGCACAGACCTGATCACCACATTGCAAGAGGATTTCATACTGATGGCTCGGTCGAAAGGCGTCTCTCGATGGCGCGTGCTGTTCCGGCATTCGTTGCGCCCGTCACTGTTTTCCTTTGTGACCGTGGTCGGGCTGAATACCGGTGCCATCATCGGCGGCTCGATCGTCGTCGAGACGGTGTTTCGAATTCCCGGCCTCGGTTCTTCATTGGTGGAAGCCGTACTCCGTGAGGACTTTCCAGTTGTCCTGGCGATCGTCATGATCGTTGCCACGACCTTCGTCATCATCAACCTTCTCGTCGACATCGGCTACTCGCTCATCGATCCGCGGGTACGCCAATGATCGAGATGTCCGCGGCGATCGGCGTGCAGCCGGCGAGGACGAGGCGTCTCGGGGCGGGCTTCTGGATCAGCATTGCCTGGCTGGCGCTGATCGTCGCCCTGGCCATCTTGGCGCCGTATCTCCCGATCAAGAGTCCGACCTCGAACTTTACCGGCAAGGGAAACGCCGGCCCCAGCAAGCCACCGTCGATGGAACATTGGTTCGGCACCGACAGGGACGCCCGCGACGTCTTTGCACGCACACTGTTCGGCGCCCGGGTCTCGCTGACCGTCGGGTTCGCGGCGATCGCGTCCGGCATGATCGTGGGTGGTTCGCTCGGTATGGTCGCCGGCTACTTCCGCGGCTGGTGGGACCGCGTAATCTCGTTTGTCTTCCTCGTGTTGCTGTCGTTTCCGGCCCTCGTGCTGGCGATCATGCTCACCGCGCTGCTCGATCGAAATCTGTTGACCATCTCGTTGATCCTCGGCGTGCTGGCGATTTCGCCCGTTGGACGTCTTGCCCGGGCAAGCACCTTGCAATACGCCGAGCGAGAGTTCGTCACCGCGGCGCGCACGCTTGGAGCCACCAACCGTCGAATCATCGTTCGTGAACTTCTACCCAATGTGGTCATTCCGATGGGAGCGCTCGCTCTGCTGGGAATGGCCGTGGCGATTGTCGCCGAGGCCGGCTTGGCGTTTCTCGGGCTTTCGGTCGAGAAAGGGATCACCTGGGGTGGGATGATCCAGCTCGGATCGGAGAGCAGTCGCAACCTCGAGCAGGCCCCATGGATTGCTCTATTTCCAATCGGTGTGCTGTTCAGCACCGTGTTGGCCCTCAACTTTGCGGGCGATCGAGTGCGCAGCCTCCTCGACGTCAAAGAGATATCGCTGTGACACATCTGCAGGCAGACACCCGCCGCGAGGCAGGCGTGCTGCTCGAAGTCGAGGATCTCCGAACGCACTTTCGGACCGAGAGAGGAGTAGTCCGTGCCGTGGATGGCGTGTCGTTCTCTGTCGACAGGGGCGATTGCTTAGGGATCGTCGGCGAGTCCGGCTCGGGCAAGACCGTACTCGCCAGATCGATCATGGGACTTCTGCCACGTACGAACACGGTGACGTCAGGTTCGGTTCGGTTCGAGGGCATGGAGATACTCGGTAGCTCCGACAAGATGATGCGCTCTTTGTGGGGACGCGAGATGTCGATGGTGTTCCAGGACCCGATGACATCGCTGAATCCGCTCATGAAAATTGGCAAACAGATTGCCGAACCGCTTCGACTACACCTCGACATGACGCGATCCGACGCGCGAGATACTGCCGAGCGACTGCTGAACGACGTTCGTATTCCCGGTCCGAGTAGGTGTCTCGACCGGTTTCCATACGAATTGTCCGGTGGCATGCGACAACGAGCAATGATCGCCATTGCATTGTCGTGCGGCCCGGCTCTGCTGTTCGCCGACGAGCCCACCACCGCTCTCGACGTGACCGTGCAGGCCCAGATTCTCGACTTGATCGGCGAACAACGACGCGATCGCAGCATGTCGGTGATCCTGGTCACTCATGACCTTGGTGTCGTGGCCGGCCACACGGACCACATCGCAGTCATGTACGGCGGCAAGCTCGTCGAGAAGGCGCCGACGCGTACGTTGTTCGCCCGAATGAAGATGCCCTACACGATGTCGCTGTTGCGCAGCATCCCCAAACTCGACGACCCCAGCCATACCCGTCTGATCAGTATTCCCGGCCGCCCGCCCGACCTGGTGAATCCTCCTGTGGGCTGCCGATTCGCGCCTCGGTGCGCGTACGCCCAGGACCGCTGCCGACACGAGGAGCCGCCCTTGATCACGGCCGAGTCGTCGGATCACGTGTATGCCTGCTGGTACCCGGTCGGCTCGCCGGTGTTCGAAGCCCGCGACGCCGAGGTTCGCGCCGAGACCAGTGTCGTCGGACATGGGAACGTGTGATGGCTGGAACGGGCACGGCCCATCTTCGCCAGGGCGATGTCGTGTTGCGTGTCGAAGACCTGGTCATGGAATATCCAGCCGGCCGCAAAGGCCTCAAGGTCCATGCCGTGTCCGGCATCAGCTTCGACGTGCTCCGCGGCGAAACTCTCGGGCTGGTCGGTGAGTCGGGGTGCGGCAAGAGCACCACGGGCCGGGCGATCATGCAGATCCCGCGACCGACGAGTGGGAGCATCGTGTTCGAGGGGCAAGAGTTGACCCGGCTGCCGACTGCACAAATGCGCGAGGCGCGCACGCGGATGCAAATGATCTTCCAGGACCCGATCTCATCGCTCAATCCGCGGCGCAAGGTTCGCGACATCGTCATGGAACCGCTGGTGATCTGGAAGCGCGGCAGCGATAGCGACCGGCGAGCCAAGGTCGATGCATTGCTCGCCGAGGTTGGAATCGACCCCCAGCGTGCTGCAGAGAGCCAACCTCACCAGTTCTCGGGCGGTCAGTGTCAACGCATCTCCATCGCTCGCTCGCTGGTGCTCGACCCGACGTTGATCATCTGCGACGAGCCGGTCAGTGCGCTCGATGTCAGTGTGCAGGCCCAGGTGCTCAACCTGCTCGAAGATCTCAAAGCCAAACACAGACTGACCCTCATCTTCATCGCTCACGACCTTGCCGTCGTCAAGAACATCAGCGACCGCGTCGCCGTGATGTACCTCGGTAAGATCTGCGAAGTCGCTCCATCCGACGATCTGTACCGCGAACCGGCGCACCACTACACGAAGGTGCTGCTCGATTCGATCCCGGTGCCCGATCCCGATGTGGCCGCCACCAAGACGGCAATCGAGGGCGAGCCGCCATCGCCCGTGCTGCCGCCACCTGGTTGCCGTTTCCACACCCGTTGCCCAGCGGCGAGCGACACCTGTCGCAACGAGGAGCCGCAGATCCGAGAGATCGCAGCCGGTCATTACGTCGCCTGCCATCACCCGATTCATGGCGGCGGCGTGGCGGTCGCCGTCGCCTGAGGCTCAAGAACGCCCTGGCGGAGACCGATACAGCCAATGTGGAGTTCGACGAGTGCCTGCGCCGCGCCCGTCGCGGTGACACCGATGGCCTTGCCCAGCTGTGGCGACGCTACCAGCCGCTCGTCTTGCGCTATTTCCGAGGTCACCTGCCCAATGTCGCCGAAGATCTGGCGTCAGCGGTGTGGGTCGACGTGGCCCGTGGGTTGGCTTCGTTCCAAGGCACGGAGGACGGCTTTCGCGGCTGGCTGTTCACCATCGCTCACCACCGTCTAGTCGACGAGCACCGTCGCCGCGAGCGGCGTCCGGAACTGGTTGTGGCTGATCCAGTCGAGATTGCCTGTGACAATGACATCGGCGCTGATGTCACGTCACTCGATGGTGCACTGGCACTGATCCGCCGCCTGCCCGCCGACCAGGCCGAAGCCGTCTTGCTGCGTGTCGTCGCCGACCTCGACGTCGGCGCCGTCGCCGAGATCATGCAGCGCAGGGAAGGCTCGGTGCGGGTGCTCGTTCACAGAGGCCTCGAGAAGTTGGCGACTCTCTGCGAGAAACCTGTAACAACGGGGAGCGGTTCAACGATGAAGAAGGTGTCATGACCCAACCGCCCACCCCCAACTCCCCGCTCGACGGCTTGCTGAGTGCTCTCCGCAGCGCCGCCACAACGGACGAACTTTCCGGGGAGGCGACCGCAGTGCAAGCCATGGCCTTTGAAATTGCGGATTCACCGAGAGGAACCTTTGTTATGAAATCCACTGCTCGCGCTCGTCGCATTGTCAGTATGACTGCCATCGGAGTGCTCGGCTTCGCCGGCGTGGCAGCGGCCGGTAGGGGCGTCTTCGTTCCCGACAATCGTCCTACGATCGACACCACGCCGGAGACCACGGCTCCAGTCGACACCGTGTCGGAGACCACAATGGTCGACGACAGCGCCGCCGACACGACGATGGTCAACGACACCGCCGCCGACACGACGATGGTCGAAGACATCGCCGCCGACACGACATTGGTCGACGTGTCGACGTCGATCGACTCCGAAGCGACCGAGGTGGAGTGCGCGGAGGGCAACCACGGCAAGACCGTGAGCTCGGTGGCTCGAGAGACTGAGCCAGGGCCAGATCACGGCGCCACCGTCAGCGAAGCGGCCAGGTCGGACTGTGGCAAGGACTCGACAGAGTCCGACGACAGCACCGAAAACAGCACCGAGGACAGCACCGCAGACAGCACCGAGGACAGCACCGAGGACACCACCGAGGACAGCACCGAGGACACCACCGAAGATCACGACAGCAAGCCCTCCGACTCCGGCTCGCGAGGCAATGGCCACAAGCCGTCGGATCCGGGCTCGCAGGGACGCGGCAAGGACGGCTGATCCCGTCCGAATAGAACTCCTACGGGCTCACACAGACCCGTAGGAGTTCCTCCGCGGGGCGCGCCGACGCCTCGCCCACCGGTCGAAGGTGATGGCGGCAAAAACGACGATCGCCGGTTCGGCGGACGATCGAATGCGATGGCCCCCGTAGAACACGACGGTCGTCGCCAGAGCGACCACGACCGGAATCAGCATTACGGCACGGTCGCGGCGCCGGGTCGACATCGCCCCGAACCCGGCGATCGGCGCAAGCACCCAGAACGAGAACACCCCTGCCCACGACGCCCACCGCTCACGGTCCTCGCCGACGTCTTGGTGGACGAGGTTGTCGAGGGCGTACAGGTCGAGCGACCTGGCCACCCGCTTGACCGTCACGATCGGCACTCTGGTCAGGTTGTGACGCACGTAGCTGAGGGCCTGGCGACGCTGACGTGCAGACCTCATCGACGGGTCCTCGTTCGGCCTCGTCCCCCGATCGTTGAGCACACAAAACAGTGACCACCCGCCCTGCACCGGGCCGTAGTAGGCCTCGTCACAATTGGCACCCAGCAATGCCGGGCCTTCATTCGTGGTCAGCAACACCGGGCGTTCGAAGCGGGCGAGGTTGAAGATCATCCATGGCAGTATCAACGCGACGGCGACCCCGCTCGCGCAGGCCACATGCCTCAACGGCCGCAGACCGGATCGCCGGCTCGTGACCCCCATCACCAGGGCCGCGGCAGGGACGAAGAGCACGATTTCGCTGCGCGCCAGCGCACCGAGGCCGACGACCGCACCGACTGATGCCGCGGTGCGCATCGCCGGGTTGCTGGTCCAGGTGAGTAGCGCCCACAGCGCGAGCGAAATCAGTAGGCAGCTGACACTCTCCGACATCACCAGCCCGTCGTTGATCCACAGGTTCGGGTAGACAGCGGCGATGACCCCGGCAATCAAGCCGACCCGGTCTCCTCCGACCCGGCGGGCGACGACTGCGATAATCGCGACAGTTGCCGTTCCGCAGACCACCGTGACCATCCGCTGCCGGTTGATCGGGTCGCTTCCCCAGCTGACGACGGCCATGAGCGTCGACGTCAGCGGGCCGTGCTCGGCGCCCGGCTGATCGGCGAACACCTCGCGAAACCACACACCGTGAGCCAGTTGGCGAGCCTGGGCGCTGTAGTACAGCGAGTCGTTGAGTAGCAGTGGTCGATTCCACCTGCTTGCCAACAGGCGAACTACCCTGAGCAACGCCGCGCCGGCCACGACCGCCGTCAGGCTCGTTCGGAAGTCTCGCCTGAGACCGATTTCGCCCACGGGCGGCGAGGCTAGTGCCGGCTACGGCAGCGCAGCGGAGAGTGCCCTGTGAGACCGGCTTGCTACCGTCGCCTCGTGGCCAGAGCGTTGAGCACCGCAGGAGGACGCGGATCGATAGCGGCTTGCCTGTCGGCCTATCGATTCGGCACGGCTGATCCGACGACCCGGCTCGCCAACGGTGAATTCTGGAGAGCGTCGTTCACCCCGGCCGGTTCGGCCACTCTGCGACTGGCGTGGAGCACCGCCGGGATCGAAGCCGAGGCTTGGGGGGCAGGCAAGCAGTGGATGCTGGAGCGGGTGGCGGCGATGACCGGCCAGCTCGACCCCGGCTACGTATTCGAGGATGCTCATCCGGCCGTGCTGCGCGCCCAGCGGAATCATCCCAACGTTCGCTTCGGTGCCAGCCACACCTTGTTCCACGAACTGCTACCGACGATCATCGGCCAACGGATCACCGCCGGTGAAGCGATTCGACAATGGCACCTGCTGTGTTGTCGCCTTGGCGAGCCCGCGCCGGGGCCCGCACCAGATTTGTTGCTGCCGCCATCGCCGGCCGCGCTCATCGGGCGACCGGCGTGGTGGTTCCATCCCCTCGGCATCGAGGCCAAACGTGCAGAGGCGCTGCGAGCCGTGGCCAGGCACGCCGAAAAGTTGTGGGCATGGGTCGAGCTACCGAGGGCGGATGTCGAGGCCAAATTGGCCCTGCTTCCAGGTGTCGGGGCGTGGACGATCGGCTCGGTGATGGTCTCGGCGATGGGTGACCCCGATGCCGTGCCGGTCGGCGATTTCCACCTCAAGAACCTGGTCTCGTACGCCCTCGCCGACGAACCGCGGGGCACAGACCAACGCATGCTCGAGTTGCTCGCGCCGTACGCCGGCCAGCGGGGCAGGGTTGTTCGATTACTGCAGCTCGGTGGGCGCCCGCCGCCCAGGTTCGGCCCTCGTCACCGAATCTTGCCCATGGCGCGGTGGTGATCGGTGCCTCTGTTAGCTTCACGTCCGGCCTCCCGGCCCGTCGACGAACAATGACAGAGACTCTCGGTTCACAGAACGCTGCCGTCGACGACACGTCGGCAACCTGGCATCGCATCCTGCGCAAGGTCGGATTGGTCTACATCTATTCGCGGCTATGCGTGCTAGCCGGCGCGGCGATCGTGGCTGCCGAACTGCGCGCCGACCTGAACCAGGTCAAGGGAATTCCCGACGTGCCCTTTGCCGACCCGCATATCGCCGGGCGGCCGGTCCCGACGTCTGCCCTGGCGCCGATGCTCGACGTTCTGTCGTCGTGGGACGGCATCTGGTACCTGCGCATTGTCCGCATCGGCTATCCACGCCACGTGCAGGCGAACGTCACCTACTTCGTCGCCGACGCCCGAGCGGCCTTTTTCCCGACCTATCCCATGCTTGTCAGGGCAGTCGACAAGCTGCTGCCCGGTGGCGATACGACGGCAGCGCTGTTCACCAATTTCGTGCTCGGCGCCATCGCCATCTTGTTGCTCGGTGTGCTCGCCAGACGCCTGTATGGCGAACAGGTCGCGGCGAAGGCCATGGTCCTCGGGGCGATGTTCCCAGGCAGCTTCGTGCTCTCGTTCGCCTATACCGAGGCGCTTCTGTTGGTGTTCGCCATGGGTTGCCTGTTGTGCTTGGTGTCACAGCAATGGGTCGCCGCCGGGCTGCTCGCCGCCCTCGGCACGGCGACACGACCGAACGGATTGGCGCTGGTTGTGGCGTGCGCAGTCGCCGCCGTGATCGCCATTCGCCAACAGCGCGCCTGGAGGTCGCTGGCCGCGCCGATCCTTGCTCCGCTGGGGTTCGTCGCTTTTCAGCTGTGGCTGGGTCGCCATACCGGCGAGGCCGGGGTGTGGTTCCGGGTGCAAAGCGAGGCGTGGGGTGAGGGTGCCAGTTATGGATTGACCGCTATCCGCAAGACGTTCGAGGCCTTTGCCAGCCCGCTGACCTCGCCGACCAACCTCATCACGGCAGCGTCGGTGCTGTCGATGGCGCTGATGATCCATTTCGCGTGGCACAAGCGCGTGCCGCTGCCGATGGTGGCCTACAGCGCCGGCATCTTGGCTCTGATGCTGTTGCCGAACACGGTCACTGCCCGTCCGAGGTTCTTGTATACGGCCTTTCCGCTGTTCATCTCGGCGGCCGCGTTCCTCCACTCCGTGCGGCGTGATTGGTGGCCGTACGTGATCGGTGCCTGCAGCGCCGGACTCGTTGCCTTGACCGCTCTATACGGCGTCTTCGGGGCGATTCCGTGACGTGGCGGCGCCACATGCCGGGCCAACGGCTCGGCGTGTGGGCGCTGGCGCTGCTCGCCTATCTTCCTGCGCTGCTCGCCGCTCCCGGGCGGATGCCGAGTGACACCAAGCTCTACCTGTATCTCGACCCGGGCCGGTTGATTTCTGATTCGCCGTACACCTGGGACAACCGGCAGTTCGGCGGATGGGTTCCTCATCAGACGGTCACCTACTTGTGGCCTTCAGGTCCGTGGTACTGGGTGTTCGACCAACTCGGCGTGCCGGACTGGGTCGCCCACCGACTGTGGATCGCCACGCTGTTGTTCAGCGGTGGTCTCGGTGTGCGCTGGGCATCTCGACACCTCGGGCTCGCAGGCGTGGGTGCGATCACTGCGGCGTTCGTCTACCAACTCTCGCCCTACATTCTCCCCTACCTGTCGCGCACCTCGCTGATGCTGCTGCCGTGGGCATCAGTCGGCTGGCTGGTCGGGTTGACGATCCGCTCGGCAACGCGCACGAGATGGCGTGATCCGGCGATATTCGCCCTGGTGATCCTCACCGTCGGGTCACCGAACGCGACCGCGCTGGCGATGATCGCTCCGGCGCCGGTGTTGTGGCTGGCCCACGCCGCCTGGCAGCGATCGATCTCGTGGCGGCGAGCGATCACCACGGCGCTGCGCATCGGCGGCTTGAGCCTCGGCGTGTCGCTGTGGTGGATTGCGATGCTCGTCGTGCAGAGTCGCCACGGCGCCGACGTGTTGTCGTATTCAGAAACACTCGAGGCGGTGTCGTTCACCTCGGTGAGCACAGAGACCCTACGCGGACTTGGCTACTGGCTGTTCTACATCCGCGACCCCTACGGATTTGCCACGAGCGCGTCGGCCGACTACCTGGAATCCGGACGGATCATCGTGGTCGGGTTTGCCTTGCTGGCCTGCTGTGTGGCCGGTATCGCCCTGACGCGGTGGAGCCAGCGACGTTATGCCGCGCTGCTCGTGTTCGTCGGCATCGTCCTGGCCGTCGGCGTTCACCCGATCGCCGATCCATCCCCGCTGATGTCAGGATTGGCAACGTCGTCACGCTCGACGCTGTCGCTGGCGATCCGCAGCAGTACCCGGGCGCTGCCATTGAGCAATCTCGGCCTCGCCCTTGGTGCGGGTGCGCTGGCAACAGCTGTTTCGGCGCTGGTCGTACGGCATCGGCCGCGGCTTTCCAACCTCGCGGCAGCGTTCATCATCGGGTTGGCGATCATCAACCTGCCCGCACTGTTCGATGGTGGATTTGTCGACCCGGCGCTGGAACGCGACCAGGACCCTCCGTCGTCTTGGCGCCAGGCAGCGGACACGCTCGATGCAGGCTCGATGGAGCATCGCGTCATGCAGTTGCCGGGTGCCGAGTTCGGAGCGTTCCGCTGGGGCTATACGGTCGATCCGCCACTCCCCGGCCTGACGGAAAAGCCGTTGATCACCCGCGACCTGCTGCCACTCGGGTCGCCCGCGGCCATGGATCTGCTCTATGCCCTCGACGACCGCGCCCAGGCGAACACCCTCGATCCTGCGTCGATCGCCCCCATCGCTCGCTTCTTCGGGGCCGACACGATCTGGGTGAGCAACGACATGGCCTTCGACCGGTTTCGAACGCCGCGGCCCGAGCACACCCACGCCCTGTTTGCTGCCCAGCCGGGAGGTCTCGGAGAACCGCTGCCGTTCGGCACGCCGGTCGCCAACGTGGCCGACCTGGCGACCCTCGACGAGACCGCGTTGGCCAATGACGCGATCGGCCGGCCATTGCCGCCGGTCGAACTCGTGAAGGTTGACGACCCGGTCGCGATGATTCGCGCCGCTTCACGCCTCGTCGTACTGTCCGGCAGCGGCGACGGCGTGGTCGATGCTGCTGCCGCCGGGCTTCTTCACGGCGACGAGGCCGTTCTGTATGCCGCTGACCTGCGCGGCGACGATCAACTCGACGACGCCGACCTCGTGATCGTCACCGACTCGAATCGAGATCGGGCTCACCAATGGCGCGGCACACAAGACGTCGTCGGCTTCACCGAATCCGGCGGCCCGGCCGCCGACGTGCTGCAACCCGACAGTGCTGATCAGCGCTTGCCCGTTTTTGCCGACCAGGCAGCCGAGGATCAGACCACTGCCTTCGTCGAGGGGTTGGAGGTTCGGGCCACGAGTTACGGCGAGCCGTTCGCCTACCGTCCGGAGGATCGACCGTCTATGGCTGTCGACGGCGACCTGGCCACGGCGTGGCTCGTCGGTGACAGGTTCGATCCGGTTGGGGAAAGCCTCGAGATTTCTGGTGATGTCTCCGAGCTGTCGTTGCTGCAATCACAGCAACTCGGTGCGTCACGGATGATCTCGTCGGTGCGTTTGGATTTCGATGACGCCGACGCGCAATTCGTCGAGCTCGACGACACGTCGTTGCAGGGCAGTGGTCAACGGATGGATGTGCCGCCTGGGTCGACATTCGTGCGGATCACGATCACTGCCATCGCGACACGTCCCGGTGGAACCGACCCGGGTGGGTCGGCCGTCGGGTTCGCCGACCTCGGCCTCGGTGCACATCGTGAGGTGGTCCGCCTGCCGGCGAACGCAACGGCGGTCTCGGCGGAAACCCCGCTGGCCTTGGTATTGACGCGACTGCGTACCGATCCACTCAACCGATGGCGCAGCGACCCCGAACCGCTGGTCGTCCGCGAGTTCACGCTCGACTCGGATCGCAGCCTCGCGGCGCGGTTCACCCTCCGCCGCAACGCGCGGACATCCGATGACGTGATCAACCACCTGGCCGGGGTCGACACGGCAACCTCCAACCGTCGACTGACCGGCGATCCGGGATCTACTGCGGCACATGCGATCGACGGCGACCCCGTGACCGCATGGACGTCACCGTTCTCCAACGTGATCGGCTCGACTTTGACGATCGCCTTGGATTCGGCGGTTGCGACCTCCTCGTTGGTGTTGACGCAACCCGTCGACGAACGCCACAGCGCGATCACCCGCGTCGTCGTGACCGTCGCCGACGTGTCGACCGTCGTCGACGTTGCGCCCCCCGACGACAAGGGTCGCAGCACGATCGAGTTTCCCGCAGTCGCTGCACCGTCGTTGTCGTTGACCATCGACGAAATCGCGCCGCGCACCACGGTCGACCGGCGATACGCCGAAACCACCGTACTTCCTGGCGCGATAAGCGAGATCGAGGCCCCGTCGATCGCTGGCGCGCGGCCGGCCGTCACGCAACCGGAGTGCAGGACCGATCTCGTCGAGATCGACGGAGACCCGCTGGCGGTGTCGGTGGACGGGGGCGCGATCAGCAGACTGCTTGCCGGTGCAGCGGTGGATGTCGAACCGTGCAACTCGGCGGAGATGCATCTGGCGGCCGGCACGCATCGCCTGTCGACCACGGCCGGCGTGGCTACAGGGCTTGATGTCGATCAGATCGTGCTGCGCAGCGCAGAACCGGCTGACCCGACCTCGCAACCGACGGTGACAACGCAACGCAACCGCACGACGCGCATCGCCACGGTCACCGACTGCCCGGACGGGTGCATGCTGATCCTCGGCGAGGGCTACAACGACGGCTGGCAGGCGAGCGTTGGCACCACCGATCTCGGCGCCCCGCGGCAGATCTCTGGCGGGTTCAACGGCTGGCAGTTGGCCGGCGCGACCTCACCGGTCACCGTGACGATGACATGGGCGCCACAGCGAACGATGTGGATCGGCATGGCCTTGGCTGCCCTCGCCGTGGTGGCCTGCGCCGCGCTGATCTGGCGCGACCGGGCCTACGCCGAGATGCACACACCGACCGCCCCGCTGCTGAACTGGCCGATCGCAGCCGTTGGGCGTCGCCGATCCGCCGCTGCAGCAGCAGCGCTCGTCGTGCTCGCCTTCGTGACCATCTCTCCCAGGTACGCAATGCTGGCCGCAGTCGTCGGTCTCGCCATCGTCCTCCTCAGACGTCCGCTCATAGCCGGTGCGGCGTCGCTCGTGCTGATCTCGGCGCTGGCTGCGGTGATTGTCCGGCGGCAGCTCCGCTATCGCCTCGTGGCCAACCCGTCGTGGCCGGCAGCGTTCGACGACCTGCATCGCTTGGGACTGCTCGTTGTCGTCTTGTTACTGGCTTCGACCATTGTCGATGATTGCCCGGCGGACGGCACAGGGCCACTAAAGTGATGACTTGTGTCACACGAGCCGCGACCATGCCTTTCGGTCATCGTGCCGTGCTACAACGAGCAGGGCACGATCTTGACGTTGCTCAAGCTTGTCGCCGACTCGCCGTGGGTCCGCGAGATCATCGTCGTCGACGACGGCTCGAGCGACGGCACACGCCAGGTTCTCGCCGATGTCGATAACCCGGCCGTTCAGGTGATCCATCACCAGCGCAATCAGGGGAAAGGTGCGGCGTTGCGCACGGGCTTCCGGCACGCCACGTCCGACTACGTCATCGTGCAAGATGCCGACCTCGAATACGACCCCAACGAGTTCGGTGAAATGTTGTCGCCGGTCCTCGACGACAAGGCCGACGTGGTCTTCGGGTCGCGGTTCGAATCGGGCCGCCCGCACCGTGTGTTGTACTTCTGGCACTCGCTGGGCAACAGGATGCTGACGCTCGCCTCGAACATGTTCACGGGCCTCAACCTGTCCGACATGGAGACCTGCTACAAGCTGTTTCGCCGTGAGGTCATCGAATCGATCACGATCGAAGAGGATCGATTCGGCTTCGAGCCTGAGATCACCGCCAAGGTGGCCAAGGGCGGATGGAGGATCTACGAAGTCGGCATCTCCTACTCGGGGCGTACCTATGCAGAAGGAAAGAAGATCGGCAGGCGAGACGCGGTCCGTGCCGTGTACTGCATCGTTCGTTACTCGAGGGTCGGCGACCGCTTTCGCCGCCGACATTGAGATGGTCGCTGTGGTGAGAAGTTTTTTTCGGCGGGAGCCGATCCCGCGGACCCCTGCGGCATTCGATGCCCCCGATTCGGGCTTGGACGCGGTCCTCGAAAACCTCGAGCAGGCCAAGAACTACACGGCCTGGATTCTGGAGCTGATCGCACCGCACGTCGGTGGGCGGATCCTCGAAGTTGGCGCCGGGCGCGGCACGTATTCCACCTACTTCGCCGAACACGGTCATCTCACCGCCCTCGAGCCGTCGAAAGCGCGCAGCGCCATGTTACGCGAGCGTCTCAAGGGTCACCCGAGCGCCACCGTGATCAACGCCCAGCTCGATGGCACCTGCGCTCCGGGTTCATACGACACGGTCGTGCTGCTCAACGTACTCGAACATATCCCAGACGACCGTCAGGCTCTCGGCGACATCTACGAGGCGCTGGCACCCGGCGGCAAGGTCGTGGTGTGGGTACCGGCCTTCGAAGCGTTGTACGGCAAGTTCGATCAGCGCATCGGCCACTACCGCAGGTATCGCCGTAACCAACTCGTGGCGCTCGTTGACAACGTCGGGTTCCATCAGGTGACGGCGAAGTACACCAACATGCCGGGGTTCGCCGCCTGGTGGTTGGTCGTGCGTGTGCTCGGACGGGCGCCGACCGGTGGTCGGCTGGCGGCGGTGTACGACCGCTTCTTCGTTCCGGTCATCCGCCGGGTCGAGCGAGTGGTGCGACCCCCTGTCGGGCAGTCGCTGCTGGTCGTTGCGCAGCGGTCGTAGATGACGCTGTCGATTGCGGCGCCGCCGCAGCAGAATTCGGGCGGCGAGCAGCGTCGCCCCCACCTTGCCGCACTCGACGGCCTGCGTGGGCTGGCAGTGATTGCCGTGATGCTCTTTCACGCCGGCAAGCTGCAGGGCGGCTTCCTGGGCGTTGACCTGTTCTTTGCCCTGAGCGGATTCCTGATCACCTCGTTGCTTCTGACCGAAGTCGAAACCGGTAGCCGCGTCGATGTCGTTGCCTTCTGGGGACGCAGGCTCCGTCGCCTACTGCCGGCCGTGCTGTTGTTGCTGGTCGTGGTCACGGTGATTACCACGGTCGTGGCGACCGTGCCGGAACGAGCTGCGACCCTCAACGATGGGCCGTGGGCGCAGGCCTACGTCGCCAATTGGCACGCGATCGCCGGTCACAGCGACTATTGGGCCTCGTTCGAACTGCCGCGCATGTTCGGCCATCTGTGGAGCCTGGCGATCGAGGAGCAGTTCTACCTTGTGTGGCCTGTCTTGATGGCGTTGATCGCCTGGCGCAGCCGGCATGTGCATCGCACGGTGATCGTCGTCTGTGTTGTCGTCTCGCTGTTGTCGTTGGGGCAGATGATCAGGTTGTTCGATGCCGCCGATCCGACCAGGGTTTACATCGGTACCGATACGCGGGTGAGCAGCCTGCTGCTCGGCGCCATGTTCGCCGCCGCTCCATTGCGATCGGCGGCGACCCGGTTGACGTCGCGACTCGGCGGCGCGTTCACCGCGGCGGCCTCGGCGATCGCCGTTGTCATCGGCCTGTCGTGGGTGCTGATCGACGGGCCGGCGTCACCGTGGCTGTTCCGCGGCGGCCTTTTCGCCCACTCGCTGCTTTCCGCTCTCCTGGTCGCCGGGTGCGCGGCTCGACCCTATGCGGCAGTGAGCCGCTGGATCGGATGGGCTCCGCTGCGAGTCACCGGTGAGCTGTCGTACAGTCTCTACCTCTGGCACTGGCCGGTATATGCGTTGTTGTCGGAGCAGCGCACGGCGATGTCGGGCTGGCCACTCCTGGGCCTGCGGATCGCCGTGTCGTTCGCCGCCGCGGCATTGTCGAAGCGGCTGGTCGAGGATCCGATCCGCTTCAGAGCGACCTGGGCTCGAGGCCGCAGCGGAGTCGTGACACTGATCGGTGTGTCGCTTGGTGTCGCCGCCTTCTGGGTCGTGGTCCCTCACCCGGCGACGGCGCCGGCCGTCTTCTCGCTCGATCAGTTCGCGTCGACCACGGTCGCCGCCCCGGCTCCCTCGTCGAACGGCACGGTCGCCGTCGTCACGGTCCCGACCGCGGTGCCGAACTCGGTAGCGGTCACCACAACCGTTGCCGCGACGACCACCACGACGCTGCTCGCCCCGACAACGCGGGTGCTGATGATGGGTGATTCGCTGGCCTTCGACGAGTGGCCGGCGGTGGCCGCGGCGATGTATGCCGGCAAGATCGCGATCGTCAGCTATGTGTCACCCGGCGCAGGGTTGCTCGACACGAAGTACAACTCGACGGAGTTCATCGACAAGGCGGTGGTCGATTTCCAGCCCGACCTCGTGCTGTACCAGGGGTCGCTGTGGGACTTCGGGACGCCCGAACAACAACGTGCCGCCTATGAGCGCTTCGCCGACGTCGTATTGGCCGAAGGTGCCCGGCTGGCGTTGATCACGATTCCCCCGCTGCGCGACGATCAGCACAATGATCAGCTGGCCACGCTCACCGGAGTCATGCACGATGTCGCCGAGCAGCACCCCGGCCAGGTGATGGTGCTGAACAGCGACGCAGCGTGGGGCCCGGTTTTCACTCAGGACGTCAACGGGGACAAGGTCCCTGAACGCAAGCCGGATGGCGCCCACGTGTGCCCATCGGGCGCGGCGATGTACGCGGTGTGGCTGCAGGGCGAGCTACAGCGGCGATTTGCCGACTTCACCCCCGCGCCACCCGCCGAGTGGGCCACAGGCGCATGGGTCGATGACCCTCGCTATACCCAACCGGCCGGGATCTGCGCGGTGCTGCCCTGACGATCAGTTGTCGCGCGGCCACGTCACGGCAGCTCGGCGACGATCATCCTGGCAACGCGATCGCCACCCTCTGCGGTAATCGACCCATCGGAGATGCGGACTGCGATCGTGCCGTCGGCGGTGCACGACTCCCACCATTGGCACGGCATCGATGTGGCCACCGGCTGAGCGCCGATGAATCGGGTGGGGTCGATCAGGGTCGCCCCGGCGCGATCTGCGGCGGCTTCGATCCCGCTGCGGCCTGGTTGGGCGACGATCACCACACTGTGACCGTTCGCAGCGTGCACGGCGTCGGTGAGTGCTGTGGTGTCGCAGCCCGTTGCATCGGCGAACGACAGCACGATCGCAGCCGGATTCGACTCGGCCTCGATCCTGCGTACCGCGTCGGCGGCACCGCACCACGAGGTCGCTCCCCCGTCCCATAGCAGGCTGCGGCCGTCCTCGCGGATGCGGTAGGTCACGGGACGCTCCGTCGAGGTGAGGAAGCCGTCGGTCAACAACACGATATCTGTGCGGGTGTCGTGCCCGGTGATGGTCGGCCATTGCCACCACACGAGCGCGGCGGCCATCGCCAGTACGGACACGAGCTTGGCCGGTGAGGAGACCAGCTCTTGGACCCAACGTCGTGGAGGACTCACCAGGTGGCGAGGGTAGCAGGCGACTATGGTCGGCAGCCGTGGGAGACTGGTCTGCGACGCGATGGCCGCTGCGCGCCAGTGTGATCGCCGCCGTTGCCTCGGTCGCCTTGCTGCTGCAGCGTGGGGCCATTGCCGGCAGCAAGCTGGCGGGTGGGTCGCAGGGTGCGGTGCTTGCCCGGTTCGACCTCGCCGTACCACTGCTGATCGCCCTCGTCGCCTTCGTGTCTGCTCGGCGGTGCCTCGCCGGTCACGGCACCCCGACGCTGGGATTGGGCGGGTACGCGATGGGATGGGTTCCTGCGGTGTATGTCGGCTGGGCCCTGACGATCGCCTTCGCCAAGGCCGCACTGCACGTGCAGGCCTCGCCCGGGCGATTGCTGGCGACGCTGGTGTTCTTCCGCGGGCTGGGTGCTCCCCTGCCGGGACTCGGCGCCGGCCCGTTGCTATTGACCATGGCGCTGACCGTCGTGCTGATGCCGTTGTTGGTCGGATTCTCCCGATCACGATCCGGTCGGACGAAAACGTGGCGCGTCCCGATCGGCCTCGCCGTCATCGCCCTCGCCCACAGGGTGGTTTGCACGGCTACTGGTCAGACCGATCTGTTCGGTCCGCTCAGCTGGCTGCCCAACCGCCTCGACCTGGTTGGCCTCGGTGTGGCCGTGGCCTTGATCGATGACTCCATCAGCGACGTCGGGGTGCGGCGGCGGCTGCGACTGGGCGGGCTGGCGGTCGCAATCGTGTCGTTTCTCGCCGCTGCGTTCGGTCTTGGGCTACCACGCACGCCGCGGCTCGACTCAGCAGCCGACGTCCACCTGTACGCATTCGCTGCGGTGACCTTTGCTGCCGGTGTGCTCTGCGCCGCCTACCTGTTCCCCCGTGTGTTCGTACGTCGCCGCGCCCCGCGAGTCGCACGGGTCGCCGCGATCATCGCACCGGGTGTTCTGCTGGCGGGCGAACCGGCCTTCAACCTCGTCGCCCGCCAGTACCGCGAGCGGGTGATCGAGTTCGACGGCGGTGTCTTCCTGCGCGGCAACGTCACTGCCCCGCTGGTCTGGTCGCTGCTGATCGCCAGCGCCTTCGGCGTCGTCGTGGTCGCTGCAGTCGGGGCCGTCGACATGCTGAGACACGGTGAGTGGCAGCTGGTGGTTCGATCGCGACTGGCGTTGCCGGCTGTGGTGGCCACTGGCTTTTTCGTTCGAATCATCACGTTGCTGACGGTTGCGCCCGAGCGCACCGACGGCGGCGACCCGCTCTTCTACCACACCACCGCAAACGTGCTCGCCCGCGGGCGTGGCTTTCCCGAGCCGTTGAATTGGATCGCCTTCGGGGTCCACCGCCCCAGCGCCTTCCACGGTCCGCTCTATCCCGTCGTGCTGTCGATCAGTTCTCGGTTCGGAGGTACGAGTTACTTCGACCACAAGATGATGTCGATCGTCATTGGCACGGCTGTGGTGCTGGCGGTCGGCGTGCTCGGGCAGCGGTTGGGCGGCCCGCTGGCCGGGTTGGCGGCAGCGGCGTTCGCCGCCGTCTATCCCAACCTGTGGCTGATCGACAGCCTGTTGTTCCCCGAGGGTTTGATGGCGTTGCTGATCACGGTGACGATGATCGTCGCCTATCGCTGGCGTGATCGGCCGCGACTGGCCACGGCGGCGCTGCTCGGGGCGATCATCGCGCTCGCCGCCCTCGCCCGCGGCGAGGGCGTCTTGCTGCTGCCGCTCCTCGCGGCGCCATGGATCCTGCTCACCCGCTCGCTGTCGCGAGCCACGCGGTTCCGGCACCTACTGGTGACCGGCGCGGCATGCGCTGCCGTGCTGGCACCGTGGATGATCCGCAACGCGACGACGTTCGAGAAGTTCGTGCCGCTGTCGACGAATGGCAACGAGGTAATGGTCTACGCCAACTGTGCCACGGCGTACGACGGGCAGTTCGTCGGTTACTGGGACTTCCAATGTCAGCAGAAGGTCCGCGACGCTCAAGGCGACCCGCCCGGTGACGAATCGCAGACTGCGCTGTACTGGCGTTCGCTGGGATTCGATTATGCGCGCCAGCACGTTGGCGAACTGCCTCGGGTGATGACACTGCGCGTGCTGCGACAATGGGAGTTGTTCCGCCCGCTGCAGAACGTCACGTTGTCGGGCATCGAGGGCCGCAATCGCGATGCCAGCACGATGGGTCTGCTGATGTTCTACGGTCTGGCCGGGTTGTCGGTCGTGGGCGCATTCTCGATGCGTCGCCGCAAGATTGCGCTGCTGCCGATCGGAGTGCAGTTCCTCAGCGTGACCATCACTTCGGCGTACACCTACGGCACCGTTCGGTTCCGCGCCCCGGCCGAGCCGGCGCTCTGCGTCCTCGGCGCAGTTGGCTTGTTATCGGTCGCGACTGTGGTTCGACACTGGCTGGCTGGTGGTGCGCATGACGCCGCCGAAGCCGACGGTGCGCCGTTCGTGCTCGGCGGCTCGGGCGGGCTGCGACCGCGCCTTGCCGGGGTTTGGCAACGCGGCGCAGTGGCGACGTGGGCCGCGATCGCGTCGGTGGGCGCCCTGGTCGCGCTGCCACTCCGCGGGCTGTACCACACCACGGGCGGAACGATGGAGGAAGCGTTCATGATGGTCTTCCCCGAGCGCATACTGGCAGGCGATCTGCCGAACCGCGACTTCCTTCATCTGTATGGCCCGGGAGCGTTACAGGTGCTGATGGGGTGGTACAAAGTCGTCGGCATCTCGCTGGAGTCGGAACGCACCTTCGGCCTGATCCAACACCTGGCGATCATCTTCGCACTGTTCACCTTGGCCCGACCGTGGGGTCGCCTTGCTGCCGCCGCTGTCGCCGGACTGGCCGTGTTCTACGTGCTCACCCCGATCGGGTTGACGGCGATGGCGTGGAACGGCGGCCTCGCCCTGTGTCTGTGGAGCATCGTGTTCGCCCTGCGCGCCCGCACTGTGACCAACCCGCGCCGATCGCTGATCACGGCCGGAGTCCTCGCTGGGCTGGCGCTCACCTATCGGCCTGATCTGGCGTTGGCGCTGATCATCGTCTACGGCTGGTACCTGTGGCGGAATCCTCGATGGCGGACAATTGTGCTGGCGATGCTCGTCGGCCTGTTGCCGATGTGGGTCCACGTCGCCTTGGTCGGCCCCGGCGCTGCGTTCCGGGGCATGGTCATCGATCCGGTGTTCAAGCTGCGCGGTGGTCGCGAGCTGCCCCGGCCACCGTCGTGGAGCCATCTCGATGGGTCGTTGCAGGCCATTGCCGAGCTGGTGCCGCCGTGGTGGAAGGTACCGGCTCTGTCGGCCGAGAAGTCGCTGTTCCTGTGGTTCTTCGCCATGCTCATCGTGCCGGTGCTGCTGCTGTGGGTCGCAGTTCGCCTTTGGCGGCGGTCGCCCACGCCACGGGCCGCAACGTTGCTGTGCGGGGCACTGTTCAGCCTGGGCCTTGCTCCGCAGGCCTTGCAGCGACCGGATTCGACGCACCTGTCGTGGGTGACGTGCATCTCGTTCCCGCTGTTGATCATCGCCGTTGTCGAGTTCATCGGCGGTCGAAGTCCGCGCACAACGCCGCGCCAGCGAGTGACGGCCGGTGTTGCCGCGGTGTTGGCCCTCACCCTGGTCGTTGCGCCGCTGTTCACCTTCCGCTACTACCTGCTGCACACACGGGTCAGCGCCGGCAACGTGCAGACGCCGTTCCCCGTGTCGCGAGACGGTCGCCGCTTCTACCTGGGTGACTTCGGGCCGTACCTCGCTAGCCGCGATGTGATCGCCGATCTCGACCGGTTGTCGAGACCGGGCGAGCGCCTGCTGGTCGGGCCGAGCGATCTGCGTCGCACCTGGTACAGCGATGCGTTCTTCTACTACATGTTCCCCGAACTGACGCCGTCGACGTACTTCATCGAGATGGATCCGGGGTTGGCCAACGCGCCGGGATCGCCGCTGGCGTCGGAGGTTGCCTCGTCGGATTGGGTGATCCTGACCAGCTTCTGGGACGGTTGGCGTGAGCCGAACAGCTCGATGGATTTCGGATCGGACGTACCCAACCAGGTGTTGCGCGAGAACTTCTGTGAGGTCAACAGCTACCAGAACGGTCTGGTGCGCCTGTTTCACCGGTGCGCGTCGTGAGGCTCGTGGCGCAGGTCCGTTCGTTCCGTCGGCGACGGATCACCATCCCGGTCGATCACACCGCACTGGTGCTCGATGTCGGCAGCGGCGACAAGCCGCACTGGCGCGCCGACGTGCTGCTCGATCGCTACCTCGGCGCCGAGCATGGCGGTCAACGCTCCGGTGCGTCGGCGGCACGGGTCGATAGACCCCTCTTCGACGCCGATGCCGCTGACATGCCTTTCGCCAACAAGGCCTTCGACTACGTCATCTGCTCGCATGTGCTCGAGCACGTCGATCGGCCCGATGCCGTGATCGCCGAGCTGACCCGGGTCGCCAAGGCCGGCTACATCGAGGTGCCGGAGGCCGCAAGTGCCAAGATCGTCGATTTTCCCAGCCACCTGTGGTGGGTCACGTTGGAGGAGGGAGTGCTGGTGTTCACCGCCAAGGCCGCCGCGTACTTCGATGCCGACATCGACCGCTACCTCACCGAAAGTGGCATGCGTCAACCGCTGGCCGACCTGCTCGACAAGCACCTCGACCACCGCGTCATCGAGCTGCCATGGAGTGGCACAGTTGCTTGTCGAGTCGTCGGTACGCCCTCGGCAGCATTGGTCGTTGCCGCCCACCATGCCGAGGCCCACCACCGCGGCAGCGAGACCTTCGCCGGCCGGGCACTGACGGCCCTGCTCACCTTGCCGCTGCGGCGTCGCCAGCACCGGGGCCCGATCCGCTACGACGAGATCGTCCGTCCCGACCTTCGGACCGGGCGCGGTGACGTTCTTGCCGCCAGGGTCTACCGGTCGGGTTAGCCGACGGTTAGACCCGCGCGATGAGAGATGAGCCGTCGGAGGACGCACATCTCTCATCGCCGGGTTGCGGCGAGTGGCGGCCGGGGAGGGCTATCGCCAACTGAACCGCATTGCCGCTAGCGGTGCTTGGTGCGGTCGAAGAGGCCCCACTTGGTGACGAGCAGCATCGACTCGGCGACGATCCGGCCCGACATCTTCGACGTTCCGAATTGGCGATCACGAAAGACGATCGGAGTCTCGAGGATCGTCGATTCTTTGGCTACCAACTTGCGGACGAGCTCGGTCAGGAAGGCATATCCCTCGGCGGTCGTCGAGG
>JANNHY010000286.1:0-2715 GCA_031404635.1 Ilumatobacteraceae bacterium
GTCATGGGTGTTGCCCTTTTCCTGGTATTCACCCAGGTCTACTCGGGCGTACCGGGCGGCTTTTCCAGACAACTGCTCGGGCACATCACGTTCAGCATCTCCTACGTCGTGGTGATCGTCCGCGGCCGGCTAGCCGCCATCGGCCCGCAGTACGAAGAGGCCGCCCGCGACCTTGGCGCCAACCGACTGCAGGCCATGCGCTTGGTGCTGCTGCCGCTGCTCGGGCCGGCCATCTTCGCCAGTGTGATGGTGGTGTTCGCCGGGTCGATCGACGACTTTGTAATTTCGTCGTTCCTGTCGACGGGAGCGTCGAGTGAGACGGTTCCGATGAAGATCTACTCGGGCGGGCGGGCGACCGCAACTCCTGCTCTCAACGCCCTTGCCACGATCATGCTGGCGTTCACGCTCGCCGCTGTTACGTTGGCCGCGCTGGTGATGCGGCGGATGCGCGGCCGCCAAGGCGGTGGCGAAGACGCCCAGCTCGGCAACCTCGCGGTTGTCGGCTGATCGAATCGTCTGGTGGTCAGCCGGCCAACACGCGGATCGCGTCGGGCGGCAAATAGGCATCGACGGTCTCACCCTCCGCTCCGCACAACGCTGAACCGTCGTTAGCCACGAGGGCCTGCAACCTGTGATCGCCGAGGCGCAGCAGCACCTGGGTGACGGCGCCGACGTAGATGCGTTGTTCGACGAGGACCGGCACGGCTTCGACCTGGCCGTTGCCGAGAGGGGAGAGGAGCACCCGCTCGGGTCGGATCACCACAGTGCACTCACCTCTGACGTCGGCCGTGTCGGCCGTGTGCTCGGCACCGTTGACGACGATTCGACCGGGCTTGGTCACGGTTGCCGGCAACAGGTTGGCGACACCGAGGAAGTCGGCGACGTAGGCATTGGCCGGCTCCTCATACGTCTCCCGCGGCGTTCCGATCTGTTCGATCGCGCCGTCGTTCATCACTGCCAAGCGGTCGCTCATTGTCAGCGCCTCCTCCTGGTCGTGGGTGACGTATACGAAAGTGATGCCGACGTCGCGGTGCAAGGCGCGCAGCTCGACCTGCAGCGTCTTGCGCAGCTTGGCGTCGAGGGCGCCGAGTGGTTCGTCGAGGAGCAGCACCTTTGGTCGCAACACGAGTGCTCTGGCCAGCGCCACACGTTGCTGCTGACCGCCGGAGAGCTGATGCGCCCTGCGTCGCTCGTAGCTGGTGAGCCGCACCAACTCCAGCGCTTCGCCGACTCGCTGAGTGGTCTCGGTCTTGTTGCACTTCTGGAAGCGCAGCCCGAACCCGACGTTGTCGGCGACACTCAGGTGCGGGAAGAGGGCGTAGCTCTGGAAGACCGTGTTGACCGGCCGGTTCTCCGGGGCGACGTGGCCCATGCCTACGCCGTCGATGCGAACCTCGCCGTCGTCGGCTGCTTCGAAGCCGCCGATCAACCGCAAGGTCGTGGTCTTGCCGCACCCGCTCGGCCCGAGCAAGGAGAAGAACTCGCCTCGCTCGATGGTCAAGTCGATGCCCTTCAACACTGGCGCCCGGTCGTACGTCTTGGTGAGGTTGACCAACTCGATCTGCCCCCCCGGGCCACCACCGGCGTGCTGGTTCGAGCGCATTGATTCTTTCTAGCGCGTCCGCCTTGCCCGAAAACGAGCGAAGCGGGGTCCACGGCAGCCAATCGCTGGCAACCGCGGACCCCGCTCGTCGGGGAATGGTCAGTCGTCGCTACCGTGGCCGCTGCCGCCGTTGTCGTCGTCGCTGTCGTCGCTGTCGTCGCTGCCGCGACCACTATCCGAGTTGTCGTCGACAGAATTGACCGTTACCTGCGTGCCAGTGCACCTCGGGTCGTTGGCGTGTTCTGCTTCGTCGCACGGGCCACTGATGTCATCGACAGAGTTGCTGGTCGCGTCGTCGACGCTGTTCTCGGTCGCGTCGTCGACGCTGTTGTCGGTCGAGTCGTCGATGCTGTTGTCGGTCGAGTCGTCGACGCTGTTCTCGGTGGCGTTGTCATCGTCGATACTGTTGTTTGTCGAGTCGTCGATGCTGTTGTCGGTCGAGTCGTCGACACTGATGGTCGGCTGGGTGGCGAGTGTGGTCGGCTGCGAGGCCGGCACAACAATCGTGAAACAGTTCGGGTCGCTGGCGTGCTCGGCCTCGTCGCAGTTGCCGCTGACGTCTTCCACGGTGGTGTTCACGGTGGTGATGCTTGGCTGTGGCTTGCCGGCCTGCACTGCCGCGTAGGCCGGAACGCCGACGGCAAGGACCGCTGCGCCAGCTGCTGTCCAGATAAGTGATCGCTTCATTTCGTGTGCCTCCTGGTGGGTTGTTACAGAGGACACTCCGACACCATGGACGGTGGTTGCTGCACCTTCGTACTAGCACTCTTGGACGGGTTGGACCGCGCCAGGTGCAGTGTCGAGGATCGCCTTACCAACCACGGCCGCGAAGATGATCGCCCCGCCGAAGACGGTTGCCGGCTTGGGCGCTTCGCTGAGCACAAGGAATGCCCACAGCGGCACGAACACCATCTCCGTCTGGGCGAACACGGTCATCGGCACCGCCGGCACACGCTTCGACCCTAGGTTGTACAGGATCGTGCCGACGACGATGAACACGGCGCCATGCCCCAACGCCAGGCCAATGTCTTTGGCCGGCGGGAACAGCGTCTTGCCCTGGGCCAGGGTGATCGTCGAGCAGAGCACAATCATCATCGCCGCATATCCCGGAA
>JANNHY010000287.1:0-7695 GCA_031404635.1 Ilumatobacteraceae bacterium
CCCAACTCCCGAATTCGGTCACAATGATGCGATGAGCATCGTCGTCGATCAACCGGCCACACATGTCCTGACCATCGGGATCAACCGCCCGCAGGCTCGCAACGCCGTCGACGGGCCAACCGCTCGGGCGCTCGCCGAAGAGTTCCGGGCCTTCGACGCCGACCCGGAGCTGCGAGTGGCGGTGCTGTACGGGCTCGGAGGCACCTTCTGCGCCGGGGCCGACCTCAAGCAGATCGGCTCCGGAAACGGCAACCGGGTCGAGATCGACATGTCGCTCGACGGGCCGCTGGGTCCTACGCGGCTGCTGCTCGACAAGCCGGTGATCGCCGCCGTCGAGGGTCACGCCGTTGCCGGCGGGCTCGAGTTGGCGCTGTGGTGCGATCTCCGAGTGGCAGCCACCGACGCCGTCTTTGGCGTCTACTGCCGACGATGGGGTGTGCCGTTGGTTGACGGCGGAACCGTACGCCTCCCCCGCCTGGTCGGGCATAGTCATGCACTCGACATGATCCTGACCGGCCGTGGTGTCTCGGGTGACGAGGCAGTTCGGATGGGCCTCGCCAATCGCGTCGTCGCCCACGGCTCTGCACTCGGCGCCGCGGTCGCGCTCGCCGCGGAGATCGCCGCGCTCCCCCAGCGCTGCCTACGCTCGGACCGCCGCAGCAGTTACGACCAGTGGGGCCTCAGCATCGACGAGGCGCTCCTCAATGAGACCGAACTGGGTCTGGCAACGATCCGCTCCGGTGAAACACTGGAGGGCGCAGCACGGTTCGCTGCCGGCGAGGGTCGCCACGGTGGGTAACGATTGCCGCGGGCAACTACTGCAACACCTCGATCGGGCAGCGTGGGCCAGCAGTCGCCGCCAGCCGTTGGTCGAGCGTGAGCAATGTGGCGTCGAGCGCCTCCGCCAAGGCCACGTATGCCGCATCCCAGCCGCGCACGGTGTGGCGTAATTCCCACGCCCGTTCGAGCAACGCCCGGTGTCCGTACCGCTCGCCCGGCCACGAGCGCAGATCCTCGACGGCAAGGCCGGCCAGGGTGTCGTCGAGTCGGCCCGTCAGGTTGTCGCGGCGGATCAAGCTGAAGACCTCGATGTCGACGACCTGTGGCGCTGCGTGATCAGGATCTGCGACGAATCGTGAGCGGATGGTTTCGGCGCGTTCGGTGTCGACTACCACCTCGTAAAGGCAGGAGGCATCGACAACGATCACGTCGGCCACGCTCCTCGTAGTTCGTCTAGCGCCTCGAGCGTGTCGCGCTTGCTGCGTACCCCTGGACGGCGGCGTGTGCGCTCCAACCACTCTCCCACCGACGGTCTGGCGGCGAGCCGCACGGCCTCCTTGCGAAGGTACTCGGGAACGGAGAGCCCGACCTCGGCCGAACGGCGGACGAGCGCGTCGTAGACCTCGTCATCGACGTCGCGAATCTGTATCGTCTTAGGCATATTCGCATCGTAACATGCAGAATTGCATGTGCTCACTTACGTCTCGGAGCCGTCGTTCCCGAGCCGTCATAACCCCAATGCGGATCAGTTAGCGATAGCCCTCCCCGGCCGCCACCCGGCCCAACCCGGCGATGAGAGATGTGCGTCCTCCGACGGCTCACCTCTCATCGCGCCCAACGCGGGCGTACGTAGGATCCCGATCTGGGCAGCGGTGACCACACTCATGGCGGCGGTCTGTACTCATCGTCGAAGCGATGCCGCCGGTTTGGGCTTCTCGGCGGCGAGAATGGGAGCATGGCGAGGCGTCGGTGGGTGATCGGTGTTGCTGGCGTAGCCGTCGTCGCCCTCGCCTCGGTGCCGAGTGCGCCCGACGGGACTGCGGCGACATCGGCGTCGAGCGTCTCCGACACCACCGTCGAGCGTGCGTCGACAAACCCGGTCGTGACGAGGACAACGACCACCACCACGACCGAGCCGCCGCAGACGTCGACGACTTCCTCCACGTCGACGACCACCCCAACCACGACGACATCGTCGACCGTTGTCACAACAGCGCCGCCGTCGAGTAGCGCCACCTTCAACGGCGGCGCGTTCGACGACGTGATCGCCGCGGCGACCGTTGATCTCGGCGATATGGGGGCGGGCGTGGCCGTCGTGCGCAATGGCACCGTGCTGCACACCGCAGCATTTGGAGTGGAGAACCCGTTCGAGTCGAAGATCGCCACTGACAAGACCCGGTTCCGCATCGCCAGCGTGTCGAAGATGTTCACGGCCGTGGCAATCATGCAGCTGGTCGACGATGGATTGATCGAACTCGCGGAGCCGTTCGCCGGCCAAATTGGGCTCGACGGGCCCTTCAACGATCCCCGCCTGGCCACGGTCACCGTCCAGGAACTGCTGTCACATACCTCGGGCTTCGCTGCGTCACGGGGAATATTCTTCGGTCACGGCGTCGACACCTGGCAGCAGGCAGCGCTGGTCGCCCTGGGGCAAACACTGCAATTCGACCCCGGCACAGCCTTCCAGTACAGCAACATGAACTACTGCCTGCTCGGCCTGATGCTCGAGTCGGTCACCGGGCAGCCATTCGAAACAGTGATACGTGAGCGGGTGCTGGAACCAATCGGGGCCGACGCCCACCTGGCCCCGACCTTCGACCCCGAGGTGGGCGATGCGCTGCACATCTCGGCCGCGGGGCGCAACTACATGGAAGCCCTCGGTCCCGCCGGCGGCTGGGTGGCCACACCCCTCGACGTTGCCAAGCTCGCCGCCGCTTTGCGCACCGAGGCGCCGGGGGTGCATCTGCTCGACCGGGCCACCGTCGACACGATGCGCGTCCCCGTCGCTGTCCCCGTCGAGGTTCCGTTGCCGGCCAGCGGCTGGAGTTACGGGCTCGGGTTGATTTTGTTTGCCGACGGTTCGTGGGGCCATACGGGCACCATCGAATCGACCCACGCGATCGTCGTCAACCGGCCCGACGGGCTGACAGTTGCGGTGTTGGTCAGCGGCAAGGTCCCCAGCAACACTGACCACCTGCTCGCTGTGATCGACCTCGCTGTGGCCGCCAGCCGATCGGCATAGAACCAGCGGCTACCTTCGGGCGAATGGTCCTACCGAATGCCGGCATGTCGCCCGAGGCGATCTTCACCCACCTCGACGAAGCCAAGCACGATGACGTGCGGTGGCGCGAGGGGCGGGCGTTCACGCTCGCCTACTACGCCGGAGCGGAGGTTCTGGCTGTGGCCGAGGAGGCCTACCGGCGATACTCCACGGAGAACGCCTTGAACACCGACGCCTTCCCCAGCCTGCGGACGATTCAGGCCGACGTCGTCGGCATCGTCGGCGAATGGTTGCAGGCGGGTGACGAGGGGGCCGGGTTCATGACCAGCGGCGGTACCGAGAGCATCCTTCTGGCTGTCAAGGCGGCCCGCGAGCGTGGCCGCAAGGAGTTCGGCATCACCCAGCCCAACGTCGTGCTGCCGACGAGTGCCCACGCCGCCTTCGAGAAGGGTTGCTACTACTTCGGACTGGAGAGCCGCCGCATCGCGGTCGCAGCCGATTGGCGTGCCGACGTGGCCGCGACGAAGGCGGCGATAGACGACAATACGGTGTTGATCGTCGGCTCGGCGCCGCAGTATCCGCAAGGCGTGATCGACCCGGTCGCCGAGATCGCCGCGCTCGCCGTGGCGCGCAGCATCAACTGCCACGTCGACGCGTGCATGGGCGGCGTCACCTTGACCTACCTGGCCCGTCTCGGCGAGCCGATCCCAGCATGGAACTTCACCGTGCCCGGGGTGACCAGCATCTCGGTCGACCTGCACAAGTACGGCTACACCGCCAAGGGTGCATCGGTGATCATGCACCGCGACAAGCAGTTGCGCAGCTATCAGACTTTCGTCACCGACAACTGGCTCGGTGGGATGTACGGCTCATCGGGAGTGCTCGGCACCAAGGGCGGTGGGTCGATGGCTGCTGCATGGGCAGTCATGCACTACCTCGGCGATGAGGGATACATGCGCGTGACGGCCGCCGCCCGGCAGGCCTGCCTGCAGTTGGCCGCCGCGGTCGCATCCATCCCCGAACTGAGCATCCGCGCCGAACCGCAGGCGACGCTGCTGGCCTTCGGTGCAACCGACGACACGCGGCTCGACATCTTCGCTGTCGCTGACGCACTGTGGCGACGCGGCTGGTACGTCGATCGGCAGGGCCCTCCCCCGTCGCTTCATTGCATGGTCAACGCCGTGCATGATGGCAAGATCGATGCCTTCGTAGCTGATCTGCGGGCAAGCGTCGACGAGGTGGCGACCGCCGCACAACGTGGACTACAAGGCGCGTACGGCACCGTCGAGTAACCCGAAATCCCCGGCGGATCACCGCACCTCGCGATCGAGCATCCATCGCCCACCGACATCGCTGGTCGGAGCAGCGAGTGCACGGACGGACTCAGCGCTGGTTGTCATCGATGGGAACCTAGCGAACACCTCACACGTGTTGGCAGTCCGCGACCTGCGTCGCTCAGCCGATAAGGTTGCTTCGTCGACATCCCCGATCGGGAGAGCCCTGCAACGCAGCCAGCGTTGCGGCGCCGAAGGAGCAACCTCCCCGGAATCTCTCAGGCACAACGGACCGCTCGGGAAGGCAACGCTGGAAAGCAGCCGGCACAAACCGGTTCGCCGAAGGGGAAATCCGCCCAAGCAATATGCAGGGCGGAGAAGCTCTCAGGTACCAATGACAGCTGGGGACGAATTCGATTCCGCGATCCCCAGGAGTAGTCAATGAGTGCACACCTCGATGAGCTGATCGATGCCGGCGAGTTCACCCGTCGACACATCTCCCCCACCGATGCCGATCGCCAGCACATGTTGTCGGTCATCGGCGAGGCCTCCGTTGGGTCACTATTGGCTCACACCGTTCCCGCCGCGATCCGCATGGACCACAGCCTTGGGCTCGCCGGGCCGCGATCTCCGCAATCGGTACTCGGCGAACTGCGCGAGCTTGCCGCGCTGAATGCGGCGCGCACGAGCTTGATCGGTATGGGCTACTACGGCACCATCACTCCCCCGGTGGTCCTGCGCAAGGTGCTCGAGAACCCGGCGTGGTACTCGGCATATACGCCGTACCAGCCCGAGATCAGCCAGGGCCGCCTGGAGGCGCTGCTCAACTTCCAGACGATGATCGAGGAGCTGACCGGCTTCGAGATCGCCAATGCCTCGCTGCTCGACGAGGCCACCGCCGCGGCCGAGGCGATGACGATGGCCCGGCGTCTCTCGAAGTCCGACAGCAACCGTTTCGTCGTGCATCGCGACACCCATCCACAGACACTCGCCGTGCTGGCCACCCGCGCTGAGCCGACCGGCATCGACGTGGTCGTCGGTGACGAAGGCGACATCGCCGGAGGTTGCTTCGGAGCGTTGTTCAGCCTGCCGACGTCGAGCGGCGCGATCACCGACTGGTCGGAAGCGATCACGTCGGTGCATGAAGTCGAAGGCCTGGCGATCGTCGCCACCGACCTGCTGGCCTGCGTGCTCACGGTGCCGCCCGCCCAGCTCGGCGCCGATATCGCGATCGGCTCGGCGCAGCGCTTCGGTCAGTCGATGGGCTTCGGTGGTCCGCATGCGGCGTTCATCGCCACCGGCAACTCGCTGGTACGTGCCCTGCCCGGTCGTCTAATCGGCGTCAGCGTCGACACGGAAGGTCGCCCCGCACTGCGCCTTGCGTTGCAGACCCGCGAGCAGCACATCCGGCGCGAGAAGGCCACGTCGAACATCTGTACGGCCCAGGTGTTGCTGGCCAACGTCGCCGGGTTCTACGCGGTGTGGCATGGCCCGGAGGGGCTGCGCCGGATCGCCGAGCGCGTACATCGGCTGACGTCGATCGCTGCCGAGGCGCTGAGCGGCGGTGGGTTCTCGTTGGTCAACGACACCTGGTTCGACACGCTGCAGGTCCGCTGCCCGGCACTGACCGTGCTGCGCGAAGCAGCCGAACGCGGGCTCGACCTGCGTCTCGTGGACGACGAGACGATCGGTTTCAGCTTCGACGAAACGTCGAGTCTGTCGACAGTTGCGGCGGTGCTCGCCGCGTTCGATGTCAGCGCCGAGGTGGCCGATACCACAACCTCCGGCTTGCCGCGGCGGCGCACCGATGAGTTCCTATCGCAGACCGTCTTTGCCCGGTATCACACCGAGCACGAGATGCTCCGCTACCTGCGCCGGCTGTCCGACAGGGACCTGGCCCTCGATCGCACGATGATCCCACTCGGCTCGTGCACGATGAAGCTCAACGCGACGGTCGAAATGGAGCCGATCACCTGGCCCGGCCTTGCCGGCATGCATCCGTTCACGCCCGAGGAATCGACGGTCGGCATTCGCACGATGATCGCCCAGTTGGAAGCGATGCTGGTGGCGATCACCGGCTACGACGCCGTCAGCTTGCAGCCCAACGCCGGAAGTCAGGGAGAGTTCTCCGGGCTGCTGGCGATCCGCGCCTATCACCGCAGCCGCGGAGAAGCGGGCAGGAACGTATGTCTCATCCCCTCCAGTGCCCACGGCACCAACGCGGCGAGCGCGGTGATGGCCGGCTTGAAGGTGGTCGTGGTGAAATGCGACGACCACGGCAACATCGACCTGGTCGATCTCGAGGCCAAAGCTGTCGCTGCGGGCGACGCCCTCGCCGCGGCGATGGTGACGTACCCGTCGACTCACGGCGTCTTCGAAGCCGACATCCGCGAGTTGTGCGAGATCGTCCACCGTCGTGGCGGGCAGGTGTACGTCGACGGCGCCAACCTCAACGCGATCGTCGGATTGGCGCAACCCGGCAAGTTCGGCGCCGACGTCAGCCACCTCAACTTGCACAAGACGTTCTGCATCCCCCACGGCGGTGGCGGGCCTGGCGTCGGGCCGGTGGCGGTGCGCGCCCACCTCGCTCCGTTCCTACCCGCGCATCCGCTCGCCTCCGCCGGCCAGCCCGTCGGTGCGGTCGCCGCCGCGCCGTTCGGCTCGGCCAGCATCTTGTCGATCTCGTGGGTGTATATCTCCTTGATGGGGGCATCGGGTCTCAGCGATGCTTCGGCGATGGCGGTGCTCAACGCCAACTACGTCGCCACTCGACTGAACCCGCACTTCCCCGTGCTGTATACCGGCGAGCACGGCAGGGTCGCCCACGAATGCATCGTCGATCTGCGCCCGATCACCAAAGCCACCGGAGTTACGGTCGGCGACGTCGCCAAGCGACTGATCGACTATGGCTTTCACGCCCCGACGGTGAGCTTCCCGGTCGTCGGCACGTTGATGATCGAGCCGACCGAGAGCGAGTCGCTGCACGAACTCGACCGGTTCTGCTCGGCGATGATCGCCATCAAGGGTGAGATCGACGAAGTCGCCGCAGGCACGTGGGAGCTCGAATCCAGCCCTCTGCGTCATGCACCACACACCGCAGAAGACGTCATCGGCGAGTGGGACCGGCCCTACAGTCGTGAACTCGGCGCCTACCCGGTGGCGGCGCTGCGAGTGGCGAAGTACTTCCCACCGGTGTCGCGGATCGACGAGGTGTACGGCGACCGCAACCTGGTGTGCAACTGTGAGCCATTGGAGGTCCTCGCCGCGGCTTCGCGCTGAGCCCGGTCGCGGCGACGGTGGAGCCGTGGCGCAAAGCACTCCCCCCAGGCCTCGGTGACCTTCTCGGTCTATTCGGCGGATCATTCAACTCAATCACCAAGTCGATCTGTCAGTTCCAGCGCGGGGTCTCCGACTTCTTGT
>JANNHY010000288.1:0-2478 GCA_031404635.1 Ilumatobacteraceae bacterium
CAAGGTGGCACCGGTTTCGGGGTCGAATTCGCCGCGGATACAGAACATCCCGGTGACCTGATCGGTCCACGTCTTCAAATAGGTGTTCTGTTTCTGGTGGCGTAACCGCTCCAACCCGTCACCGCGTTGGGAGCGCAACACCTCGGCGTGCACGGTGCGAGCGAACTCGCCAGGTGTTGAGCGTTGGGCGACCGCGGCGAGAAAGTCACCGCGGTCCAAGAAGCGTTGCCGGTCGTCGCCACCGAGTTTTTGACGGCGCCGGCGAGGACGTCGACGTGGGCGACCGAGACGGCGCCGTCGGCGAGGGCGTCAGCGAATTGGGGGAGGGCGTCGATTGCGGCGCCGCGTTTGAATGGTTGCAGGGCTTTGGCCGAGTGAGACGCGGGTGGCGTTGGCGACAACTTGTTCGGGAAAGATCGCCGGCGACTCCAAGCCCAACGCGGCGAGGCGTTGGGCGACGGTGATCTTGTGTGCTTCGGCCCAAGCAACGACGCGGTAGAGACCTTGTAACACCTCGGTGCAAGAATCGACGGAGGCGCGGGAGAGGTCGGTGGTCGCCAGTTGGTCGACCAGTTCGACGATCTCGGATTCGTTCATGGATCGAACTGGAGTACTGCGTATCTGCTTAACTCCAGTGACGCTGGGCTGACCACTTTATCTTGTGTTGCGCCCTGGCCGGAAGCCGCCGGGACCACTGCATCTAGCCGTCGCTGGGCGCTACTGGAGCTAACCGGATAGGCAGTACTGGAGTTCGACTAGGGCCGTTTGTCAACTCGGCAACAAGGAATTTTTCAAATTGATAATGTCCCAATCGAAGGAGGCTTCCCGCCTACCCTGAAGAGCTAGAGGGAGCTAGAGGGGCAGGGGGTAGAGGAAGCTCAGGGTTCGGTCAGCGACGCGTTTGGACGATTGCGTCGGTCATTCGGTGTCGACGGTGTGCAGCAGCTTGCGGAGAAGGTCGCGCAGCTGTGCTCGTTCGTGCTCGTCGAGGCCGGCGACGAGACGCTGTTCGGTCAGCACGTGCTGCTTCATCGCTTCGTCGATCATCTCTCGGCCGGTGTCGGTGAGTCGCACGAGGCTGCCGCGCCGATCGGCCGGGTTGGGCACGCGCGCCACGAGACCCTTGCGCTCGAGCCGGTCGAGTGCTGCGGTCATGCCGCCGGAGGTCATCATCCGATGCTTGGCCAGTTCGGTCGGGGTGAGTTCGTGCGGTGCGCCGGCTCGGCGAAGTGGGGCGAGCACGCCGTAGTCGCCGTCGTTGAGGCCGAGTGGTCCGAAGGTGTCGGAGTAGGCCTGTTGGAACAGCGACGCCAAGCGGATGATCCGCCCGGTGACTTCCTTGGCGCTGGGGTCGAGGTCGGGTCGCTCGCGGCGCCACTGCTCGACGATCACATCCACCTTGTCACCATCCCGCGATTTAGCTTGATACAAAGTATCTTGACTCATTGGTTCCTCTCATGTATCTTACTATCAAGATACATGAGAGCAAGGAGGCTCCGCAATGACCAATACCACAACCCCAACCACAACCCCAACCACAACCCCAACAAATCACATCCCCCCATCAACGACCGGTGCGAAGGTTCTTCGCGTCGTGCTCATCGCGCTCGGCGCGGTGAGTGCCTTCGTGGCGATCAACGTCGCCTTCGGCGGCCTCGAGACACTCGGCCTGCAAGGCCCGACGAAGTACTTCCAGGTGACCGACCACGATGCGTATCTCCTCCGTGACAGCCACACCCGCTTCTACGGAGGCGTCTACCTGGGGATCGCGGCCTTCCTGATCCTCGCCAGCACCAACCTGCACAAGTACCGCAGCGCGCTCAACGTCGTGTTCGCCTTGATCTTCATGGGCGGTGTCGCCCGGCTGACGCAAGGCGAGCTTGGCGTGACCTTCGGCAACGACCTCGCCGTCTCCAGCCTGATCGAACTTGTGGGCATGCCGGCCATGACCCTGTGGCTGGCTGCCGCAACCAAGTCGCCGCGCCCCGCCGCGGCGGCGACCCCACAAGCCCTGGCAATCCACGCCTGAACAACACACAACACACAACACACCCACGAAAAGGAGGACCCAATGACAAACACCCTGTACACCCAAGTTGACATCGAGATCGACCGTCCCGCAGAGGCGGTGTGGAACGTGGTCACCGACTACGCCACCGACACCGTCTGGCGCAAGGGGATTACCGAGATGACCCCCGACCGCGACGGCCCGCCCCGAGTCGGCACCAACGTACGTGAAGTGCTGCGGCTCGGCGGCCGTGAGTACGTCACCGATACCGCCGTCACCGAGGTCGGGCCCGCCATGAGCTACTCGTTCGCCGGAGAAGGAACCAGCGGCGTGGTGCGCGGCCGCCGCACCGTCGTCGCAGCAGGCACACCCCGCTCGGCGGTGTTCAGTTACGACGTCGAACTCGAACCGAGTGCGATACCCCGCCTGGCCCGTCCGATCCTGCGCTGGTGGTTGCAGCACAGCCTGCG
>JANNHY010000289.1:0-11016 GCA_031404635.1 Ilumatobacteraceae bacterium
CGACCACCTCGACCAAGTGCTTCACCCGCAATTCGCCGGCAAGGGCAAGGTCATCGCCAAGGGTTTGGCAGCGTCGCCGGGCGCCGCCGTCGGCAGGGTCTACTTCACCGCCGACGATGCTGCCGATGCCGATGAGAGGGGGCGAGCACGTCATCTTGGTACGTAGCGAGACCAGCCCAGAAGACGTGCACGGCATGATGATCAGCCAGGGCATTCTTACCGCTCGTGGTGGGCTGGTCAGCCACGCGGCCGTGGTCGCCCGCGGTTGGGGCACCCCCGCCGTCGTGGGCGCCGACATGGTCAAGATCGTCGGGAAGCAGTTCACCGTCGGTGACGTGGTCGTCAAAGAAGGCGACATCATCTCTCTCGATGGCACGACCGGCGAGGTCGTGCTCGGCGAGATGAAGCTCGAAGCTTCCGAGCCGCCCGCGGAAATGGTGACGATCCTCGAATGGGCCGATCAGGTGCGCAAGGGCAAGATGGCCGTGCGCGCCAACGCCGACACCGGCGAGGACGCCACCAATGCCCGTCACCTCGGCGCGGAAGGCATCGGGCTGTGCCGCACCGAGCACATGTTCCTGGCTCCCGATCGACTACCGGTCGTGCGTGAGATGATTCTGGCCGACACCCCAGCCGAGGAAGAGGCAGCTCTGGCCGAGTTGGGTCGGGTGCAGCAGATCGACTTCGAAGAGATCCTCGAAGCTATGGACGGGCTGCCCGTGACCGTGCGTCTGCTCGATCCGCCGCTGCACGAGTTCCTGCCGTCGATCGAGGAACTGAGGATCAAGCAGGCTTCGGAAGGACTGTCGGCGCGTGAGGACAAAGAGCTGGACGCCGCCGAGGATTGGGCCGAGCACAACCCGATGCTGGGCACCCGGGGGGTGCGTCTCGGCGTGGTCAAGCCGGGGCTTTATGCGATGCAGGTCAAGGCTTTGCTCGCCGCTGCCGCTGTGTTGCGCAAGAAGGGCAAGAACCCGATCGTCGAGGTGATGATCCCGCTCACGGTGAGCCGTGAGGAGCTGGCGTTGGCTCGCAGTTGGGTGCAGGCCGAGATCGACGATGCGCTGAAGGGGATGAAGAACAAGCCCGACATCACCATCGGAACGATGATCGAAACACCGCGGGCCGCACTGTGCGCCAATGAGATCGCCGAAGAGGCCGACTTCTTCAGCTTCGGCACCAACGACTTGACCCAGATGACCTTCGGCTTCAGCCGTGACGATGTCGAGAGTCGGATGATGCCGGCCTATCTCGAACAGGGACTCTTGAAGCGCAACCCGTTCGAGACGATCGACAAGAACGGCGTCGGCGAACTCGTCCACCTTGCGGCGGCGCGCGGTCGGAGTGTGAAGAAGAGCCTCAAGCTCGGAGTGTGCGGCGAGCACGGCGGCGACCCGGAGAGCATCCAACTGTTCTACGAAGCCGGCCTCGACTACGTCAGCTGCAGCCCGTTCCGTGTGCCGATCGCCCGCCTGGCCGCCGCGCAGGCGATCATCGCCGGGTCGGGCGGCGGCAACAAGTCCGAAACAAAATAGCCCGGAGGTCGTCATGCAGGTACAGACTCGTCAAGGCCCGGCCTATGGGGTCGCTCGCCTCACCCTGGCTCCGAACGAGCCGGTGCGGGTCGAGAGCGGGGCGATGATGGCGATGTCGGCAGGTGTCGTGCTGCAGTCCAAGGCCGAGGGCGGCGTCATGAAGTCGCTGAAACGAGCCGCACTCGGTGGCGAGAGCTTCTTCGTCAGCACCTACACGGCGCCCGCGTCGGGTGGCTTCGTCGACATCGCCGCTCGGCTCCCCGGCGACCTCACCACCCACGACGTCTCGCCGGGCCATGCCCTGTTCGTGCAGAAGGGTTCGTGGCTGGCCAACGAGGTCAACGTCACCGTCGACACCCAGTGGGGCGGTTTCAAGAACATGTTCGGCGGCGAGGGTGGGTTCATCATTCGTACCGAAGGCCAAGGAACCGTCGTGTTCGCCTGCTACGGAGCGTTGGAGGTGTGGAATCTGGCGGCCGAGCAGTCGATAACCATCGACACCGGGCACATGGTCGCCTACGAGGACACGGTGCGGATGCAAATGCGCAAGGCCAGCGGCGGCGGATTGGTGCAGAGTTGGAAGAGCGGCGAGGGCTTCGTGTTCGACTTCACCGGCCCCGGAAGGGTGTGGACCCAAACCCGCAACCCGACAGAGCTGATGGGTTGGATCCAGAGCTTCGTCGGCACCGGTAACTCGAGCGGAGGCTCGTTCGGTGGAGCTCTGGGTGGTCTACTCGGCCGTGACTAGTTGCCGCTGGGCGTGATCGCCAGCGTTGCCGCTCGCGACGAGTTCGTCGACCTCGACGTCGCCCGGTGGGTTTGGCCGGCGACGATCGGTGTCATCGTCGCGCTGTTGCTGATTGACATCTTGCTGCTCAATCGCCACGTTCATGTCCCGTCGTTGCGCCGCGCCGCGACCGAGACGGTTGGCTGGGTGTTGATCGGTGTCACGTTCGGCGTGGTTGTTATCGTTGGGTTCGGCCGCACGGCGGGGGGCGAATGGTTCTCCGGGTATCTGATCGAGTACAGCCTTTCGATCGACAACGTGTTCGTGTGGGCGCTGATCCTGGCCTACTTTCAGATTCCCGCTCAATACCAACGCCGGGTGCTGTTCTGGGGCGTGTTCGGTGCCTTGGTGTTGCGCGCCGCGTTCATCTTCGCCGGCATCGCCCTGATCGAACGCTTCGACTGGATGCTTTTCGTCTTCGGCGCGTTCCTGCTGTACACCGCGGGCAAGCTGCTGTTCTCCGACGACAACGCTGTCGATCCCGCCGACAGCCGGTTCCTGGCCCTCGTCCGCCGGTTCGTGCCGACAACCCCGGAGCTGCACGGGCAGAAGATGCTCGTGCGGACGGACGGCAAGCTGGTCGCTACGCCGCTGTTCGCCGTGTTGCTGCTGGTCGAAGCGACCGACGTGCTGTTCGCGGTCGACTCGGTTCCCGCCGTGCTGGCGGTCAGCAAAGAACAATTCATCGTGTTCACCTCGAATGCGTTCGCGATAATGGGCCTGCGGGCGTTGTACTTCATGCTTGCCGACATGCATGCCCGGTTCAGCTATCTGCAGCAGGGTTTGGCGATCATCCTCGCCTTCGTCGGTGTAAAGATGATCATCAGTCGCTGGTATCACATCCCGACGCCACTGTCGTTGCTGGTGATCGTCTTGGTGCTCGTCGCCTCGGTGTCGTTCTCACTGCGGCACACGCGCCGCATCGACAGCATCGAGATGGTCGAGGTGCCTCCACCTCCCGACGAGCGCTGACACCCCTCCGGTAACCTCGCGGCCGTGGCAATCGTCGAAGAGGATCTCGAACGACTTCGAGCCACGGTATCGATCTCCGACGTCGTGCAGCAGTACATCGCGCTGCGCCGCGTCGGGCGCAACTGGGTGGGGTTGTGTCCGTTCCACGCCGAACGAACCGGGTCGTTCCATGTCCGCGAAGAGACCGGTCGTTACAAATGTTTCGGTTGCGGCGCTGCCGGGGACGTCTTCAAATTCGTTCAGGAGGTCGAACACGTCGACTTCGTCAACGCAGTCGAGCAACTCGCCGCCAAGGCCGGCATTCAACTGCGGTATACGTCCGGCGGTGAGAGCAAGGATCGGCTGCGCCGCAGACAACTGATCGAGGCCGTGCACACGGCAGTCGAGTGGTATCACCAGCGCTTGCTGACCGGCGATGACGCCCGCGACGCGCGTGACTACCTTCGCAAGCGTGGCCTGGCCGGCGACGTCGCTCGTCAGTTCAAGTTGGGATGGGCGCCCGACGATTGGGACGCGATGAGCCGCGAGGTTGGTCTGCCCGCCGATGTGCTTCGCGACACAGGCTTGGCCTTCATCAACAAGGCCGGCCGGCTGCAGGACTCGTTTCGGGGGCGAGTGATGTTTCCGATCCTGTCGGAGAACGGCGATCCGGTCGCCTTTGGTGGCCGTGTGCTGCCGGGTTCCACGGACCCTGCGAAGTACAAGAACTCGTCGGAGACGTACATCTACGCAAAGTCGAAGACCTTGTACGGGCTCAATTGGGCCAAGGGCGACATCGTCGCCGCCGACCAGGTGATCGTATGCGAGGGGTATACCGACGTCATCGGTTTTCACCGCTCCGGTGTGAAGCGGGCCGTGGCCACATGTGGTACGGCGCTCACCGAGGAACATGTGCGCATGCTCAAGCGATTTGCGAGCCGCGTGGTGTTGGCGTTCGACGCCGACGCAGCCGGACAGGGCGCTGCGGAGAAGTTCTACGAATGGGAACAGAAGTATCAGGTGCAGGTCAGCGTGGCCGCGTTCCCCAAGGGTCAAGACCCGGGCGAACTGAGCCTGTCGAATCCCCTGGCGCTGGCCGCGGCCGTCGACACCGCGTTGCCGTTCCTCGGGTTCCGCCTGCAGCGGGTGATGACCGGCCGACCGCTGAATTCACCTGAGGATCGCGCACGCATGGCCGAGCAGGCGATGGCGGTGGTCAACGAGCATCCCGACACGAATGTGCGCAAGCTGTACGCCGGTCAGGTGGCCAGCCACACCGGCCTCCCGATCAACGATCTGGTGGCCATCGCTTCGCGGCGCACGGCGCGCCCGATTGTGCGAATTAACCGCAGTCGCCGGGTGGGCAGCTCGGAAAACGCCGAGTTCGTGGCGATCGTGCTGCTGTTGCACCGCTGGCACGACATGGCCGGCTGGCTCGACGAGGTGCTGTTCAACGACGACGTCGCCCGCCGGGCGTTCCTGGCCGTCGCCGAGGCCGATGGTTTGGTCGAACGGTCGCTGGATCTTGCCGACCCCGAAGCGCGTGAGATGATCGAACGCGCTGCAGTCGCCGATATCGACGCCGATCCGGCAATCGAGGGTCGCAATCTGATCGCCGCGGCCGTGCGGCGCGAGCTGGCGCGACGGGTGAGCGAAACCGATCCCGTCGAGATTCTGGCCAACAGGGATGCTCGAGTGGAGCTGGAGCAGTTTGGCGATCCATCTTCGGGCGACGATGCGGCCGCGCTGTTGCTAGGGTGGCTACAACGGCGTAACGAGGAGCGAGATTGAGTTTCGGGCAGTCTGACGCACCGACGGAGCCGGCACCGTTTCCCGGTGTCGATCCGAGCGAATGGAACAGTCTGCTCGCGCGCGGCGAGATCGCCGGTGTGCTCGACGCCGAGGAGATCACTCATGTGCTGCGCACCGTGGAACTCACCGGCGACGTGCTCGAAGGCGTGCAACAGGCGGTTGCCGCCCGCCACATTCGAATCGACGAAGCCCTCGACGACGCCGCCCTCGATGATCTAGCCGACGACAGCCCGAGTGGGGGCGTCGAACTCGCCGAGGTGCCACTGCCCGAAGACGCCGACGGTCTGCTCGCCCGCCGTTTTCGGCGCCGTAGCGAGCGGATGAATGCCAGCGGCGTCGACACCGGCAGCACCGCCGACACGGTGCGCATGTACCTGCGCGAGATCGGTCGAGTCGATCTGCTGACCCCCGACGACGAGCGGAGGCTGGCGCAGGCGATCGATGAGGGCAATCACGCTGCGGCAGAACTCGACGGGCCTATAGATGTGGCCGAGCATCGTCGCTGCTTGCGGATCGTCCAGACCGGTCAACGGGCGAAAAGTGAATTGATCCAGGCCAACTTGCGCCTCGTGGTCAGCATCGCCAAGCGCTATAGCGGTCGCGGCATGCTCTTCCTCGACCTCATCCAAGAGGGCAACCTCGGTCTGATGCGTGCCGTCGACAAGTTTGATCACACCAAGGGCTTCAAGTTTTCGACATATGCAACGTGGTGGATCCGTCAGGCGATCACCCGATCGATCGCCGATCAGGCCCGAACCATCCGCATCCCGGTGCACATGGTCGAGAGCATGAACCGAGTGTTGCGTATGCAGCGGCAAATGCACCAAGAACTCGAGCGTGAGCCCACGCTCGATGAGTTGGCCGAGCGCTGCGGTATGCATGCAGACAGAATCCGCGAGATCCTGCGCATCTCCCTCGATCCACTGTCGCTCGACTCCCCCGTGGGGGAGGAGGACGATTCCAACCTCACGGATTTCATCGAGGATCTCACCGTTGATGCGCCGGCCGATATGGCCGCCAAGCGGATGCTGGCACAAGCCGTCGAGGACGCGCTCGGCGAACTGACCGATCGCGAGCAGGAGATCGTTCGGATGCGTTTCGGTATCGACGACGGCCAGGCCCGCACATTGGAAGACGTTGGCAAGGAGTTCGGGGTGACCCGTGAACGGATCCGGCAGATCGAGGCCAAGACCCTTGCCAAGCTGCGCCACCCGATGCGCAGCCAGCGGTTGAAGGAGTTTTTGGAGGAGGAGTGAGCAGATGCCTTTGCTATCCTCGTCAACGCCTTCCGAGATAGCTCAGTTGGCAGAGCAGCTGACTGTTAATCAGCGGGTCGCAGGTTCGAGCCCTGCTCTCGGAGCCAATTCGGCACACGGCCCGCGTCGAGCGGGTCGTTGGCCTTTTCGGGCATGGGATGCCAAACTCGGGGTGGTAGCTCAGTGGTTAGAGCAGGGGGCTCATAACCCCTAGGTCGCGGGTTCGATCCCCGCCCACCCCACTCGATCTAGCAGGGATGATTCCGAAATTTTGGCCCTCGCAGAGGCCTTCTGTGAGTTCCATCCAACATAAATCCAACTTTTATCCAACACGCGAACTACGATTTCGGCGTGGCCGGCCTGCGAACAGCGCCAGGAATGCGAGAACGATCAGCCGGCGCGTGGGAGCTGATTGTCGAGGCTGGACGCGATCCGGTCACGGGCAAGCGCCGGCAGGCGAGCCGCATCTTCAATGGGACCTTGACCGAAGCGAAGAAGGCACGCGCGGCGCTGATCACCGAGGTGAGCAAGGGGCGGCACACCGGAACGAAGGCGACGTTGAATGATCTGTTCGACGATTGGATCGTCGAACTGAAGCGCAAGGGTCGGTCACCGAACACCGTTCACGGCTACGAGAAGATCTACAACCACAACATCAAGCCGACGCTCGGTCGCATGGCGGTGACCAAGGTGACGACCAAGACGCTCACCGATCTGTACGGCGAGCACCAGCGGCGCGGCCTGTCGGCGCGCAGCGTGCACCACATTCATGGCTGTCTTTCGTCGATGTTCACGCAAGCATGCCGGTGGGGATGGCGTGACTCGAACCCGGCCCAATGGGCAGAGCCACCGTCGATCCCGAACATCACGCCGGTGGTACCCACTCCCGAGGAAGTGCGCGCACTGATCGATGCCGCGGAGCAGTCCCGTCGACCAGAGTATGCGCGGGCGATTCTGGTGGCTGCCACAACTGGATTGCGGCGAGCAGAGTTGTGCGGTTTGCGACGATGGCGCGACTTGGACTTGGAGGGCGGCCTGATGCGTGTCTCGACGTCGGTTATCTTGCTGCCAGGTCGGCCACTCGGCGAAATCCCGACGAAGAACCGGCGGGTGCGGATGCTCGCCGTGGATGACCTGACCGCCTCAGTCCTGCGAGCGCAGATCGAGATGGTGGAGGAGCGGGCGCGCGCTGCCGGCGTCGAATTGATCGCGGACCCGTATGTCTTCACCGATGCGGCTGATGGTTCCGAGCCGTGGAAGCCCGATGCGGTCTCGCGGTACTTCGCCCGGCTGCGGGCGCGGATCGGTCTAGAACATCTCGACTTCCACTACCTCCGCAGATTCATGGAGACCTACGGCCAGGAGATGGGCTACTCCGTGGCTCAGGTAGCAATGCGCGCCGGCCACGATCCGACGGTCGCAGCCAAGCACTACAGCGGCCGTGTGGCCGAGACCGATCGAGCCTTGGCAAAGGCCGTCGCGTCGCTTCTTCGGTCGCCCGACAGCTAAGCCATGCTTGCGACTGTCTCCGTCTCGGCGTCCCGGCCACGGTGGGCACGAGCGAGGCGCATTTGTCGTAGCTGTCACCAACGCCCGGCGGAGAACCTAAAGTGTGGTGATGGCGATCAGCGTTGAAGAACTTGCCTCCCGGCTAAACGCCGAAGCAGCGCGCCGGCACGTCACCCCCGAGGAACTGTTGGACATCGTCGCGGCCCAGTTCCCTGATCGTTCCGACAGGGCCGACCGGTTCGCGTTCGCCGGGATGGGACATTCCGGAAGGGGCGATCTCAGCGAACGCCACAAACAGATCCGTGACGAACTGATCGCCGAGCAAGCCAACCGCAGCGAATGATCGTCATCGACACCGGTGTGCTGCTGGCAGTCGCCGACCAAGATGACCGCTGGCACGCTGCGAGCAAATCGTTGCTCAACAGCTACCCGTCCAGCCAACTGGTCCTGCCCGCCGCGGTAATCCCCGAAACCGGATGGATGATCGCCGCCATTCTCGGACCAGCCACCGAAGCAGCCTTCATCGCCTCGGTCGCCGCCGGCGATTTCACCGTCACCGATCTCACCGCGAACGACTGGCAACGCGTCGCCGACCTCGTCGAACAGTATGCCGACATGGACCTCGGCACAGTCGACGCCGCCGTCATCGCGATCGCTGAACGACTCGACGTGACAACATTGGCCACGATCAACCCAAGAGATTTCCGAGTCGTCAGACCCGCCCACTGCGACGCCTTCGAACTCGTGCCCACCCCCTGAACTCCTTCGCCGACAGGTTCGGTCGCGACTGACCAGTGCTGATCGTCGACACCACCCGGAGCGCAGCTTCGTCGGCGCAGAGTGGCCGTTGTTGTTCGCAAAGCCCTTTCAGGTGAGTGGCGCGTGGGTCTCTTGGATCGCCAAGCTCGTCGACCTTGTCCTCGAGGCTGAGGAGCGCCTCTCCCTCGATCAACTCGAACGCGTCGCACGGCTCCTCGCAGAGAAGTTCCCCGTCAAATAGCCGAAGCCGGCTTCCTTCCGAGTTGCGAGTAGCGACGTCCGGAGGTCTCGAGACAGAGGCTGGACAGCCCGTATACGCTATTCCCGTGACCGAGCCCGCACGCCAGCCTGACGACCTCGATGTCGACTCCGCTGCATTCTGGTTGGATACTGACCTCGACACGATGCTGGCAACCGTAAAGCCCTACCAGGGCCTCAGTGAGGTTGCGATCGAGGATCTCACCGACCATGAGTGGGATCGGTTCGTCGCGGCATTGAGCGAGTGACGGCTCGCGAGGTTGCCGTCTGTGTCGACACCGGCGTGCTGACATCGACCCTCAGGATCGGTTCGCCGTTGGAGGCGCGCGCTACCGCCGCCATCTCACCGGCCGCCGACTTGTCATCGCTACCCAAGTGGTGGCTGAGGCTCGCAACGGCGCGCTGCGCGCTGCCGAACTGCAGTCGATCCGAGACAGTTCGTGATCGCCGTCGCCGAACGGCTCGGCGCGACACGCATCGCGCACCTTGGACCGCGCTCACTTCAGCATCGTTCGCCCCTCACACTGCGACACTCCGAGCTCTTTCCGCCGGCATCGCTCTGGTGGAATACGCTGAAGCTATGCGTCGATGTCTCTCGACCGATTCCGTCCGATGCCCTGCTGCGTCGTGACGGTCGACCGGTTACCGAGTCCGTAGTCGATCGTGCGTTGACCACACAGGCGATCCTCGACCAGGAACGTTCACTAGTCGAGTGGGCCGACCGTCGCTTCGTCCACGACGGCCCCGACGAATCCGCCGCGGCGACCCGGAGCACGATCGAATTGAACCTCGCCCAGACGGAAGCCGCCAGCGCGGTCGCGGGACACGCCGATCTAGTCCTGGTGGTCGGTCCCGCCGGTACAGGCAAGACCACCGCACTCTCACCAGCAGTGGTGCAGCTCCGAGCCGACGGTCGGGTGGTGTTCGGTGTCGCTCCGTCGGCCACGGCTGCCGAGGTCCTCCAGGAGGAGACCGGGGTCGTGGCGGACACGCTCGACAAGTTGCTCATCGAGCATCGGCTCGCCCGGCCACCCGATCACCGCTACGACCTTCCGGTCGGAGCGACCGTGATCGTCGACGAGGCCGGGATGATGGCAACAGACAGGCTCGCGGAGCTGGCCGCCCTCGCGGACTTCAAGGGCTGGCGGCTCGCCTTGGTCGGCGACCCATTGCAGTTCTCCGCGGTCGGACGCGGCGGCATGTTCGGTCTGCTCGTCGACACGTTCGGCGCGATCGAACTCGACCGTCCCCACCGGTTCGACGAGGAATGGGAACGAGAGGCCAGCCTTCGTCTCCGACGCGGTGACGTCACGGTTGCGGAGATCTATGACGCCAACGGCCGGCTCCACGGCGGCACGGTCACGCAGATGGAACGAGCCAGCGTCGATCGCTGGTGGGAACTCCGCGCCGCTGGCAAGAAGCCGTTGTTGATGACACCGACCAACGAAGCCGCCGAACGACTCAACGAGCGCTGTCAACGGACCCGCATCAAGGCAGGCGAGATCGACCCGAACAGCCGACACGTCACCGCCGGTCCCTACGAGGTTCATGTCGGCGACGAGATCGCGACTCGCCACAACGAGCGGCGCACTACCACCGACCGAGGCGCGACCGTCAAGAACAGGGCCGTGTGGACCGTCGACAGCATCAACACCGACGGGTCGCTCACGGCAACCGGTCGCGCCGGGACCGTTCGACTCCCCGCCATCTACCTCGCCGAGCACGTCGACCTCGCCTACGCCCGTACCGGCACCGGTGGCCAGGGCCGCAATGTGAAAGGCGGCTTGCTGTTCGCTGAGCGGCCAACCGATGTCCGCAACATCTACGTGCCGATGACCCGCGGTACCGAGACCAATGAGGCCTTCCTCGTGACCACAGGCGGACAGACCGCGCTCGACGTCTTCATCCAGAGCCTCGCAACCGACTGGATCGACCAACCGGCCATCGCCCGCCAAGCCGAACTGAACGACACCAAACCACATCGCCCAGGACTGCTCGACGGCAGCCAACTCCGCACGCTCCTCGAACAGCGCTACGAGATCACCTCCACCCTTGAGAAGGCCGAGTACGACCTGAAACGTCTGCCGCGAGATTTACGCGATGCCGAGCAGGCCAACGCGGCAGCGGACAAGGCGATCCGTGAACGCAC
>JANNHY010000290.1:0-2083 GCA_031404635.1 Ilumatobacteraceae bacterium
TTGGTATACACCGCGTCGCGTCGGTTGGTGAAGCTGAACTCGAACAGCTTCGACTCGGTGATCGCCTCGGTGGGGCAGGCCTCGACGCACAGATCGCAATGGATGCAGCGCAGGTAGTTGATCTCGTAGACGAAGCCGAACCGCTCACCCGGCGAGGTCGGGTTCTGGGCGTCGTTGTCGGCGCCACGCACGTGGATGCATTTCGCCGGGCAGACACCGGCGCACAGCTCGCAGCCGATGCATTTCTCCATGCCGTCTTCGTACCGGTTCAGCACGTGACGCCCGTGCATGCGCTCCGGCTTATCGATCTTCTCGTCGCGGCCCTCGGTGTCGTTTCCCTTCTTGGCAACTCGACCGCCTGAATACGATGTCGTCACCCGCTTGCCACCGAACAACCGGTGCTGCCTGGCCGTGATGATGAAACCTTCGAGGTACCCCATCAGAACATCGCCCCCTCGCGCTCACGGTTGCGGGCGCTGACTCTGGTGGCCATGCTCAGCAGGCCGCCGGCAACGCCCAACACCGCCAAGGCGACGACACCGACCACCGTCTTGTGCAGTCTGGTCCAGCCGTGATCCCCGCCCACACGAAGCAACGCCAGCAACATGAACCAACCGAGCGCCACCGGGATGAGCAGTTTCCACCCGAGATCCATCAGCTGGTCGTAGCGCAGGCGAGGCAGCGTCGCCCGGAACCACACGTAGACGTACAAGAACACGAGCAGCTTCAGGAAGAACCACATCGTGCCCGAGAACGGACCGAGGAACGACAAGATGTTGACGTTGCCGGCAATCCTCAAAGGCTGCGGTCCACCGAAGAACAAGGTGACGATCACGCCGCTCATCGTGACCGTGTTCATGAACTCGGCAAGGAAAAAGAGCGCGAATCGGATGCTGGAATACTCGGTGTTGAACCCACCCACGAGCTCCTGCTCGGCCTCGACGAGATCGAACGGCGGCCGGTTCAACTCGGCGGTGGCGGCGATCAGGAAGATCACGAACGGCACGAAGGCCGTGCCAACCACGTGCCATTTGGTGATGCTCGACTGGTAGGTGACGATGCCGCTGGTGCTCAGGGTGCCTGAGACCAAGATCACGGCCGCCAGGCTGAGGCCGAGGGCGGCCTCGTAGCTGACCATCTGCGCCGAAGCTCGTACCGAGCCGAGCAATGGATACTTCGAGCCGCTGGCCCACCCGGCGAGCATGATGCCGTAGACGGCGATCGAACTCAGCGCCAACAGCAACAGAACGCCGATCGACGGATCGGCCAGTTGCAGCTTGGTGACGTGACCGAACAGCACAACACTGCCGTTCTTGCCGTCGCTGAAGTCGCCGCCGAGCGGGATGACGCTCCACACCAGGAATGCCGGCACAAACGCCAGGTAGGGGGCCAGCTTGAACACGAAGGGGTCGCTCTTTTCGGGGACCAGGTCCTCTTTGAAGAACAGCTTGACGCCGTCTGCAAGCGTCTGCAGGATGCCCCACGGCCCGGCCTTGTTGGGGCCGATGCGGTTCTGCATACCGGCGATCGCCTTGCGCTCGAACCACACCATCAGCATCGTCGCGACGAGACCGAGCACGAAAACGAGGAGCACCTTCAACAACACGATCGCCACGTCGCCGAGTGTCAGATCTGTCAGCAGAGGGTCGAGGGCCAACATCTAGAACGACTCCCTCAACATCAGAACGACTCCACACGTACGTCGGTGACCGCCGACGCGGCATCGATCAACTCACCGATGCTCGGGCCGGGTTGGTTGAACGGCACCCACGCCGATCCACGCACCACGGTGTCGTCGGCGACGACCGTGAACACCATTGAAGCTCTCCTGCTGGTGACCTTGACGTCGGCGCCGTCGAGGCAGCCGACTCGCTCGACGTCGAGCGGATGCAGGTGCAACTCCGATCCAATCGGCAGGTGGGCCAGCGAGGGCGACTTGGCGGTACCGACGGCGTTGTCGTACAGCTTGCGGCTGACGACGAGGCGGTAGTCGTAACTGTTGCGCTCCTCGACGGCGGCCGCGCGAGCGGTGGCGGCGGGCAGCGAACCCTTGCAGACGATGCCGTCACGGGCGGTGCGCAGC
>JANNHY010000291.1:0-19788 GCA_031404635.1 Ilumatobacteraceae bacterium
AGATAGTGAAGTCGAAGAAGACCGAGCTGCTCTTCCTGGCGCTCTTCCTGCGGCTGTTGAAGCCCGGTGGTCGAGCGGCGGTCATCGTGCCCGACGGTGTGCTGTTCGGTTCCAGCAAGGCCCACAAGGAATTGCGCCGCATCCTCGTGGAGGACCACCGTCTCGACGGAATCGTCTCGTTGCCCAGCGGCGTGTTCCGCCCGTACGCAGGCGTGTCAACCGCGATTCTGCTGTTTACGAAGACCAACCGTGGCGGCACCGAGCAGGTGTGGTTCTACGACGTCACCGCCGACGGCTACAGCCTCGACGACAAACGCAACCCACTGATGCCGGCCGAGAAGCTCGGCCCGGCACCCGAGGTACCGCTCGCCGACAACGAGCATGCGAAGAACAACCTGCCCGACGTGCTCGCACGTTGGCACGCGCGCAACGGAGACGAACGTGACCGACCCAGCACAGCACAGAGCTTCTGCGTCCCGAAGGCTGACGTCGTGGCCCAGGGATACGACCTCAGCCTCAACCGTTACAAGGAGGTCGTCCACGACGATGTGGAGCACCGCCACCCCAAGGAGATCCTCGCCGACCTCGCAAGGCTGGAGGAGCAGATCCAGCAAGGTCTAAGGGATCTCGAGGCGATGCTGTGAGTAGCGCTTGGGATGAGGTTGCCCTGGAGGACCTTTCATTGGCCATTCAGGACGGACCATTCGGTTCGAACCTAAAGAGCTCGCACTATGTCGATCGCGGTGTCCGCGTCGTTCGGCTACAGAACGTGGGGGTCGGCCAGTTCATCGATGATGACCGCGCTTTCATAGGTGAGGATCACTTCGCTCGGCTGAAGAAGCACCAATGCCTGCCCGGCGATGTGCTCATTGCCACCCTTGGGGACCCCATCGTGCGGGCATGCGTCCAACCGGAGTCGGTGCCTGTAGCGCTCAACAAAGCGGACTGTCTTCAGCTCAGGTGTGATCCCCGCCGAGCGGTGCCCGAGTATGTCGCGAGGTGCCTGAACTCCGATGTATTTCAAAGGAGGGTGAGCCTTCTTGCGCACGGCCAGACTCGCCTTCGAGTCAATCTGGGGAGTCTGCGCAAGCAGACGATTCCCCTGCCGCCGATCGAGGAGCAGCAGCGAATCGCAGCGATCCTTTGCTCCGCGGATCAACTGCGCGCCAAGCGCCGCGCCACGCTGGCTCAGCTCGACTTTCTCAACCAGTCGATCTTCCTCGACATGTTCGGACGGTCGGCAGAGAACAATTCCAGATTCGAATCCAGTGCATTGCGTGATCTGACCTCCAAGATTGGCAGTGGGGCCACGCCGACTGGCGGCTCAGCGAGCTACATGAGGCTGGCGTGCCTCTCATTCGGAGCATGAACGTTTACGACCTCAGCTTCGCCTGGAAGGGGCTGGCATACCTTTCGGATGAGCAAGCGGCCAAGCTCGATGTTGTGCGGACGGCCGCGGGCGATGTGCTTCTCAACATCACTGGTGCTTCTGTCGCCCGAGTGTGCGTCCTGCCGACCGAACTGGTGGGAGCTCGGGTTAACCAACACGTGAGCATCATCCGGCCACTCCGAGATCGGGTGACCCCAGGGTTCCTGGCAAGCCAGCTGGCGCAGACTGCGAAGAATCGGCTGCTTCGAATCGGTGGTGCCGGAGCGACACGACAGGCGATAACAAAGGCACAGCTCGAAGAGTTTGAGGTGGTCGTTCCGCCACTGGATCTTCAGATCGAGTTCGAGCGCCGCGTCGCCGCCATAGCTCGGACCCATCGCGCGGGCGAAGCGCATCGAGAGGTTCTCGACGGCCTCTTCGCCTCGCTTCAGCGTCGGGCCTTTTCGGGTTCGCACGGTTTCCTGGTACCGCCGCTGGCGGTCTCGGTGCCGCTCAAGTTCCAACGCGAAGGCATCCGCTACGACGACCTGCCTGACGAGGACAAGGCGCTGTGGGACGAACTCGAATGGGATGAGGATGGCAACCCGCCACCCGACGAGGTCGGCGCCGGCGCGATCAACCGGTGGCTGTTCAACGCCGACACAGTCGACAAGGTGCTCGAGCACGTGATGACCCGCGGCCAGACCGTGGCCGGCGGCGACCGGCTCGGCAAGACGATCGTGTTCGCTGCCAACCAGGAACACGCCCGCTTCATCGTCGAACGCTTCGACGCCAACTACCCGCACTACCGCGGTGAGTTCGCCCGCGTGATCACGCACGCCACCGAGCACTCGCAGGACCTGATCGACAAGTTCTCGATCAAGGATGGGTCACCCCACATCGCCGTCAGCGTCGACATGCTCGACACCGGCATCGACGTGCCCGAAGTGGTGAACCTCGTGTTCTTCAAGCTCGTACGCTCGAAGACCAAGTTCTGGCAAATGCTCGGCCGTGGCACCCGCCTTTGCCCCGACCTGTTCGGCCCTGGCCTCGACAAGCGCAACTTCATGATCTTCGACTTCTGCCAGAACCTGGAGTACTTCAGCCAGAACCTGGAGTACTTCAGCCAGAACCCGCAAGGTTCCGAAGGCGTCGGCACCCCGTCGCTTCACGCCCGGCTGTTCCGTGCCCGGCTGGAGCTGCTCGGTGAACTTGACGCAGCAGGCCTTGAGCCGACTCATCGTGCGTCGATCAGCGAGCTGCTTCGGGTGGAAGTGGCGTCGATGCATCCAGACAACTTCATCGTGCGGCCCAAGCGTCGGCTCGTCGAACGATTCGGCGCTGCGGATGCATGGGTGTCGCTGAACCCAGAGGATCTGGCAACGCTCGCCACCGAGGTCGCCGGGTTGCCGAATCAGTTGCCCTCCGAGCCGGAGGAGTCGAAACGCTTCGATCTGCTGATGCTGAACCTTCAGCTCGCCGTGGTCCGTCGCGACCCCGAGTTCACACAGTTGCGCGGCCGCGTGATTGCCATCGCCGGAGTGCTCGAGGAGAGCCGGGCGGTGCCCGACGTCGCGCGTGAGCTGGAGCTGATCCAGGCGGTGCAGACCGACGAGTGGTGGCAGGGCGTCACACTGCCGATGCTCGAGACAGCGCGAATGCGCCTGCGCTGGTTGGTCACCTCGATCGAGAAGCGCAAACGGCGGGTCGTGTACACCGACTTCGAGGACGAGATCGGCCTCGGCCGCACCATCGACTTCGCCGGCTTCGACGGCGGACCCGACTACGACCGGTTTCTCCGAAAGGTCCGTGTGTATGTGATCGAGCGCAAGGACGCCCTGTCGCTGCGCAAGGTGTACAACAACTTTCCGCTCACCGAGACCGACATCGATGATCTCCGCCGCATCATCCACGAAGCCGCTGTCGGCACCGTCGAGGACGAAGAACGCGCCGCGCAGGAGGCCGGCGGCTTCGGCATGTTCATCCGCTCACTTGTCGGCCTCGACCGCAACGCGGCGAAGGAAGCATTCGCTGGCTTCCTCGAAGGCAAGCAGTTCAACGCAACCCAGATCGAGTTCATCAACCTCGTCATCGACCACCTCGCCGCGAACGGCATCGTGCCGGCGGCCAGGTTCTATGAGAGCCCCTTCACCGACCTGAGCCCCACCGGCCCCGACGGCCTATTCACGTTCGACGAGGTCGACGAGATGATCGAACTGCTCGATCAGGTTCGCCGCAACGCCGGTGCTGCCTAACCCAATGGACCAGACATGAGCTACTTCTCGGACCGCGAAGTTGGACCAGCCCCTCGCATCCTTGACGAGTTGCCAGATGCGGCCTGGAGAGGCATCGTCGCGGTCTTCAACAGGTCGCTCGACAGCAATCTGTTCGCTGAAGCGTTTCCCGAGCAGTGTCCCGACGGCGAGGGGATCTGCGGGACGAGCAGGTCCGATCTCATCGACACGCTCGTGAGCCACATTCCGGACCTGGGCGATTGGCCGAGAGCAGATGCAAACCCCGGCACGGTTCCGGCAATGGACCTATTGGAGTTCGGCTGGCGCTACTCAGCGGAGTCCACCGCCCGCAGCTATCACTCCTTTTTCCGCCACGACCATCTTAGATTCGACAAGGCAACGGGTCGTTCAAGATGGCTGGTCGAAATCAACCTCATCTTGTCCAGAAACGGCGTCTCCTTGGAACTCGGCGAGGATGGCCAGGCGGCTCGAATCGGGCCGCCGTCCGCGGCGCTTGCGTTCGAGCAATCACTACCGGCGTCAGGGGATGCGGTGGTGGATCGCCTCTTGGCGACAGCTGCGAAGAAGTACCGGGACCCCGACCAGGCAGTTCGGCGGGAGTCGCTCGAGCAGATGTGGGACGCGCTCGAGAGGATCAAGACAATTCTGAACCCGGACAAGAGGGCCGGAATCACTGCCCTGATCGCGGAGATGACTCAAGAGCCGGCGGCCGGGGAAGTATTGGAGTTGGAGTTCTCGACCCTGACCACCCTCGGAAACAAGTTCCAGATCCGTCATCACGAGACAACCAGGTTGCCCGTGCCCGATGACATGGTCGACTACCTGTTCGTTCGCGCCTACACCTTGCTCGTAGCCGCGGTCGTCGCCATCGCAGACTGACCTTCTCACTATTCGTCCGCTGCGCGAGACCGATGTCAAGCGCCGAGTTCTCGAAGCACGGCGACGATGCAGATCGCCCCTCCACCGATGCTCAGGCCAAGAAGCGAGCGCTTCAGCCACCGGTATTTCCGTGTCACTGCAGCCGACAGGACGCGTACCTGGTCGATATCGCGCAGCGTCGGATCAGTCGCAGCAAGTTCCGCTCGCAGTTGCTCCGCGTTGGCGAATTCCGCGAAGTCCGCGAAGTACTGCGGATGGGTCGAGCGCGGTGCCGTCAGATGTGGCCACACGACTGCCAGTAGGCAGGCGGTTGCGCCGATCAAGAACGCCTCGCCGATCCAAGCGATCCACTCGATCGAGTTCGAAAGCTGAGAGACGCGCTTGCCGTCACCAAGTGCTGTCGCGAGAATCACGGCGTTCAGAGCAGCCGCACCTGCGAGGAGAATGCTTGCCTTCGCGTCAACACGAGTGATCTCCTCTCGGGTCTCCTCGAGAAGATTCCTCGCGAAAGCAGCCTCGGTATTCACGCGGAGTGCCTGAGGCCGTACCGCCGAGACCGGGCCTGGTCCGCCTTGGATCGCAGAACGCTGGCGACCATCTTCTGGCGCCTGTTGCTGCGGAGTTGCTCGGCCAGGCCGGGTCGCACCTTGTCGCCCGCGAGGATGTGGTTGCAGTACTCGGCGCCGTGGGTATTGCACCACGAGGACGTCAGAGCCCGGCCAAAACGCTCCGGGTCAGTGTCGGGGATCAGGCTGATCTCCTCGTCTTGCCACAGGCCATCCGACGGCTCGTCGCAGTCGCAGGTGAAGGTGACGTACTCGTTGCCTTCGAAGTAGCGCCAAACCGAATCGGTCACGAGCAGCCGACCGGGATCGATCTGTTGGGCTGCCTTCGTGGCGTAGTTGACCGCCTTGCCGGGCCACACCGGCTCCTGATGATCTGAGCGGGCGACGCCGATCCTCTTCACCAGCAGCCGGCTTGACGCCACGGCAACCTTGAACCCAGTCTCCGGTGCCTTGGGCCACCGCTCAGCGAGCCTCGGCACCAGAGTGCCGCCACTGAAGGTCTTAACCGTGATCGCCGCGCACAGCGCTCGTTCGTAGCGGCGCTCACCCGAGAACAGTCCGATCGCCCCATCGCCCTGAATGGCCACGAAGTCTGCCGTGAAGTCAGCCAGGATCCGGACGGCGGTACCCGTGGCGGCCTCGTAGATCGCCGCTGTCGCAGCCTCATACCGCATCGCGAGACTCAGCCGGGTCGAGGCTCGGAGGTCGGTGACGACTGCGACGGCGTCGTCGACCCGAAGCCACCGCCGGGCCTCGATCGGACTCGTCCACGGGTCAAAACCGTCGGGGGCAGAGATGACGGTGGGGAGACTTGCGAATTCGTCCTTGACTCGGTTGTCGTAGCCCTTCATCAGGCCATCGAGATTGAGATCAGTTGTGCTTGCCATTGAAACTCCACGAATGTAGGGGTACTTGCTTGGGTGGTCCCCTGCGGTTACCGTGAAGCTGCCAAGTCGCACGGGGGCCGTAGAGGTCTGAATTGCGATCAGCAACGAGGGCCGTTTCACCGGCCCTCGTTCGCGTTCTGACCGAACCCGAGATTACAGCACTGTAGTTACACCTGTGTCAAGGGTTTCGGCGAGCATCGGTGACCGCCACGCGCAACCAACCATTGGCTTCTACCGGATCTTCTACCGGACGGGTAGAAACGGTCTGGTTATCCCCAGCACTCTTCAGCACAACGAATCGCGAAAGACCAGATCAGACGGTACGAGACGGACTCAGCAGCACCAGCCAACACCCCTTCAACGAGAGTTCAAGTCCCCCCTCGCCCACGGAACGGAAGGACTCCAGCTCAGCTGGGGTCGTTCGCACTTCAGGACCCCGACTTCTACCGGACTTCTACCGGAGGTCCCGAGACACGAGGCGAAACGAGTCCCGAAACGTGCCGAAACAACGCCCTTGAGCCACGCCAGGCGCCGTCCGTTTCCACAACCTGGCGGGTACTTGCTACCTCGCGACGCGAAGGTTACGCGCTAGGGCTTGCTCTGCTTGCGCACCGACGGCGAGCAGGAAGAGGTCGAGCGGCAGGGTGCCGACCAGTGCTGCGGTCGAGTCGGGATGCGCGACGGTGACCTGCGGGGCGACGAGGTAGCAGCATCCCGCAAAGCGGGGATGTCGTTCGATGAAGGCTCGGACGCCGCCCCGGCTGTGGTCGGGCGAGGATGCGATCTCGAATGCGAGCGGTCGGTCGGGGTGGTCGAAGACGAGGTCGACCTCGTGCTTGCCATCTCGCCAGTGGTACAGGCGAACGCCGGAGTGCAATGCGAGCGATCGAAGCGTCGCTGCGACCAGGTTCTCCAGCAGGGCACCGAGTTCTACAGGATTGTCGAGGGGGGCGAGACCACGCTGCAGCGCAGCGTTGCGAATCGCGCCATCGACGAAGTAGAGCTTGCGTCCTCGCTTCTGAACGCTGGCCTCCCGCCCGGAGTAATTCGGCAACGTGAAGACAAGGAAGGCCTGCTCCAGGTACGAGAGGTAACGATCAAACGTGGGCTGGGAGAGCCCGAGCTGGGAGCAAACGCTCGAGGGCGACAAGACCCCCGTGATCTGTGCAGCCAGCACATACAGCAGACGTTCGAGCAACATCGGGTTGTCGACGCCAAAGGATTGTGGAATGTCCTTGTAGATAGCGCGCTCGACGGCGTCGCTTCGCAATATCTGCTGCGATTCGAGCAGGCGGTTGGACTCGTCCTCGTTAGGGCGATCTCGGGCGGCGGTAAGCAGCTCGGGGAAACCCCCGACGAGCATGAACAGGCGACGCCAGCTAGCCAGATCGGGATCGACACGCTGCCCCTGGGCAAGGTTTCCGAGGGTGTCGGCGAGCGTTTCGCCTACATCTACGTGGCGACCGCGGTCAACGAGATCGAGGAACTCCGCGAAGAGATACGGCGTCAGATGCTGCTCCGACCAACGTCCGATCCCGCTCTCAATGCGGCGTTCGCGGAGCGCCGATGCCGCACTCGAGGTGGCGGCGATCCGTACTGGCCACTGATCGTCGAAGAAGGTCTTCAGCCAGAGATCCCACTGGTCTGTGTAGACCAGCTCGTCGAGCATCAGGAACACTGGACGCTCGGGCGTGGCGTTCGATGCACCGAGCACTGCACGTACCAGATCGCCGAGGCTTTCCTGAAGCAGGAGAGGATGGTCGAGTCGCAGCCACCAGATGCGACTCGGGAGTACCTTGACGTCGATGAGGTGCCGAACTGTCTGGTAGAGCGCGGTGGTCTTGCCGACTCGCCGTGGTCCGAGCACGAGGTGGAACCGGTGGGGATCGTCCCGATGCAACGGCTGCCACAGTTGCTTGGCAAGTGGGCGCTCAATGGGACGCGCCAGCGTGATCGGAACGGCGCCCGAACTTTGCCATGGGTTCTGCTCGTCGAAGACGCGCTGCAGGTCCTCGGGCTGAGGTCGCCAAGTAGCCAACGATGGGTCTCCCTTGTGAGGCTTCTAGGAATTATAGCACTTCTAAGCTGAATGCTAAATAGCAAACTACAAAGGATTGGAATCCAAGCCGTATCCTTCTTGAGGCGCAACGACGCCCGCTCAGCGGATTCGACTACCCGGTTCCGCGACGCCTCCATCGTGAGTGTTCGACCGTTCGGGCCCTGAGCACAGCGCCGTCTGACGAACCGCACTCGGTCGGGGCACACTGGACGTCGCATGAATTCGCTCGTCCTCCCACCGCCGGGTGCTGATCCGTCGCTGGTGCTCGATGCGTTCGCGGCGTGGGCGTCGAAGGGCGGTCGGCCGCTGTACCCGCACCAGGAGGAGGCTGCGCTCGCCCTGGCCGCCGGCGACCATGTGGTGCTGGCCACGCCGACGGGTTCGGGCAAGAGCCTCGTGGCGGTCGCCGGCATCGTGCTGGCGTTCAACGAGGGGCGACGCGCCGTGTGGACTGCGCCGATCAAGGCGTTGGTGGCCGAGAAATTCTTCGACCTCGTCGACCTGCTCGGCGCCCAGCAGGTCGGGCTCGCCACTGGCGACGCATCGATCAACGCCGACGCGCCCGTGCTGGTGTGCACGGCTGAGGTGTTCGCCAACCACGCGCTGTCCACCGGGCCCGGCAGCGAATTCGGGTTCGCCTGCCTCGACGAATTCCATTACTACGCCGACCCCGACCGTGGATGGGCGTGGCAGGTGCCTTTGCTCGAACTGACGGGGTGTCAGATGCTGCTGGCCTCGGCGACGCTCGGCGACATGACGGCAATCACCACCGACTTGCAGTTGCGGTCCGGACGATCCGTCACCGAAGTGACGTCGGTGCACCGTCCCACCCCGCTGTACCACCAGTGGCGGATGACGTCGGTGTCAGACAGCGTGCTCGAAGCAGTCCGCGAGTCGCTGAGCCCTGTGTATGTGGTGCACGCCAACCAGGCCGCAGCCATCGAACGGGCGTCGTCGTTGGTCAGCCTGAAGGTCACCACTCGGGCACAGCGCGAAGCGATCGCTGCGGCGATGGCCGGTGTGAAGATGGCCAGAGGGTTCGGCGAGACACTCGACCGGCTGATCCGAAACGGGGTCGGTGTCCACCACGCCGGCATGCTGCCGCGCTACCGGCGACTTGTCGAGCGCCTGGCCGGCGATGGCCTGCTGCCGGTGATCTGCGGCACCGACACGCTGGGTGTCGGCGTCAACATTCCCATCCGCACGGTGCTGATGACAGCGCTGACCAAGTTCGACGGAATTCGTGTGCGTCGGTTCAGCGTCCGTGAGTTCCATCAATTGGCAGGCCGCGCCGGGCGTCCGGGCTTCGATCCGGACGGGCACGTGTGGGTACAAGCGCCCGATCACGTGATCGAGAACGCCAAGGCCATGTCGCGAGCCGGTGACGACCCCAAGGCGCGTCGCAAGGCCACCAAGGCCAAGGCGCCCGATGGCTTCGTGCACTACGACGAAGCCACGATGCAGCGCCTAATAGTTGCGCAGCCCGAGCCGCTGACATCGCGGTTCCGCGTGACTGCCGACCTGGTCGCCGGAGTACTCGGTCGACCCGACGGTCCCGCGGCGCTGAAGCGTCTGCTGCGGATCAACCACGACACCGAGCCGCGTCGGCGTCAGCACAAGCGACGAGCGATCGCCGTTTACCGCAGCCTCGAAGCGGCTGGTGTCGCCGAACGGCTGCGCGATCGGAACGGTCGGTGTATCGGTGTTCGCGTGGGCTCGCTAGTCGAGGGCGATGACGAGCGCAGCGCACTGCGGTTCTCGGCGCCGCTCATGCCGTTTGCCATCGAGGTCATCGCCACCATCGATCGCGATGATCCGGCGTACGTCGTCGATGTCATCAGTGTCGTCGAGTCGGTCCTCGACGATCCCCGCCAGGTGCTGTCCGCCCAGCAACACGCGGCCAGGGGCGTAGAGGTCGCCCGGCTGAAGGCCGAGGGGATTCCCTACGAGGAGCGGATGGAACTGCTAGAGGCGATCACGTGGCCGCGACCGTTGGCTGAGTTGCTCGAGATCTGCTTCACCGAGTACCGGTCGCATCATCCGTGGGTGGCCGAAACGCCGTCACCGAAGTCGATCCTGCGCGAGATGCTGGAAGGCGGCGACACGTTCGCGACCTTCGTGCGTCGCTACCGGCTCGAGCGCAGCGAAGGTCTGGTGCTGCGCTACCTGACCGATGTGTGGCGCACGCTCGACCGCTCGCTCCTCGACGATGTGTACACACCGACGCTCGAAGACGTCGTCGAGTGGCTCGGCGCGCTCGTCCGCGCCACCGATGCGACGTTGCTCGACGAATGGGCTCGTCTGGCCGGCGAGCCCGTGCACGACCACCTCGCGCTCGAGGCGCCCTCCGCCACACGCGCCGGCCCTCCGGCAGCCTGGCGCACCGCCGTGCGCACCGCCGCCTTCGGATGGGTCGAGCTGCTGGCTTCGCGCTCGTACGCCACGTTGGCCGATCGCAGCGGGTGGAGCATTCAGCAACTCACCGAGGCGGTGGCGCCGTACTGGGCCGAGTACGACCGCATCGACACCGACGCCGAGGCGCGTTCGGCGCAACAGTTCTCACTCGCCGAGGAACCCGCCCGGTGGATCGTCACGCAGCGGCTCTCCGACCCTGCCGGTGACGGCGAATGGAGGTTCATCGCGCTCGTCGACATCGAGGCGGCGATGAGCGAGGGCGCACCCACGCTCGTGCTCGACCAGATCGGTCGGTACTGAGGTCAACGGGCTGGCTCGTCTGGCGAAAGTCTGGCCGGCCACGCCCAGATCGAGCTGGTAGGGACCTCTGGCCGTAGCGATATGTGGATCAGACCCTTAGCCTCGCGTGCGAGTATGCACGACTGCCCATCTGACGGGGACGTTAGCGAGAGCAATCGATTCGCTATGGCACCTGTGCAGATTGTGAAGTCCTGAGGTGCGCTCTTCGGGGAGTAGTTCCGCCGCCCTCTATCGGGCCGCGATCGCGGTGGCAGCGGTGGTTACCGCCTTCGCCCTTGGCGCGATCATGATGGTTGCTCTCGGGGCCAATCCGTTCACCGGATACAAGGCCCTGTTCAGCGGCGCGTTCGGTAGCAAGAGAGACCTCGCCGACACAGCGATAAAGGCGATGCCGCTATTGCTGGTGGGCACCGGCATCTGTATCTCGTTCCGGGCCCGAGTCATCAACATCGGCGGAGAGGGACAGATGGTGGCCGGTGCGCTCCTTGCCACCGTCACCGCTCTTGCAGTGCCGGGCCCGCCGCCGGTGGTGCTCGTACCGCTCGTGCTGCTGGCCGGGATCGTCGGCGGAGCGGCGTGGGGGGCGATCCCGGGAGCCTTAAAGGCATACCTCGGCGTCAACGAGATCCTGTCAACGATCATGCTCAACATCGTCGCCGTCCAGGTCATGAACTACCTGCTCCACGGCCCCTTGATCGACCCGGCGGAGAACCTCATTCCACAGACGGCGCGGCTCTCACCCAACGCCGACCTTCCGGTGCTGCTCGAGGGCACGCGGCTGCACCTCGGTGTCGTGGTTGCCCTCGTGGCAGCGGTCGCTGCGTGGGTATTCCTATGGCGCTCCACCACCGGTTACCGCCTACGCGCCGCCGGAGCCAACCCGGATGCCGCCCGATACGCCGGCATCGCCGTGAAACGGATGACGACACTGGCCCTCACGGCCAGCGGCGCGATGTGCGGCCTCGCCGGTGCCGTGCTCGTGTTCGGCAGTGAGAGTCATCGTTTCGTGACCGACGGCTCGTCCACCGGATTCACCGGCTCGGCGGGATTCAACGGCATCGTCGCGGCCCTGTTTGGCGGGCTGCACCCGCTGTTGACGATCCCTGCGTCAATACTGTTCGGGGGGTTGCTGGTAGGGGCCAACGCGATGCAGCGGGCCATCCAGATCCCTGTGTCGTTGGTGATCGCGGTCAACGGTCTGGTCGTGGTGTTCGTCGCCGCAAGCGCCATCGTGCGCCAGCGCGTCACTGCTCGCCTCGAAAGCGTCCGGCGGGCGACGCTTCGACCTGAGGCCGCCCAGTGAGCGAGTTCTTCACTGCCTCGGTTCTCGTCGCCACGGTTGCCGCCGGCTTTCGCTTGGCAACGCCGTACCTCCTCGCCGCACTCGGCGAGACGCTCGGTCAGCGCAGCGGCGTCCTCAACCTCGGCGTCGAAGGTGTAATGCTCCTCGGTGCGTTCTTTGCATACTGGGCGGTGCTCGTGAGTGGAAGCTCGCTGCAAGGCATGATCGCCGGCGGGTTGGCGGGTGTCGTGATGGGCGTCGTGTACGCCGTTGTGACGGTGGTGTTCAAGACCGAGCAGGGGATCAGCGGCATAGGCATCTACCTGTTCGGGCTCGGATTCTCGGAGTTGCTGTACCGTCAGCAGATCGGCACGCCAACGCCGATCAAGGGCTTCCGCAAGGTGACGATCCCCGTTCTCGGCGACATCAAGTATGTCGGCCAGATGTTCTTCCGGCACAGCCTCGTGGTCTACCTCGCACTGCTACTGGTACCGGTGGTGGCGTTCGTCGTCAATCACACCCGGTTCGGCCTCGACGTCCGCGCCGTGGGCGAAACACCCGAGGCCGCCGACAGCCTCGGTGTCAGCGTCGCCCGCACGCGGACCGTGACGATCATCGTCGGCAGCACACTCGCCGGGCTGGGTGGCGCCGCGTTGGCGCTCGAACTCGGCACCTTTCAGCAGAACCTCACCAACGGCATGGGGTTCATCGCCGTGGCGCTCGTGTACTTCGGCGCATGGCGCCCGACGGGCGTGCTCCTCGGCTCGCTTCTGTACGGCTTGGTGACGGCCACCGTCAACCAGTTGAAGACACTCGGGGTCGTCACAGGGGCCGCCGCCAGCCTCTCCACGATGGCGCCCGCGGTCCTCACCGTGATCGCCCTCATCGTCATCGCCCGCCGCAGTTCGGCCCAGCCCGCGGCGCTCGCCTTGCCGTTCGAGCGAAGCCGATGAGCATCCAAGATCTCCACCCCCCAGAACACAAGGAGCAATCATGAAGACATCCACGCACCGGGCATTCCGGCGATCGATCATCGCGCTCGCCGCGATCAGCATGGTTGCCGCCTCGTGCGGCGACGACGAGGAGTCGACGTCGACCACGGCGGCGGCTGCCGCTACGGAGACCTCGGCCGCTACCGAGACCTCGGCCGCTACGGAGACATCCACCGAGGGAACCGCCACGCTGCCGGGTGAATCCACACCGAGCGACGACGCTGCATTGAAAGTTGCCGTGATACTTCCCAGCGCAGCGAACGACCTGTCGTTCAGCCAGAGCATGTCCGACGCCCTCAACCGGATGAAGGATGACGGACTGATCTCAGAGCTGTCGGTGAGCGAGAATATGTTCGTCGTCGAGGACGCCGCGGCAGCGATCCGGGGCTACGCCCAAGATGGCTTCGACATCGTCATCGCCCATGGCTCGCAGTACGGCGGCTCGCTAGAGGTGATCGCTCCAGACTTCCCGGAGGTCGCCTTCGCCTGGGGAACCGCTGCCGACACGTTCGGCCTGCCGAACGTCACCGGGTACCTCGCCGCGTCCGATGAGGGCGGCTACGTGATGGGCGTGATGGGTGCGATGATCGCCAAGGGCGCATCGATGGGCGTCATTGGGCCGATCGAGGTCGGCGACGCCAAGCTCTACAACGACGGATTCACCGCAGGCGCAGCAGCCCAGGATCCGGCCGTGAAGGTCGTCGTCAACTACACCGGCTCGTTCAGCGACGTAGCGCTTGCGGCCGAGGCGGCCACCTCGTTCTTCACCGGTGGAGCGAAGGCGCTGACCGGCTCGTCGCAGATGACTGTGGGTGCCGTCGGCGTAGCTGCTAGCAACGGCGTCGCCTGGTTTGCCACCAACTCCAACCAGACTCAGCTCGCCCCCGACGTTGTAGTGGCCAGTCAGGTCTACAAGTGGGACGTGGTGCTCAAGGAACTGTTCGACAAGGTCAACGCCGGCTCCTTCGGTGGCGAGACGTACGAGATCAACCTCGCCAACGGCGGTGAAGTGATCGAGTTCAACGATGCCTACAACCTGCCTGCCGACATCAAGGCAGCCGGCGAGGCGGCGATCGCCGGAATCATTGACGGCTCGGTCACGACCGGCGTCGGGAGCTGACCCGGACCGGGTGACACAGTGAGCAGGAAGACGTGGCGATGACATCGAGGGTCGTAACCGACGAGACCACACCGATGTTGCAGATGCGCGGGATCGACAAGCGATTCCCCGGTGTCATCGCCAACGACAACGTCGACTTCGACGTCAGGGCCGGCGAGGTCCATGCCCTTCTCGGCGAGAACGGCGCCGGCAAGAGCACGTTGATGAAGATACTGTTCGGATTGCAGCACCCCGACAAGGGTGAGGTACTTCTGCACGGCAAACCGCTGCGGCTGCGCTCGCCCCACGACGCGATCGAGGCCGGCGTGGGCATGATCCACCAGCACTTCATGCTCGTGCCCACGCTGACCGTCACCGAGAACGTCGCCCTCGGCTTGGGTCGAAACCCGTTCGCCGCCGTCGACCTGGCGAGTATCGCCCGGCGTCTCACCGAGTTGAGCAACACCTATCACCTTGGTATCGACCCCGAAGCCAAGTGCTGGCAGCTGGCGGTCGGTGAGCGTCAACGCGTCGAGATCTTGAAGGTTCTGTATCGGCAAGCTCGCCTGCTTGTGCTCGACGAACCGACCGCAGTGCTGACCCCCGGCGAGGTCGACGAGTTGCTGCGCACGCTGCGCCGGATAGCCGACGACGGCTGCGGGCTGATCTTCATCAGCCACAAGCTGAATGAGGCCATCGCTTTCGCCGACCGGATCACGGTGATGCGCGACGGAGCGGTGACCGGCGAGGTTCTCCCCGCGGAAACGAGCCGAGCGCAGCTGGCTCATCTCATGGTCGGGCGCCCGGTGAAGCTTGTTCCCGATATGCCGCCGAGTGTGCCCGGCGCTACGGTGCTCTCCGTTTCCGGCCTCACCGTGGCCGGCGACCGGCGCCGAGTGGCCGTCGATGCGGTCACCCTGGAGGTGCGTGCCGGTGAGGTGGTTGGGATCGCCGGCGTGTCGGGCAATGGTCAGCGCGAGCTCGCCGACGCGATCGCCGGTTTGCGGCCAGTGGTGTCGGGCACCGTGACGATCAACGGGGTCGACACGACGAACAACTCGCCGCATGATTCGCGCGCCGCTGGTCTCGCCTATGTGCCCGAGGAGCGGATGCGCGAGGGCGCGATCGCAGACTTCAGCGTGTGGGAGAACCTCATCTTGTTGAACCACGCCGAAGAACCGAACGCGTCGCGCGGATTCCTGCAGATGCGAGCCATTCGCGAGCGCGCCCAGACGCTGGTGTCGTCGTATACGGTCAAGACTCCCGGCCTCGACACGCCGGTACGGTCGCTGTCAGGCGGCAACATCCAGAAGATGATCATGGCCCGCGAGATGTCCGCCGCCGCCGCCGTACTGGTCGTCTCGCAGCCCACACGCGGCGTCGACATCGGCGCAGCCGAGTACATCCACGCCCGGCTGGTCGACGCCCGCACGGCAGGGGTGGGGATTCTGCTGATCTCCGGGGAACTCGAAGAAGTGCTTGGGATGAGCGACCGCATCGGCGTGATGTTCGAGGGCCGCCTGGTGGCGATGCTCGAGCGCAGCGAGTGCACGCAGGAGAGGCTCGGCCTGCTGATGGCCGGCGAATTGGGCGGCAGGGAGGAGACCCAGGTTGACTGAGATTTCGGCGGGGTATCGTGGACGCGTGAATATGCTCGATCCAGCGCGGCTACGCGCGCTCCACGGTCGCAGCCTGCTGACAACCCACGACTGGTCAACAGACGACCTCGATACCCTCCTCGCTGTGGCGGACCGGCTCGAGAAACTCGACCGTGCCGGAGTCCGCCTCGACGTGCTGGGCGGTGAACTCGCTTACGCGATGTTCTTCGACAACTCCACCCGCACGAAGTCGGCGTGGGCAGGGGCGGCGGCACGTCTGGGCATGCACCCGGTCATCGTCGACGGCTCCTCGACCCAGGTGTCCCACGGCGAGACGGCCGAGGAGACCGGAGCCATGCTCGGCATGAACGCGCACGCGCTGGGGGTGCGCCACGACCTGATTCTCGGCGAGGGCAACGAGTTCATGCGCGACGTGCAGCGCGGCATCGACACCTACCTCGCGGCCACCGATGACTCACGGGTCGTCCCGATCGTCAACCTGCAGTGCGACGTCGATCACCCGACGCAGTCAATGGCCGACCTGCTCTGGCTGCGCGAGCACTTCGGTGGCTCCGTCGCCGGACGGCGGATCACCTTCTCGTGGGCGTACTCCCCGAGCTACGCCAAGCCGCTCTCGGTGGCCCAAGGCGTCGTGTCGCTGCTCACCCGGTTCGGCGCCCACGTCACCTTGGCCCACCCGCCGGGCTACGAACTGCTCGCCGAACCGATGGCCTGGGCGACCGAGGGCGCTGCCGCCTCCGGAGGGTCGTTCAGGATGACTCACGACATGGACGAGGCGTTCGCCGGTGCGCAGGCCGTCTATCCCAAGTCGTGGGGTCCGCAGGCGTTCATGCGCGAGCGGGTGGTGGCCAACCGGGCAGGCGACACCGCCGCGATGCGCGACATCGAACAGCAGGCGCTGGCCCACAACACCCAGCATCGTTCCTGGATCTGCGACGAGCGCCGCATGGAACTCACCAACGACGCCCTCTACCTGCACTGCCTGCCGGCCGACATCGGCGCAGAGGTGAGCCCGGGCGTGATGGAACGGTTCCGCGTCGCCGTCGCCGGCGAAGCGAACAAGAAGGTCTACGTGATCATGGCCCTGCTCGCTACTGCCAAGGTGCCAGATCTCGCCGCTGCTCTCAATGGAGGTACTTGAAATGCCCAATATGCCAGAACTCATGCCTGAACTCGATGAGCCAGCACTCGGTCTAGCGGAGTTCGACCACAGGGTCGCCGAACTCGCCGACCGGTATCGACCGCTCGCCGTTGCCATCTTGAGAGAGGCCATCCGCATTCCGGCCGACGAGGTCGATCGGCCGGTCGACGATGGGGGCGATCCCCGCTCCGGGCTGTCGAACCACGAGGGCCGCCGGCTTGAGTTCCTGCGCCACACCATCGTCGACATCGGGGCCGTCAAGCACGCGGACGACGTGTGGTTCGACGACTACGGCAACCTCGTGTGGGTCGTGCGCGATCCCTTCGATGGCGTGCCACCGGAGCACCAGAGGATCATCTACTTCGACGGCCACTCCGATACCGTGCAGGCTCTGCGCGCCCAGTGGCGCGACAAGCTCAGTGGCGCCGTCGACTGCTATGACGGGTTGGTCGACGGAAAGGTGCTGATTCACGACGCGCTGCGCAGTCAACTGGGCTACCTCCCTCCCGACGACGAATGGGAGCACCTCGTCTTCGGTCGCGGCTCGGCCGACCAGTTGGCCGGCGTCGTCGCCCAGATCATCGCCACGAAAATCATGCTGGAACTCGTCGACGAGGGCGCGTTGCACGGAGCCATCGTGCGGTCCTACGCCACCGCCGCCGAGGAGGACAACGACGGGGGTGGTCCGCGCTATGTCGTGGCCGACGTGTTGCCGGGGGCCGGTGCCGAACTGATCCCCGACGTGGTGGTGCTGACCGAGGGTACCGGCGACGCCGTCAAGGGTGCTTTGGGTATCTACCGCGGGCAGCGGGGCCGCATGCAGATCGAGGTCACGGTCACCGGCCGTTCGTGCCACGGCTCGATGCCTTTCGAGGGGCTGAACCCTCTCGAGCACGGCGGCGCCATTCTCGCCGAAGCCGCGCAGCGCCACGCCGCCGGTGAGGGTTTCTCTGACCATCCGTTCCTCGGTCGGGGCACGCGCACGGCGTCATGGTCGATGCTCGACACCCCCAGCGACTGCGCGGTGCCCGACCGCCTTACGTTCCGGTTCGATCGACGCCTCACCTTGGGGGAGACCCCGGAGCAGTCGCTGGCAGACATCGAATCACTCGACGCCGTGGCGGCCGCACGCGCCGCCGGGTTGACCGTCACCATCGAGGTGCCTCGCTACGAGCAGTTGACGTGGCGCTCGTATCCCGTCGACAACGCGCAGGTCTACCCGGGGTGGGTCACTCCCGAGGACCACCCGTCGATCCGGGCCGCCGTCGACGCCTACCGTCGCGTGGTCACGCCGCACGTCGTCGAGCCGGCCGGTGGAGCCACCGGCGGCGCATTGCGTAGCGAACCCCGAGTCGACAAGTGGATCTTCTCGACCGACGGTGTTGGCTTCCCGATTGCCGTCGACGATCCGACGATCGAAATCGGCCCGGAGAAGGCTTGGGTGGTGTCCGGAGCCGTGAAGCACCCGGCGATGTTCGGCATCGGTGCAGGCATCGAGCAGAACACCCATCGCATCGGCGAGTGCGTCGACTCTCGCGAGTTGCAGCACGCCATCGCCATGCTCGCCCGGTTCCCGCGCTCGTTCGTCGACCTCACCTCCACGCCCGTCGATGTCGTTCAACCTGCGTAACCGCAACTCGTTGGGTTCGTGATGCGGCTCGTCGTCGCGCTGGGTGGCAACGCCCTGCTCCAACGAGGCCAGAAACCCGACAACGACGTGCAGGAGGCCAATGTTGCGATGTCTGTGCGGGCGCTCGCCCCGCTCGCTCGGGACCACGAGCTTGTCGTCACTCACGGCAACGGTCCGCAGGTCGGTGTGCTCGCCCTGGAGAGTGCATTGGACCCCAACTTGACCAGGTCGTACCCGTTCGATGTGCTCGGAGCGCAGACCCAGGGGATGATCGGCTACTGGTTGTTGCAGGCGCTGGAGAACGAACTCCCCGGCCATCAGATCGCGGCGATCATCAACCAAACCCTCGTCTCGGCCGCTGATCCGGCTTTTGCAGACCCGACCAAGTTCATCGGCGAAATCTACGACGAAGAGCGGGCACATTCGATGGCCAAAGAGCGCGGCTGGACCGTTAAACCCGACGGCCCGCATTGGCGACGAGTCGTCGCGTCACCGGAGCCGCGACGGGTGGTCGAGACTCGGTTGATCCGCTTGATGCTCACCAATGGTGCGGTCGTGGTCTGTGCCGGTGGCGGCGGCGTGCCGGTGGTGCGCAACAAGCTCGGCCGCCTCGAGGGCGTCGAGGCCGTCGTCGACAAGGATCGCACCGCCCTCGTGCTCGCCGAGGCGCTCGACGCCGATGCCCTGCTGATTCTCACCGACGTCGCCAATGTATGCCGCAATTTCGGGACGCCGCAGCAGGAGGCGATTACCCGTTCGACACCCGACGCCATGCGAGACCACGAGTTCCCCGCCGGATCGATGGGACCCAAGGTCGAGGCCGCCTGTCGCTTCGTCGAGGTCACCGGAGGAATAGCCGGAATCGGCCGCCTCGAAGATGCTGTCGCCATCTTGGCCGGCACCGCCGGAACCATCATCACGCCCACCGGCGACTACTCACCCTCGGCCGCTTCGAAGCATTGACTGCGCGAGTTCTGGGCCGGGCGACGCCGGTACGTCGCCGGTCAGAGGATCTGCGATAGGAAGAGTTTTGTTCGTTCCTCGCTAGGACTGGTGAAGAAGTGCTCGGGGGTGCCGACCTCGACGATCTGGCCTCCGGCCATGAACACGACCCGGTCGGCAACCTCGCGGGCGAAGTTCATCTCGTGAGTGACGACGATCATCGTCATGCCGTCGCGGGCGAGATCCTTCATCGTGTCGAGAACCTCGTTGATCATCTCCGGGTCGAGCGCCGACGTCGGCTCGTCGAAGAGCATCACCTTGGGCTTCATCGCCAGCGCGCGAGCGATCGCCAC
>JANNHY010000292.1:0-35553 GCA_031404635.1 Ilumatobacteraceae bacterium
GTGGCGTTTGCCTTCGACCTCCCAGATTTCCTCGCGAAACGTGTCGGCTCGGGCCAGTTCGGTGAGTGGCACCCAAATGATGCGATCGACCTCGTCGACCGCCGGCCGTAGCGGTGGCGGCCGGTCGACCGTGCCTACCACCGGCACGATGAAGCTGCCGCTGACCATCGTCAAAATTGGGTCGAGCCGGCCGGTGAGTTGCACTGCCGACGGGGGCAGCGATACCTCCTCGTATGCCTCGCGCAATGCTGCCGCCTCGAAGGTCTCGCCAGGGTCAAGCCTGCCGCCAGGGAAGCTGATCTCGCCGCGATGGCTGCTGAGCGCCGCCGAACGGCGGGTCAGCAGCACTTCGGCACCCGCGGATCCATCGGCGATCGCCACCAGCACCGCCGACTCACGAAGCGTGCCGATCGGAGCGGCGGCGTCAAGACTTGGCCGTCGGCCGACCGCCGCGACTACCTCGGCAACGGACAACGTGCGCACGCCTTGACCCCATGGAGCTGCATCTCCGTAACTCCAACCCTCCGGCCGAGGGATCAGCTGCTCGCCACCGCGACGCCACTGTGAACTACGCAGCGGGGCTCCATCCACTCTCGACCAGCTGGGCCAGCACGATGGCCAGCCCCGCCGTCTTCAGATTGGCGAGCACCTTGCCCGGAGGCTGCTCACCACGTTCCCACTCTTCCCATGCGGTCTGCAGCTTGTGGAGATCCGGCGGTGGTGGGATGAACGACATGCCGGTCAGGCTACCTATCAGCGTCTCGGTGGCGGCGCACGGCATTGACTCCGTTGCCAACGAGCCGCCCGGCGATTCGCCCGACCTCGGTACTGCGCCCGCCGTCTGCAGACACCGGCGGCGCCTTGGCTCGCTCGGCAAAACTTGTCTTCCACCACACGAAGAAGTGGACGAAGGCGATGAGGACGACGACGATCCGCGTCCCCGAGTCAAGGGTGATCCACGGTTGAACGCCGGCCAGCACCTCGACCACGATCACCGCGATGTCGATCACTCGGTGCACGCCGCGGGTGATGACCCGAAAGGCGCCCAGCGAACCGATAGTGATCGCCGCGTGGAGCATCACGATCCCGCCGACCACGCTGGGCACCAACGGCGTGGGGCTCTGCAATCCCGAGGCAATCAGCGCACCGCCGAGGATGTACTCCACCAGCTGGTGCATCCAGAACGGGCGCTTTACCGACACAGACATCGCTCGGAGCCTACCGCCGCCGGAAAAAACGAAACGGCCTCGGCGGCGATGAACTCGCTGCACCGAGACCGCTTGTTGGGGGTGTCGGATGTAACGCCCTACGGCGTCACATCATTCCCATACCGGGCATTCCTCCGCCCATACCGCCACCACCGGCCGGCATGGCCGGCCTCTTCTCGGGCTTGTCGGCCACGAGACACTCGGTGGTCAGCACGAGGGCGGCGATCGAGGCCGCGTTCTGCAATGCAGCGCGGGTGACCTTGGCGGGATCGATGATCCCGGCCTTGACCAGGTCGACCATTTCGCCGGTCTCGGCGTTCATGCCCATCGAGCCCTTGGCGGCCTCGACTTGCGGGACGACAACGGCGCCTTCCATGCCGGCATTGTCGGCGATGAGACGGCACGGGGCGGTCAGCGACTCCCACACCGTGCGAGCACCGGTGGCCTCGTCGCCGGTGAGGCTGTCGACGACAGCCGCAACGGCCTTGCGGGCTCGCACCAGGGCGACACCGCCGCCGGCGACAACACCTTCTTCGATGGCTGCACGAGTTGCCGACACCGCGTCTTCGATGCGGTGCTTCTTCTCCTTCAGCTCTACCTCGGTGGCTGCGCCGACCTTGATGACGGCAACGCCGCCGGCCAGCTTGGCGAGACGCTCTTGCAGCTTCTCCCGGTCCCAGTCGCTGTCGGTGTTGTCGATCTCGGCCTTGATCTGATTGATGCGCCCGGCAACATCGTCGGCAGCCCCATCGCCGTCGACGATGGTGGTGTTGTCCTTGGTGACGATGACGCGCTTGGCCCGGCCGAGCAGATCGAGGGTGAGGTTCTCGAGCTTGAGACCGACCTCTTCACTGATGACCTGGCCGCCGGTGAGGACCGCCATGTCTTGCAGCATCGCCTTGCGGCGATCACCGAACCCGGGGGCTTTGACAGCAGTCGAATTGAACGTGCCGCGGATCTTGTTGACCACCAAAGTTGCCAGGGCCTCGCCCTCGATGTCTTCGGCGACGATCAACAACGGGCGACCTGTCTTCATCACGGCCTCGAGCACAGGCAGCATCGCCTGCACCGTCGAGATCTTGCCCGAGTTGAGCAGCACGTAGGCGTCTTCGAGCACGGCTTCTTGGCGATCGGCGTCGGTCACGAAGTACGGCGACATGTAGCCCTTGTCGAACTGCATGCCCTCGGTGAACTCGAGTTCGGTGCCGAATGTGTTCGACTCCTCGACCGTTACCACGCCGTCTTTTCCGACCTTGTCGATGGCGTTGGCGATTACCTCGCCGACGGATGCGTCAGCGGCCGAGATGGTGGCCACAGCAGCGATTTGATCCTTGTCCTCGACCTCTTGGGCCTGCGACTTGATCGACTCGACGGCAGCGGCGACAGCTTTCTCGATGCCTTTCTTCAGCCCCATCGGGTTGGCCCCGGCGGCGACGTTGCGCATGCCGTGGTTGACCATCGCCTGGGCGAGCACCGTTGCCGTTGTGGTGCCGTCGCCGGCCACGTCGTTGGTCTTGGTGGCGACCTCTTTGACCAGTTGGGCACCCATGTTCTCGTACGGGTCGTCGAGTTCGATCTCCTTGGCGATCGAGACACCGTCGTTGGTGATCGTCGGTGCGCCGAACTTCTTGTCGAGCACGACGTTGCGACCCTTCGGCCCGAGCGTGACCTTGACCGTGTCGGCCAACTTGTTCACGCCGGCTTCGAGGGCGCGACGCGCCTCGTCGTCAAACTTCAGTTGCTTTGCCATGTTGGTCGGTCAGCTCACTTGCCGACGATCGCCAGCACGTCGCGGCTGGTGAGGATCAACAGGTCGTCGCCGTCGATGGTTACTTCGGTGCCGCCGTACTTCGAGTACAGCACGGTGTCGCCGACCTTGATGTCGAGCTTGCTGTGGCTGCCCTTGTCGTCGCTCCAGCGGCCGGGGCCGACAGCGAGCACTTCGCCCTGCTGCGGCTTTTCCTTGGCGGTGTCGGGGATGACCAGACCTGAAGCGGTGGTCTGCTCGGCCTCGTTGGGCTTGACGACAATGCGGTCATCGAGGGGCTTGAGATTCATGGGTGCGGGCCTCCGTTGGCATGGGCACTCGGGTACGGGCTAAGGATTACGTGGAGCGTTAGCACTCGGCTACCGCGAGTGCCAATCCTAGGCGGAGGCGGTCGTCGTTAGCAACCGGGAGGTGAGAGTGCTAATGGGCGGTTGTGCGCGATACTCGCGATGTGAGGGCCACGGGCCTGGAGGGCGACAAGTCGCCAGAGATCATTGAACTCATCAACGACGACGCCGATGCCTTCGGCGAGCGCGCGCCGAGCACCACCATCTATGACTCTGGCGGCCCACGCTGGGTCGGGCCTGTCGCTGCCGTGGCTCTGGTCGCCCTGATCGCCTACGGCGTGGCAACATCGGCATCATCGAGCGGGAAGCCAAAGGTAGCGCCGGTCACCAGCACCAGCGTCGCAACGACCACGCCGCCCCGGCCGCCGCCGACGACGGTCCCTGCGCCGCCGGTTCCGTACTACGCGGCCGACCCGCCACGCGAGTTCGCGGTGCAGCAGGCCGACACATACCAAGTCGACCCCGGCGCAACTGTCGGAAATACCGGCTACGAATTGTGGGCCACGCGAGGGGCCACGGCGACGTCTGGCTCGTGGTTCTCGATCGAGTCCTTTACCGGTGGCCCGAATCTGTACGCCATCAACTCCTACCGGCAGCAGGTCGGGGAGTCGTCGATCGCCATTTCGCACTCGCCAGGTGGGCAAGCCGTTACTCAATTCTCAGGTCGCTCCGGTGCTTCCGTCAGGATCACCTCGTTCGGTTGGAGCGACGACGACCTCGTTCGTCTGGCCGCGTCCATCAACACCGAAGGTGGCAGCGTCGAGTTCACCGACGCCTGGTTCACATCCGATCACCGGATGATGAGTTCCGTGTACCCGTGGCTCGCCATCCACGGCACCCCCTTGGAACAGGTCGCCTACGTGTCTGCCAACGATCCCTCGGTCAGCGTCGTCATCAGTGTCGCCGAGCGGCCTCCGGCGAACGAGGGCGGTGCCACCCTCGATCGTCAGATCGCACTCCGCTTCTTGCTCGATGGCAACACGCCGTTCGGGGTCGACGGTCATTCGGCGGTGGCCGGCACGGTGGTTGTGGAGAACAGTTATTCCCTGGCTACCTGGATCGCCGGCCAGCACCTCGTCACAGTGGCCGCGACGATGCCTGTGCCACAACTGATCGCGATCGCCCGCACAGTCCACGAGGTCTCCGCGGCCGACTGGGAGGGGATGAAGTTCCAAGCTGCCAGAAACAACAGCAACAATTCACGCTACGAGGAGACGCGGGTGCTTCCCGTCTCGTTCGGCACAGACGCCGCCTCCGAGGAGTGGACGATCCAGGTTGCGATGGCCAACTTCGGCGACCAGCAATGGATCAACTGGCTCTGGGGTGGAAATAGCAGTCAGACAACTCCTGATGACACCGCGCAGATCAACACAGTGGTCGACAACCGTCGGACCTACGTGCTCGCCGATCTGCCGCGCGCCATTGCGCCGGCCGCGGGGCTGCAGATCATCCGCGACGGCCTCGAGCCGGTGCTGGTGCGCTTCAACGACATCGACCCCGAATACGCTCGTACCTTCGCCGCCTACGCCTTCAGCGAACCTGTGACATACACGGCTCAGATCATCGGCGTCGACGGCGGCGTGCTCGCCACATGGCCATCGCCATGAAGACCGAACCCGTGCCGGAGATCATCGCGCTCATCGACAACGACGGCGACGATGGCTTCGGCGACCGCGCCCCGAACACCACCATCTCTGACTCTGGCGGCCCGCGCTGGGCTGGCCCCATCGCGGCAGCAGCCCTTGTCGCCGCGGTCGGATACGGCGTTGTCACATTCGCGATCTCGTCGGGGGCAAAGCCGGCACCGCCGACCTTTTACGTCGCCGATCCACCAGCGGGATTCACTATGCACATCGCCGAGACATTCGGCACAGGCGGTAGCACCGCCGACCCCACCAGCAGAGCCCCAGCCGAGCTGTGGGCCACCGCCGACGCCACCCCGACGGCCGGGGCGTGGTTCGCCGTCTCCGTTGGCACCCACCATTCGACCGGTCGAAATTCGTACCGCACCGTCGTCGGTGACATCGAGGTCGTCGTCGAGCGCGACCCACTATCGGGTCAATCACGACTGTCGTTCACCAAGGACGGCGACGGGTTGGAAATCACCGCCTTCGGCTGGTTCGATAGGCAGCTCCGCCGACTCGTCAGCTCGGTTGGCGTCGACAGTTCCGGGATCCACTACGGCGACAAATTCTTCGCCACAGATCACAAGCTCATTCTCCTGGCTGATCCGGCGTCGGCGCTGTTGGGCCTGCCCGTCGCCTTGGTCGGATACGCCACTGCCGTGCCGGCGGCGTTGGCGGAAAGCTTCACCATCACGGTTTCCAGCGACAACATTCTCGATCGAACTCGGGCTGCGCGGTTCATGTTGACCAACACGACGTCGTTCGCGGTCGGCGATTTGCAAGCGACCATCGGCCGGTCGGCGGCCGATCCCACGGTGTCGATTGCCCAATGGCACGATGGCCAACGGCTCATCACGATGCGCGGCAACCTCGCTGCCCAGCGTCTGGTGGCAATCGCCCAGACGGTGCACCCGGGCACGGGCGCCACGGTGAAGAAGCTGCTCGAATCAGTTTCTCCGGCGGTCGCAGAGGCGCTCACGGTTGAGCCGAGGACGATCGTGTCGGGGATGCTGGCCGATGGATGGGGATGGGCGATCCAGGTCTCGCCGAGGAATCCCGACGACGCTAACGCCGGCTACCTGTGGTGGATAGGGCAGCCGGGGGATTCAACGAGACCTACCGAGACATTGCCGAGCCAAGCCGGCGCGGCCCCGAGCATCGAGACCGTTGTCGAACACGGCAGGACCTACGTGCTGGCCAAGGTGCCGCGATCGGTGACGGGCGCGCAACTTCACATCAATCCGAATGGTCTGCCATCGGCAGTCACCCGACTGCTCGACATCGACCCGGATCTGGCCGATCAATTCGCCGCCTACGTGTTCCTCGAACCGGTTCCCTTCACCGCTCAGATCGTCGACGGTTCCGGGCAGACGCTGGTGTCCTGGCCGATGACCTGACAGCTCGCGCTCGCGCTAACCGGCCGCGGTCAGCAGGTCGAGACCGCAGCGACCGGCGAGGGCGACCACGACATGCAGCGGCAGCCCAATCACGTTGCTGACGCTGCCGCGAAGGCTGCGCACCAACGCTCCACCGGCGCCCTGCACAGCGTACGACCCGGCCTTGCCCATCGGCTCTCCGGTGGACAAGTACCACTCGATCATCCCCTCGTCGAGGGTGACGAAGGTGACCAGCGTCGTGCAGACCTCGGCCAAGTCGCGGCCACCTCGCCGAACGGCGACACCGGTGTGCACCCTGTGGGTGCGCGCCGACAATCGACGCAGCATCGACGCAGCGTCACGATCGTCGAGTGGCTTGCCGAGAATTTTTCCACCGAGATCCACCGTGGTGTCGGCGGCGATGACCAACTCGTCGGGCGCCGCCCCCACCACGGCCGCCTTGGCAGACGCCAGTCGGCGCACATACTCTGCTGGAGACTCGTTGCCCTCAGGCGATTCATCGATGTCGGGTACACGCACCGTGAACCGCACCCCGATCTGGGCGAGCAGTTCCTGGCGCCGCGGCGACGCCGAGGCGAGAACAACCCTGGTCATCCGCCGCTGAGCGCCAGCACATGCGAGTCATCCGGCACGGTGAGGTCGTCGAGATGATCCAAGTAGCCATCAGGAAGGGCCACCCGAATGGGACCATTGGTATGGCCCCGGCGGATGCGCTCGCCGCCCTCGACCAAGTTGATGGCGGGGTCGAGCGGGGCAATGAGGTCTTCCAGTTCGCCGATTGTCGAGATGTTGGCGAATCGTCGGCGGGTCTCACCACCGACCGGGTATCCGGTGAGATACCACGACGTGTGTTTGCGAAAGTCGCGCATCGCCAGATTCTCACCGAGATGATCGGCCAGCAGGTGAGCGTGACGGGCCATGATCGCGCAGGCCTGCCCGAGTGACGGTGAGGGCGGGACCGGGCGACCGTTGAGAGCCTCGACCAGGTCGCCGAACAACCACGGCCGACCGAGACAACCACGGCCAACGACGACACCGTCGCACCCGGTCACGCGCATCATCTCGACGGCATCGGCGGCCTCCCAGATGTCGCCGTTGCCGAGAACCGGGATCTCGGTCACAGCGGCTTTCAACTCGCCGATCGCGTCCCAATCGGCCATGCCGGCATAGTGCTGCTCGGCTGTGCGGGCGTGCAATGCAACTGCGGCGATCCCCTCGTCCACGGCGATACGGCCCGTCTCGATGTAGGTCAAAAGCGAATCGAACAGCCCCATGCGGAACTTGATCGTGACCGGTACGGCAAACGGCGTTGCCGCAGCGACGGCGTCGTGCAGGATCGCTCGCAGCAAGTTCGGCTTGGCCGGCACCGCTGCTCCCCCACCCTTGCGCGTGACCTTCGCCGCGGGACAACCGAAGTTGATGTCGATGTGGTCGACCCGGCCGGCGTCGCACAGCTTACGGATCGCCTCACCGAGCATCACCGGATCGCTGCCGTAGATCTGCAGGCTGCGCGTTTGCTCGTCGGCGGCAAAGGTCATCATCCGCTCGGTCTTGGAGTTGCCGTGTACGACCGCCGTGGCCATGACCATCTCGTTGACGTAGATCAAGCCAGGTGCGAACTGCCGACACAACGTACGGAACGGCGCGTTGGTGACACCCGCCATCGGCGCCAACACGACGGGCGCTACTGGTGTGAACGAGCCAATTCTCACAAGTTCCAGGCTACGAGCAGTGCCCACGTCCGCACGCAGGCGCCGCGATGAGAGATGTGCGTCGCCGGGCGGCTCATCGCTCATCGCGCCTGGAAACGGGTCCGCCGCGATGAGAGATGCGCGTCGCCGGGCGGCTCATCGCTCATAGCAGGAGGCCTGGCTTCGGGGCCTCAGTCGACAAACGCAAGGCGGAGATTGGGGACGGCGCCGACATCGAGTGGTGTCGGGCCGTCGCTGCCCAGGCGGTGCCAACCAACGGCGGCAATCATCGCCGCGTTGTCGGTGCACATCGCCCGGCTGGGCAGGAACACCCGAAGCGAGTCGTCGTCGCCGGCAGCGGCGAAGCGGGCGCGCAGAAGCGAGTTCGCGGCAACGCCCCCGCCGAGCACCAGGCCACGTGCCCCAACCAAGGCTGCGGCGCGGCGCGTCTTGGCCACCAGAACATCCACCACCGCCGCCTGAAACGAGGCGGCGACATCCGCCGCTGAGACATCGGGGTTCTTGCGCACATAGTTGACGACCGACGTCTTCAACCCGCTGAAACTGAAGTCGAGACCTTCGTTGAGCATCGCCCGCGGGAAGGGAATCGCCGTCGGGTCGCCGCGTAGGGCCTCCTGATCGATCGCCGGTCCACCGGGATAGCCGAGGCCCAGAAAGCGGGCAACCTTGTCGAAGGCTTCGCCGGCGGCGTCGTCGATCGTCTGACCGAGCAGGCGATACACGCCGTGGCCGCGCATCTCGATCAGCATCGTGTGCCCCCCGGAAACGAGCAGCACCACCAGCGGCAGTTCGAGCGAGGGGTCTTCGAGGAACGCGGCGTACAGATGTGCTTCCATGTGGTTGACGCCGACGAAGGGGACTCCCCAGGTCAACGCCAGCGCCTTCGCCGCGGACACACCCACCAGCAGCGCTCCCACCAAGCCCGGCCCGACGGTGCAGGCAACCGCGTCGATGCGCTCCGGTTCGATACCTGCTTCGACGATCGCCCTGGCCACGACGGGATTGAGCAGGTCGAGATGGGCGCGGCTGGCGATCTCGGGTACCACGCCGCCGTACTGCGCGTGCAGGTCGACCTGAGTCGAGACCACGCTGGAGAGCACGTCGCCACCTCCCATCACCAACGCCGCAGCCGTCTCGTCACAGCTCGTCTCGATGCCCAGCACAACCGTTTCTTCGGTCACCTTCATCGCTGCCCAACACCCGACGCGGCCTCGGGGCTCAGCAACGAGAGACGCTGACGGAAGGCGGTCTCGCCGATGTCGTGACACCACATGACGATCGCATCCTCTGTGTTCTCGTAGTAACGCTGACGCACCCCGGCCGGCACGAACCCGAAGCTGCGATACAGCGCCTGGGCACCGGTATTGCTGACCCGCACTTCCAATGTCATCGCCTCACAACCACGATTGATTGCTTCCCATGCCAGTTCGGCCAGCAACCGGGTCGCCACGCCGGTACGTTGACGGTCGACGACGACGGCAATGTTGGTGACGTGGGCATCGCCCACCACGAACATCAGCCCGGCGTACCCGACAACCACACTGCCGGAACGGGCGGCGATGTAGTGGCGTTCGCCGTTGCGAACGAGTTCAAGCTCGCTCTGGAACACGTTCCGCGACCATGGCTTCGGGTACGACACCTGCTCGATGTCCATCACGTCGGCCAGATGCCGACGACGCAACGGCTCGATCACCAGATGTTCGTCGGCATCACGCCGCAAGAACAGCGACAACACGCTCATCTTCCACCCCTGGCGGCTGACTCGCGGGTGGACCAATTGATCATGGCGTCAGGGGCGCGCAGATAGAGCGGCTGGATCTCCCACGGGTTGACCCACTCCTCGCGCAAGGCGCGGGCGTGAGCCAACTGCACCAGCGGCGCGGCCGAAGGATGCGACAGGAATTGTTCGGCGAAGTCACAACGCACCACGGCAGCGATCTCGTCGCGATACCGCAGCGCGCCATCGCCGACACAAACGCTGTCGTGTCCGCGGGCCATAAGCTCGCCGATCAGGTCGTCGACGGAGCCGCAGCGAGGCTCGCCGAGGCGCTGCACTCCACCGGGCACCGGCTGGTAGTAGGCGGAGAACAACTCGCCCTTGCGGGCATCGATCACCGCCGCGACCTGTCGCCCACTTTGTCGAAGCGGGAAAGCCAACAGGTCGAGCGAACTGATCCCGATCATCGGTACCCGAAGCGCCTGGGCAATCGCCTTCGCTGCGGCCAGGCCGACCCGCATGCCGGTGAACAGCCCGGGTCCGACATCGACGGCGATCGCCCCGAACTCGGAGATCTCGATATCGGCCTGCTTGCAGACGAATTCGATCGATGGGATAAGTGTTTCGGCGTGGCGGCGACCACGACAAACCTCGAACATCGCCAGCACACCCTCGTGACCACCGATGGCCACGCTGACCTGCTCGGTTGCCGTTTCAATACCGAGGATCAACACGTGAAGACCGCCAGTCGACGCTCGACCTCGGCCCAGCGGCCAGCCCACGATCGGCCTACTGCGCTGATATCGATGTCGCGAGCGTCGTCGTCAGCGTCGTCGAATTCCAGCCGTACCAGCACGTGGTCGCCCAACGACCCAGCGACCACATCGCCCCACTCGACCATCACGATGCCGTCCGACTCGAGCAGCTCGGCGAGGGCCAGGTCGGCAACCTCGTGATGCGTGGTCAACCGGTAGATGTCGGCGTGATGCAGGGTCACCCGCCCAGCGGGGTAACTATGCACGAGGGTGAACGTCGGCGAGGTTATCGGCTCGGTCACACCGATCGCTCGACCGAAGCCCTTGGCGAACGCCGTCTTGCCGGCGCCCATCCCGCCGGCCAGCACGATGAGATCACCGCGGCGCGCCAGACTTGCGAGGGACGCGGCGATGGCAGACGTGGTCGCCGGCGAGTCGGAACGGAGATGCAACATGACCGCCGTTGATGCTAGAGGGTTACGCCCCTTTGTATCGCCGGTCGATGCGCGCCGAGATGCCGCATACCACTTCGTAGCCGATGGTGCCGGCCCGATCGCCCCACTCGCTCGCCGAGATCGACTCGCCTCCCTGACTGCCGATCAGCACCGCTTCATCGCCGATCGACACGGCATCGGCGCCACAGTCGACCATCAGCTGATCCATCGTGACCACGCCGACGATCGGCCGTCGGCGCCCGCCGATCAGCACTTGTCCGCCACCGGCGAAGAGGCGGCGCTGCACACCGTCGGCGTATCCCAACGGCAACGTGGCGACGATGGTGCTGCCGTCGAAGCGGTGCCGCAGCCCGTAGGAAATTCGATCGCCGGCTTTCACCCGCTTGACATGTGAGACGCGGGCGCGAAGCGACAGCGCCGGACGTAACGCAGCCGCCTTGTGGTCGAGCGCCGCTCCTGGCGAGATGCCGTAGATGGCGATGCCGGCGCGCACCATGCCGAAATGGGACGCCGGATGAGCGAGGGTCGCCGCCGAGTTGGCGGCATGCACGAGTGGTGGGTGGTGTCCGGCCACGGCAAGCGCGATGAGCACATCACTGAGCGACTCGATCTGAGCGGCGGTGTACGGGTCGGCCGGTTCGTCGGCCACCGCCAGATGAGTGCAGACCCCGGCCAGGCGTACGGCTGTCGACGCGGTGATCGCCGCGGCCAATCCCAACGCTTCTTCGGCGGCCGCGCCAACCCGACGCATGCCGGTGTCGATCTTCAGGTGCACGGGGTGATCACGGCCACCGGCAACAGCAATGGCCTCCAACTGCGCGTGGGAGTACACGGTGAGATCGAGGCCGGCACGCACCGCGCTCGCCAGCTCGGTTGGCGGTTGCTCGCTGAGCACCAGTACCGGACAGTCGAGTCCTGCCTCGCGCAAGGCCACGCCCTCTTGCACCAAGGCCACGCACAACCCGCCGGCACCCCCGCGCCGCGCAGCCCGCGCGATCTCGACAGCACCGTGGCCGTAACCGTCGGCCTTGACCACCGCCCAGACCGCGGCGGGTGCTGCAACCGAGCACAATAGCTCGACATTGTGCCGAACGGCGCCGAGGTCGACCTCGGCCCACGCCCAACGGCTCACAACAACTCGTCCAGCACCGCCGGGATCAGATCAGGCAGGTCACTGGCGACCAGACCATGTCGTTGACCTCGCCGACCGGCTTGGCCGTGCACCCACGCCGCAGCAGCTGCGGCGTGCAACGGTTTCGTCCCGCCGGCGAGCAGAGCCCCGATGATTCCGCTGAGCACGTCGCCGGTACCCGCCGTCGCCAGACGCGCATCGCCGGCGGTCACGACCAGGGCGTCACCATCGGGGTCGGCGACGATGGTCGCGGCCCCTTTCAACAGCACCGTGCAGCCGCTGTCGGCAGCCAGCCGTCGCGCCGCGACCATACGGTCAACTCCCGGCTGGCTACCGGTGAGCAGGGCGTATTCGCCGTCGTGCGGCGTCAATACGGTTTGTGACGAGCGGCGGCGCAACAGCGTCGCGGCGCCCTCGGAACTCCATCCCAGGGCGAACAATCCGTCACCGTCGATCACCATCGGCAGCGGCGCCTCGACGACCAGTTTGCGGATGTTGGCCGCAGTTTCGTCGGAGCGGCCGAGGCCGGGCCCGACAACGACAGAGTGAAAGCGATCGAGCGAGGCCAAGGCGGCACCGGCCCAGGCCGTGCTCGGCAGTGATCGCTGGACGATCTCGGTCGGCGCATCGGCGAGCGTCATGCCTGGACTGGAGAGGTGCACCATTCCGGCACCGGCGCGCATCGCCGCGTGCGACACCAGGCGCGCTGCTCCGGTCATCGTCGAACTGCCGGCTATGACCCGCACAGCGCTTCGCCATTTGTGGGCATAGTCGTCACGCTCCGGCCACCATCCGACGACATCGGCGGCTTGCACCAAGTTGGCTCGGGCCCAACCGACATCGAGCCCGATATCGGCAAGCTCCAACTCGCCGGCCAGCGCGCTACCAGGGGGCATCAGCAGTCCGGGCTTCAATGCCGCGAAAGTTACCGTGTGAGCGGCGGCCAACACTTCGCCGGCAATGTCGCCTGTCAACGCGTCGACGCCGCTCGGCACGTCGACCGCCAGCACGGGTGTATCGCCGACGTCGGGCGGCGACCACGAGCCATGAAACCCGGTGCCATAGGCGGCGTCGATCACCAGATCTGACGGCGGCAAAACCGGTGGGCACCTCGGCACATCGAAGACCCGCACGCGCACACCTTTGGCGGCAAGGTGGCGAGCGGCGACGCGGCCGTCGGCACCGTTGTTGCCCTTGCCGCACAGCACGTTGACGGTGCGGCCATAGGCCCCGCCGAGCAGACGCAACGCCGCCCAGGCGACCGCCACCCCCGCTCGCTCGATCAGCACCTCGGGCGGCACCCGCGCCCCGGCGTCGATGGCAGCCATTTCCTCCGGGGTGACGATCGGCAGCATGCCGACGAGGCTACGTCCTCACGACGCAACGACGTAGGCGATGGCCAGCAGATCGGTGTGGGTGATCGACAAATGCCACGTGGCGATTCCCCTCTCACTCGCCAACTGTGCCGCTCGGCCGGTGACGTTGAGGTGTGGTTCCCCGCTCTCGCTGCGATCGACCCACACATCGTGAAAGCCGAATGCTCCGAGCCCGAGGCCCATCGCCTTCATCACGGCCTCTCGCGAAGCAAACCGGGCCGCCAGCGAAGGCACCGGATCGGCCTTTGGGGCGACATAGGCGAGTTCGTGATCGGTGAACAGCCGCCGATGCATCGACGGCGTCCGTTCGAGCGATCTCCGGAATCGTTCGACATCGACGGCGTCGACCCCGATCCCTCGGATCACGTGCGCCACTGGTCTGCGGTCTCGGAGATTGGCGCGATCAGCAGGTCAGCGACTTGGAGCTCGCCGAGCAGATCGTCGCGGAACACTCCTTCGGTCTCCGACACCCAGTCGACGAGGCGATCGTAGCGATGGTCGTAGCCCTGTAGTACCCCGCGCATCACCGCGGCGGGTAACCGATCGTGGAATTGCACATGCAATAACGTGATCCCGGTGCACGCGCCGGACTTGACCTCGGGCACAAAGATCACCGTGCGGTCATCACTGCGCCCCCGGGCCACCAGGACCTGGCGCTCGGCGGCCACCCGCCGCTTGGTGCCGACCAGTTGCGGTTTGCGTTCGACTCGGCTTGACACCTCCAGCGACAGCCCACCGCGATCGACGATATCGATGTGGGCGTCGGCCGCCGGATCACCATCGATGCGGTAGCGGGTGTAACCAACCACCGACTGCACTGCCGGATCGAGATCGGCGAGCACCTTCAACGTGTGGTAGCTCAGCGCATCGCGACCGGCACCTGCCGACAGCGTCGCTTGCACCAGAGCCCGGTCGAGCACCCCCTCGTCGCTGCGGCTGATGCCAACGGTGACCGTTTTGGCTTGATGCTTGATCGCGTCGACAGGTCGGGTGAGCTCCTCGATCGCTCGGGTCAGCGACGCAGTGAGATCGTCGATCATTACACCAGGAGTTGCCACCTTGCCGGTGGCACGTTGATAGGCCTCGAGTGGAAGGTCGTCGCGCATGTCGGCAAGCAAGGCCGACAAGCGCACGGCGGTGGACGCCTCGAGATGACCGTCGTACAGGCCGGAGCGCAAGCCGTCGCCGAAGCGCTCGGCGGGTAGACCGATACTGTGGCGAACAGCTTCGAGAACGTCGTCGCCATCGTTGGAGGCGATCAGGGCCTGCTCGATCACTTCTCTGGCTTCGCGTAGGGGACGAGCAGAGGCATCGATTGCCAAGGCCGCCTCGTAGCCGAACAGATGACCGACCATCGCCGACAGTACGAAGGCCAAAGCCGAATCGACCACAGGTACCGTCAGAACGGCCGCGGCAGCAGCGAATCTCTCGTCACCCTCGGTCGCCACCACGATCGGTGTTGCCTTGTGGGCCTTGTAGATCGCCACTTCCTTGGCGACGTCGTCGGCCGTGCCGCCGACCAGGCCGGCAGCGCAGACCAGGATGAGTGGCTCGCTGGACAGGTCGATGTGCTTCTTGTCCTCTGTGATGTCGCAGGCGATCGACTTGTAGCACAGCTCACTGAGCTTGATCCGTACCTCCTCGGCGGCGACGGTGTTGGGGCCGCTACCGACGATGGCCCAGTAGCGCTTCGGTGGCGCCAACCGGCGCGCCGCATCGGCGATGACCTCGCGCCGCGACAGGACTTCGAGCATCGCCTCGGGCATCTGTCGCAACGACGTGAGCAGATCGTGGCGGCGCTGAGCAGAGCCGACGTTGGCCGCCTCGGTGATCGCGCACGCCAGCAACACGCCGGCCGCCACCTGGGCATAGAACGCCTTTGTCGACGCCACACTCATCTCCACGTCACGACCGTCACTGGTGTACATCACGCCGTCGGCCTTGTCGGTGAGATCGCTGTTGCGACGGTTGACGATTCCGAGCACTGTCGCGCCGCGACCGCGGACGAGGTCGACGGTGCGGTTGGTGTCGGTGGTCGTCCCGCTCTGGCTCACCGCGACGACCAAGGTGTCGCTCATGTCGAGACGCATCCCGAACCCACTCAACTCTGTCGCCGTGATCGGGTCGATGTCGAGCCGGCCGTCGGAGAGCGCGTCGAGCACTGCCGCCATACTGCGGCCGGCGACAGCCGCCGTGCCCTGGCCGATGACCTTGATCTTGGTGATGCTGCCGTCGGCCAACCGGGCGCGGATGTCGGCGGGCAGTGCACGGGCACCGACGGACGCACGGCGCAATCCGTCGACCTCGACGATCTTGCCACGCACCGTCTTGCGGAAACTCGCCGGCGCCTCGCTGATCTCTTTCAACAGATAGTGAGGCGAGTCACCGCGATCGATGTCGCGGGTGGTGACCTGGGCCGTCGCGATGTCGCTCTCGGTCAATGGCAGCTCGCCACCGTCGTAGGCCAGCCGGCGAATGCCGTCGAGATCACCGGCGCGGGTGCCATCGAGCACGAAGACCTGCCCACGACTACCCGATGGTGATGCCGACTCACCATCCATGCGCACGAAGCGCGCAGTCTCCTCGACGACTCCGTACGGTTCGCTGGCCACGATGTAGCAGTCGTCGGCGAGCCCGATGTACAGAGCTTGACCGCTGCCCCGCAGTGCCAGGTACAAGCGGTCGGGCCGGTCGGCGGCGGCGGCCCCAATTGCCACGCTGCCTTCGAATTCAGCCACCGTGCGACGGAAGGCCTCGGCGAGATCCAGCGCGCCGGCTGCCACATGGCGGGCCATCACGGCCGGGATCACCTTGGCGTCAGTGGTGATGGGTCCGGCGATACGCAGACCGTGGCGGACTTTGATGTCGGCGTGATTGTCGACGTCGCCGTTGAGCACGGCGACCATGTACGGGGCGCCGCCGGTCTGTTCGAGTTCCTCACTGTTCAGCGGGTGACAGTTGGCCTCGCTGATGATCCCGACACTGGCCCAACGCGTATGGCCGAGCACCGTTAGCCGCGCATCTGGCTGCGACAAGGCGCGGCGCAGCAAGGCGTCGGCACTGATCGCGGCGCGCAGGGCACGGGTGTTATCGCCGAGTTCTCCGATCTCCGCCGCAGCCTTGTACACAAACCCCATGCAATCGCCGGCGACGCGCACCGAGCCGTTCTGGAACAGCGGGTCACGGTTGCGTTCTGAGAGCATGCGCTGCACTGCCGGATCGGCGAGCGACAACCCATGGTTCCAGACGAACAGGTGCAGCCCGGCCGAGTCGCGACCGCGCACCTCGAGCCGATCGAGCGCCGACAACGACTGCTGTACGGCCAGGTACCCGGCCAGGGCCGCCACCGTGCTGTCGCGGCCGGCCAGGGCCTCGACCTCTCGTGCTGTGCGCAGACGGTCGTGCCGAACGGCCCACGTCGCATCGCGTAGCTCGATCAGTTCGGCAGCGATGCGTTCGTGCTGGTCGGGATCGATCGATCCGTCGGACTCGATGCCGTTTTCGGTCTCGGCGACCCGGGCGTCGAGTTGATCGAGCCTGGCGACGATGCCAACGGCCAACTCGTAGCGACCGATCAGGGCGCGCACACCGGAAACGCCTCTCAACAGCTCGTCACATCGCCGCACGGCAACGGTAGCTGCGTCAAGGCTCTCGGCAGCCACTGCCTGATCGAGATGGCCAAGCAGCTCAGCGCGCTCGGGCACCGGTCGTTGCGAGGGCCTGCTGAGGATACCGATGATTCCGCACATGGATCTTCAGGCTACCGACAGGCAGCGGATGTGATCGGTCGACCCGACCCTCAACCAAAGCGAGCCAACACCATTTCGGCCAGACTGTCGGCGGTGGTCTGGGCGAGCGACTGCGTCGCAGCCTCGACCATCACTCGAATCAACGGCTCGGTACCGCTGGGCCGTACGAGAATGCGCCCTTCGCCGTCGAGCGACGCGTCGGCGGCAGCGATCTCGTCGGCCAATTCGACAGCGACGTGCGGATGCCTGACGGCGACCTTGACGTTGACGAGCACCTGCGGATACGACGTCATCACCGTGCCGGCCAGGTCGGCCAGAGATCGTCCAGTGCTGCGAACGTACGCGGCCAAGCGCAGTCCGGCCAGCAGGCCGTCGCCGGTCGTCGCCAGATGTCGGTAGATGATGTGCCCACTTTGCTCGCCGCCGATTGCATAGTCGCCCGCTTCGAGCGCCTCGAGTACGTAGCGGTCGCCCACAGCGGTGGTGACCACGTTGATGCCGGCGGCGACCATCGCCTTGTGGAAGCCGAGATTGCTCATCACCGTGACGACCACCGTGTCGTTGGTGAGCTGACCCTCGTCGCGGAGCTGCAGCGCAGCCAGGGCAATCATCCGGTCGCCATCGACGAGATTGCCGAGCTGATCGACGGCGATCACTCGATCACCGTCACCGTCGAAGGCCAGCCCGAGGTCCGCTTCATGGGCAACCACCGCAGCTTGCAAGCCTTCGGGATACGTGGCTCCGCAGCCGTTGTTGATGTTGCGACCGTTGGGCTCGGCGTTGATCACGATCACGTCAGCGCCCACCCTCCGAGTGACCTGTGCTGCCGCTTCGTACATCGCCCCATTGGCACAGTCGAGCACGATCCGCAGACCTGCCAACGCATCGTCGGAATAGTCGGCGAAGAAATCCCAGACGTACATGCTCAACACCGCCTGCTGCAGGTCGAAGCCGCGGTAGTGGGTCTTGACGAACGGTTCGGCGTGCAGGGCTGCTTCGATGGACTGCTCGACCTGGTCGGAAAGCTTGACACCGCCCGGGGCAAAGATCTTTACTCCGTTGTCGTACCACGGGTTGTGCGAGGCAGTGATCATCGCTGCCGGTTGGCCGAGCATGTCGGCCGCCACAGCGAGTGCTGGTGTAGGCACGACATTACCCATCTCCGGCTTGGCGCCGACAGCGCGCAGACCGTCTCGAAATGCAGAGGCGAGCACGCTGCTGGACTCGCGGGTATCTTCACCGATCAGCCACGGACCAGGGCCCAAGATGTGCGCGGCGGCACGTGCCAACCGGGCGACGTAGTCGGGCGTCAACTCGTCGAACGCTCGGCCGCGCACCCCATCGGTTCCAAAACGAAGCTGGCCCATGGCCGGGCGCCGATCAGCGCTTGGTGTACTGAGGAGCCTTGCGAGCCTTCTTCAGGCCGTACTTCTTGCTCTCCTTGCGACGCGGGTCGCGAGTCAGCAAGCCGGCCTTCTTCAGCGAAGCACGAGCTTCGGGATCGAGCTCGACCAGCGAACGAGCGATCGCCATGCGCAGCGCACCGGCTTGGCCGCTGATGCCGCCGCCGTGCATTGTTGCATCGATGTCGTACGTGGTCTCGGTCTCGGTGACGCGCAGCGCCTCGGTGACCGTCATCCGCTGCATCGCTGTGGTGAAGTAGGCGTCGAATGCCTTGCCGTTGATCGTGTGCGTGCCGGTGCCGGGGCGAAGGCGAGCACGGGCGACGGCTTCCTTGCGGCGACCAGTGGTCTGGGTGAGCGGTTTGGTTGCCATGGAACGGATTCCTTTCGCGCTCAGCGGGCCCTGGCCGCAGCGAGATCGAGAACGACTGGGAGCTGGGCAGCGTGAGGATGTTCTGGGCCGGCGTAGACCTTGAGCTTCTTGATCATCTGACGGCCGAGCGGACCCTTGGGCAGCATGCTCTGGATGCTGCGACGAATTGCCTCTTCCGGCTTGCGGCCGAGCAGCTTCTCGTACGATTCGGTCTTCATGCCGCCCGGGTAACCGCTGTAGCGGTACACACCTTTGTTGGCGGCCTTGTCTTTGGTCAGAACGACCTTGCTGGCGTTGATGACCACGACGTGGTCACCGGTGTCGATGTGCGGTGCGAAGATCGGCTTGTGCTTGCCGCGCAGCACTCGGGCGGCCTCGGTACACATGCGGCCGAGCACCAGCCCATCGGCGTCGATGACGTGCCAGGCGCGGATGATCTCGCTTGCTTTCGGGCTGTAGGTAGGCATTTCGAACCTTTGAACGAGGATTCGCCGCCCGGCGATGCATCGCCAGGGAACCGTGAAATGATACGGGCTTCTCGGCGAAACCGGCAAACGCGGCCGGTGGAAATCAGGCCCGCTGCAAATCAGGCCAGTTCGTCGAACCACGAATTGCGATGGCACTCGATCACTGCGTCGAGCCAAGTCTCAACTCTGGCGGCAAGAGCCGGAATCGAGTACTCCTCCTCGACGCGCTGGCGGCATTCGATCCGATCCAGCTCATCGATCCGACCAACAGCAGCAATCAACCCTTCCACGTCATCGGGCTCGACCAGGAATCCTGTCTCGCCGTCGACAATGATCTCGGCGGTCCCGCCGCGCCGATAGGCGATCACCGGAACACCTGTCGCCATGGCCTCGATGGCAACGTTCCCGAAGGCCTCTACCCATTTCGGGGCCATGACGATTGCCGCACAGCCACCGATCGCCGCCTGCAGATCGTCGGTCGGCAAGAAGCCCTCGTACGAGACCTGAGCGCCCGGATGAGCAGCAATCGCTGCGTCCCACACCGACTGATCCTGCATCAGACCCCACACCTTCAGTGCGATACCACTCGCCTGGGCGACAGCGACGACGTCGCCAAGACCCTTTTCTGGCGAGATCCTGCCGATGAAGCCGAGATGGCGGGGCTCGTCGGCGACGACGTGCATGTCGTAGCGCTCGACAGCAACCCCGCTTCCGATCACCGGAACGAGGCCGGCGAGGGTCGGAAAGCTATCGACCTGGGCCTGGCTGTGCATGGCCACGTTACGCGGGCGTAATGCAGCGGCCCGCGTGATCGCATCGTCCATCGCGTCGCTCAACGTCGCCATGCTCACCACATGGGCGAGCGGGGTGTTGACAAAGAAAGGCGTGAGGTAGAAGGGCAACCAGTCGTAGGCGAGGTTGAGAATCACGTCGAATTGATCCTGGTGGACGCGCGCCCACTCGCACATCGCTGCCAACACGCCGTCGGCGGGAACGCTGACCAACGTGTCGCGATCGGCGGTGTGCGCGCTCGGCTGCAAGGCCCCAGGGATCTGATGCACGACCGTTCCGACGTGTAGCGATTCCGCAGGAGCCAGCACTTCGACGTGGTGGCCGCGGCCCGTCAGACCGAGGACCAGACTGTGCAAGGTGAGTTCGACACCACCCCCCACACCACTGCCGAGCGGCCCGACGGGTGTCGAGATGATCAGTATTCGTCGTGACGACATCGGCACCTCGCGGAAATGTTCACCAATTCACTCGTACCCGACTTCCCACAGGCACAGACCGTGGGGTGGGGCGACGTGGCCGGCCGCTTGACGATCCTTGGCCAGCAGGATGCCGCGCACGTCACCGGCGTGCAGCTTACCGGCGCCGGCATCGACCAGCGTGCCGACGATCGAGCGCACCATCTGGTGGCAGAAAGCATTTGCCCGGATCTCGAAGCGGAGCAATCCGGCGCCATAATCGCTCGGCACTTCGGACCATCGCGCCAGCATCACCCTGCGGGTCATCGACGGCTCCGGCTGGCCGACGGGCGCCTTGGAGCGGCGGCAAAATGAAGAAAACTCGTGCTCGCCGATCAGTGGATCACAAGCAAGTCGCAGAGCCGGCAACGACAGCGGCTGGACGACATGCCACGACGTCGCGGCAAGAACAGGGTTCGGCTGCGGCGCGTTCCAAATGTCGTAGCGATAGTGCCGCCACCTGGCAGCGAAACGAGCGCTGAAATCGGGGGACTCGGCCCACACTGCAGTACGGGCGACCACCGCCGGGCCGCACATCCGATTCACTCGTCTCACCAGGGTGACAAGATCGGTCTGGTCGGGAAGATCGCAGCTGACCACCTGGCCCCAACCGTGGACACCGGCGTCGGTGCGACCTGCCCCTACCAATTCGACCCGCTGGCGCACGAACTTCTCCACGGCGTCGCGCAGTTCACCCATCACCGTACGCACACCATCGTTCTCGGCAAATCCGTGGAAGGACGAACCGTCGTAGGCAACGGTCATTCTGACGCGGCGCAACACCACCTCGGCTGCTACCACGCTGTCAGCACGCGTGGGACAAGTCGGAAACGCACGAAGCGAAGCCTATGTCAGCGATCGTAGACCTCGACACCCTTGGCGTAGCGGTTGCGGAACAACTCGAGCACCTCGCCGGCGTCGGCGTGACGCCCGCTGACCTTCTTGGAGAAGAGGATTTCGCCGTCAACGAACACGTCGAAAACGCCATTCGAGCCGGTGAGCAGACGCAGTTCGGCGATGACGTGTTGGTAGTCGTGTAGCAGATCTCGGGCAGCGCTCACGGCGCGCTCGGAATAATCTCAAGGCACGCAATAGGTAATCGAGATGAGATGCTTGCTCACATCTAGACGAGTTCGATGCGGGCCATCGGGGCGTTGTCGCCTTGGCGCGGGCCGAGCTTCAAGATCCGCAGGTAGCCACCGTTGCGGTCCTCGTATCGCGGAGCGACTTCATTGACCAGCTTGTGGGTCATTTCTTTGTCGCCGAGATAGCCCTGGATCTGGCGGATGCGGTGTATGCGCATAGCGCCCTCGTCTTGAGCCTTCTTGGCCTTGGTGATCAGCTTCTCGGCGATCGGTCGCAGCGCCTTGGCCTTGGCTTCGGTGGTGACGATGCCTTCTGCAGCGATCAGCGAGGCGGCGAGGTTGGCCATCATCAGCTTCTGGTGTTGTGAGCTGCCGCCGAAGTTGCGGGATCGTTTTGGGGTTGCAGGCATAGGTCGTCTCCGTTACTTCGTGATCAGCCGCGCAACGTCAAGCCGCGCTCATCGAGCTTTTGCTTGACCTCGTCGAGGCTCTTCTGCCCGAAGTTGGTGATGTTGAGCAGGTCGTCTTCAGTCTTGGTGAGCAGTTCGCCGACGGTGTTGATCTGCGCCCGCTTGAGGCAGTTGCGCGGACGCTCCGACAGATCGAGGTCTTCGATCGGCAACTCGAGGTCGGGCGAGGAGGCGGCGACAGCGGCGACCTCACCGAGCTCGAGACCCTGCGGCTCGTCGCTGAGGTTGGCAACCAGATCGACCAAGGATCGCAACGTGGCGCCGGCCGAGGCGAGCGCTTCGCGAGGCGTGATCGACCCGTCGGTCTCGATGTCGAGCACGAGCCGCTCGTAGTTGGTGCTCTGCTCGACCCGGGTCGGTTCAATCTCGAACATCACTCGGCGAACCGGCGAGAAGATCGCATCGATCGGGACAACGCCGATGGTGCGGTTCTGAGAATCGCGGTCGCTCGACAGGTAGCCGCGGCCGCGGCCGACAGTGAGATCGACCGCGAGCCGGCCCTTGGAGTTGAGCGAAGCAACGTGCAGATCCTTGTTGAGGATCTCGATCTCGCTCGGGCACTTGATGTCGCCTGCAGTGATCTCGGCCGTTCCACGAACATCGAGACGCAAGACGACATCGTCGTCGCTCGTCGAGGTTAGAACGATGTCTTTCAAGTTCAAGATGATGTCGGTGACGTCTTCGGAGATGCCGGCGATCGTGTCGAACTCGTGCAGGGCGTCGTCGAAACGCACGGCGGTGATGGCTGCTCCCGGAATCGACGACAGCAGCGTGCGACGCAGCGAGTTACCGATGGTGTGGCCAAAGCCGGGCTCCAGCGGGCCGACGGCAAAGCGCTGCCGATTATTTTCTTCCTCGCCGATGGCTTCGACGGTGGGGCGCTGAATGACGAGCATGTATGTCCCTCTGGATACTTGGTGGGCTTCGAATTACTTGGAGTAGAGCTCGACGATGAGTGATTCGCGAACCGGTACGTCGATGTGGTCGCGCTGCGGGAGATCGCGAACGGTGACCTGCTTGCCGCCGTCACCGGTCTCCAACCAGCCGACCACCGAACGATCGATGACGTCGAGGTTGTGTTGAATGACGATCATCTCGCGAGCCTTCGGCGGCAGGCTGATGACCTCGCCCTTGCGCACACGATAGCTGGCGATGTTGACCCGCTTGCCGTTGACATGGATGAGGCCATGGCTGACGAACTGCCGGGCCTGCGGGCGGGTACTTGCCCAACCGGCGCGGTACACGACGTTGTCGAGACGCTGTTCGAGCAGGCGCAGGAGGTTCTCACCGGTCGGACCCTGCAGGCGGACGGCTTCCTCGTAGGTATTGCGGAACTGACGCTCGAGCACACCGTAGATGTACTTGGCCTTCTGCTTCTCCTGCAGCTGGGCGAGGTATTCGCTGCCGGCGTTTCGCCGGCGAGTGCGGCCGTGCGCGCCTGGCGGGAACGGGCGTCGCTCGAGCGCTTTGCGGCCCTTTTCGTTTTCGAAGATGTTGGTGCCGAGGCGGCGAGAGACGCGCACCTTCGGGCCGGTGTAACGAGCCATCGATCAGGTCCTGCGGCGCTTTGGCTGACGACAGCCGTTGTGGGGTACAGGCGTGACGTCTTTGATCGAGGTGACCTCGATGCCAGTCTGCTGGATGCTGCGGACCGCGGTGTCGCGGCCGGAGCCGGGGCCCTTGACCTGCACCTCGACGCGACGCAAACCGTGTTCCATCGCCGCCCGGGCAGCCTTCTCGGCGGCCATCTGGGCAGCAAACGGCGTGCTCTTGCGCGAGCCCTTGAAGCCGACACCACCCGACGAGGCCCACGAGATCACGTTGCCCTCGGTGTCGGTGATCGACACGATCGTGTTGTTGAACGAACTCTTGATGTGCACGACACCAACCGTGACGTTCTTGCGCTCGCGCTTGCGGGGGCGGCGCCCACCTGGCTTCGGCTTGGCCATTACTTCCTCACTGCCTTCTTCTTGTTGGCGACGGTCTTCTTCGGGCCCTTGCGGGTGCGGGCATTGGTGTGGGTGCGCTGACCATGCACCGGCAGGCCTTTGCGGTGACGCACGCCCTGGTAGCAGCCGATCTCGATCTTGCGCTTGATGTCTTGGGCCACGTTTCGGCGCAGGTCACCTTCGACCGTGAGGTTGTTGTCGACCCAGACGCGGATCTTGTTGACCTCGTCATCGGTGAGATCGCGGACCCGCTGGTTGGCGTCGAGTTCGGTGTCGGCGCAGATCCGCTGGGCGGTCGGCTTGCCGATCCCGAAGATATAGGTGAGTGCGATCTCCAACCGCTTCTCGCGGGGAATATCGACGCCGGAAATGCGTGCCATGACTTGCTTTTCTCCCCTTGGCTCTTCCTCAGCCTTGACGCTGCTTGTGACGCGGGTTCTCGCAGATCACCCTGACGCGGCCGTGCCGGCGGATGACCTTGCACTTCTCACAGATTTTCTTGACGCTCGGACGAACCTTCATGGTGGCCTTGACTGTTGTTACTTGTATCGGTACGTGATACGACCACGGGTGAGGTCGTAAGGGGTGAGCTCAACTTGCACCTTGTCGCCAGGGAGGATTCGGATGTAGTGCATCCGCATTTTTCCCGAGATGTGCGCCAGCACCTTGTGGCTGTTCTCGAGTTCGACCCGAAACATTGCATTCGGGAGAGACTCGAGGATCGTGCCTTCCAACACGATGGCGTCGTCTTTTGGCTTGGGCAGAGTGGGCCTCTTTCGAACGGTGATAGGTGCTGCCCAATACCGGCTGCGCACGCGCGAAGCCGACCTGGGCCGAAGTGCAATGCTACCGCCCGGGGCACGCAACGCCAAGCCTCAGCCAACTTTGTCGCCTCCGCCCTGCTCAGCGTGCCGCGACCGACAAAGTTTGGAAAATGGGGCACGTTTCGGGCGCGCCGCGGGGAAGAATCGTTCCGATGGCCACCACGACCTCTCGTTGGCGCGCACTTGCCGCGCTACTGCGGCCCGACGCCTCACGTTGGGCCGGTCTCGGCGCGCTTGTCGCCGCAGGGTCGGGCCTGATCCTGACGGGACCGTTGATCGTGCGCCGCATCGTCGATCGGGCAGCCATCGGTACGACGGCTGGCCAGCTGACGCGCCTCGCCGTGCTGTTCCTGATCGTTGCCGTCGCCACCCAGTTGATCAACATGGCAGTGGCCTGGATGGCCACGGTGACTGCATGGCACACCACCAACGGCATCCGCATCAGGCTGGCCCGCCATGTACTGGGCCTCAGCCACGGCTTCCACCGGCAGCACACGCCGGGCGAATTGATCCAGCGCGTCGACGGCGACGTCACCTCGGTATCCGACTTCATGGGCCGGGTCATACCCCGCGCCGCCGGAGCGCTGTTCACGATGGTTGGCATGATCGGCGTGTTGATCGTCGTCGACTGGCGACTGGCGATCGGTGCAGTCGTCTACGTGGTGCTTGCCGTCGCCGTGGTCGTTCGCGGCCGGCATCACGCCGTCGGCGAGTCGTCCGACGAGATGGGGTCATACGCCCGCTTGTACGGAGGAATCGAGGAGCGGCTCACGGCAGCAGAGGATCTGCGGTCCAACGGCGCCGGCGCCCATGCGATGTGGAGGTTCGTCGAGGACAGCGCCGATGCCCTGGGCAGCGCCGTCCGTCGCGAGAAGGCATTCCTGCGAATGTGGTGGGCAGTCGATGGCTCGGTTGGCGCCGGCTCGGTTGTATCGCTCGTCGCCAGCGCGCTGATGGTCAGCCGTGGTGTCATCACCGTCGGCGATGCCTTCTTGCTGTTCCAGTACGTGCTGTTGTTGTCGCGTCCACTCGAGGACGTCGTCGATCAGCTCGAGACCGTCCAAAAGGCGAACGGAGCGATGGTGAGGGTGATCGACCTGCTGGCCGTCGAACCGGACATTCGTGACGACGGCACGACGAGCCCGCCCAGCGGGCCGCTGAGCATCGAGCTCCGCGACGTCGACTTCGACTACGGAGACGATCAGGCCGTGTTGCAATCGATCAACCTGCGATTTGCGCCGGGTCGATCGATCGGCATCGTCGGTCGTACCGGAAGCGGTAAGACCTCCTTGTCGCGACTGGTGCTGCGTCTGGTGGAGGCGACGAGCGGCACCGTCCTGCTCGGTGACGTTGCCATCCAGCAAATTCCACTCAGCGAACTTCGCCACCGTGTTGCCCTCATTCCCCAGGAGGTCGAACTGTTGAGCGGGACCATCCGCGACAACGTCACGCTCTTCGACGAGAGCCCTTCCGACGACGACGTTGCTGCTGCGTTGACCAACGCCGGCCTGCCGGCGTTGGCGCAGGCCGGCATCCATCGGAAGCTCGGGGCCGGTGGCGCGGGGCTCTCGGCCGGCGAGGCTCAGCTGTTGGCGTTCGCTCGGGTGTGGTTGCGCAATCCCGACATCGTCGTGCTCGACGAAGCCACAGCGCGCATCGACCCGGCGACCGAGGCGCAACTGGAAGACGCCGTGGCCAGGCTGATGCATGGCCGCACGACGTTGATCATTGCTCATCGGTTGTCGACGTTGCGGCACGTCGACGAGATCGTCGTACTCGATCATGGTCGTGTTGTCGAACAGGGCGAGCGCAGCGATCTGGCCGACGACATCGATAGCCGCTTCCGCCACCTCCTGGAGTTGGCACATGACGAGGAGGTGGAGGCGTCGTGAGTGTGTGGCGATTGGGCTGGCGCGTGTCGCAGCACGAGCCACGCAGCTTCTGGTCGGGGTATCTGCTGTTCGTGCTGTTCTTCACCTTTCCCGTGTTGAGCGGATGGCTGCTCGGCCGCGGATTCGACTCCGTCGCGACCGGTCACAACTCGCGGGTCTACTGGATCTGCGCGGCGTTGGTGGTGTGCGAGGTGGCGCGGATGAGCACCATTCACCTCGGCGCGCTGATGTGGACCAAGGCATGGGTGCACATGCAGTCACTGCTACGAGCCAACCTGCTCGCGGCACAGGTGGCGAGTGGCGGCCCGGAGGCAGGCCAGCCCGTCGGGTCGGCTGGTGAGGCGATCACTCATTTCCGCGACGACGTCGAAGACGTGACCATGTTCATCGATGGGTTCGTCGACATCTCGGCCGGCGTCGTGTTCACCGTTCTGGCCGGACTGGTGCTCGGCAGCGTCGACGGCCGTTCGGCGCTGGTGCTGTTGATCCCCCTGATCGGTGTTGCGATGGCCACGCGCACCCTCGATGCGCGCATCAAGCGGTATCGAGCCGCGGATCGCATCGCCGCCGAAGCCGTGAGCGGCTTGCTCGGCGACGTGATGGCCGCTGCAACCACGGTGAAGGTGAACGACGCCATCGACCCTACGATTGCCCATCTCCGCAAGCTGGTCGACGCACGGCGCCGCACGGCAGTGCGCGACCGCGTGCTGGACGAGAGCGTGTGGGCGTTCAGCCAGGGTGCAGCCGATGTCGGGCTGGGCCTGGTGCTGCTCACCGCTGCCGGAGCAATGGCATCGGGCCGGTTCAGCGTCGGCGAATTGGCAATCTTCTCCGCATACCTCGGCTGGTTGAGCTTCCTGCCGCGGATGGTCGGGCGGATGCTCGCCCGACGCAAACAGGTTGCCGTGGCCTTCGATCGAATGAAGGGCCTCGTGGCCGATACCGACGCCGGCAACACCGTCGCCCAACGCCACCTCCCCATCGGGATCCGTCAGCAGCGAACGCGGCCGCAGCCCGGGCGACCCGTGCGAGTGACGCTTGAAATGCTCGACGTTCAACGCCTCAGTGCCATGTACCCCGTCGGCAACGGCGTGCACGACATCAGCTTCGGCGTGCGCCGGGGTAGCTTCACCGTGCTCACCGGCCCGATCGGTTCGGGCAAGAGCACGCTGCTACGAGCAGTGCTCGGCCTCGCCCACCAGGCCGAGGTGAACGGCGAGGTCCGGTGGAACGGCGAGTCGCTTCTCGACCGCGCCGCGTTCTTGATTCCCCCCAACGCGGCGTTCTTGCCGCAGGTTCCGCAACTGATCTCCGACTCGGTCGCCGACAACATCGCCTTGGGAATCGTCGACGACGAGCAGTTGTCGCTGGCACTCGAGCTGGCAGCCGTGAGCGCCGATATCGACGAGATGCCCGACGGCACGAGGACGCTCATCGGTCCACGGGGCATACGTTTGTCGGGCGGCCAACGGCAGCGTGTAGCAACGGCGCGGGCGTTGGTGCACTCTCCCGAGCTTGTCGTGCTCGACGACCTCTCCAGCGCGCTCGATATCGAGACCGAGTTGCAGTTGTGGTCCAACCTCTCGGCCGCTGGCATCACCGTGCTCGCCGTATCGCACCGCGCCGTGGCCTTCGACCGCGCAGATCAGGTGCTTCGCCTCGAAGCAGGCCGCTTGACGTAACGCTCGAGTCAAAACGGCAGCGGCACACTCGCGCGATGCAAGTGTGCCGCTGCCGCCTCATGACTCAGTCATCGTCGTCGTCGTCGTCATCATCATCGTCGTCGGGAATCGTGATCTCGATGGTGCGGTCGTTGCCGCTGGCGGGATGCTGGATGTTTACCCAGGCACGACGCTTGTCCTTCGGATCGAAGTAAAGCCCGGTGAACTCCGAGCCCACCGTGCCGTTCGACGCCCAACGACCGAGTCCTTCGCCCGCATCGGTGAGGTCGCCGTCGTTGTTTTTGTCCTTGGCGACCCAGATGTCGTCGTCGATGCCGCCTCCTCGGTCCTCGACGATGTAGATGTTGCCGTCGTGGTCGATCGCCAGGTTGTCGGGGCTCGTGAGAGCTGTATCGACTGCCGCGCCCGTGGCGAGGTCGATGGTGCTCCGGTTGGCGAACACCGAGATGTTGTCGGACTTCAGGTTCAGCCGGTACACCTCGTTGGTCGTGGTCGTGGCCACGTAGAGGTACTCGACGCCGTTCACCTCCTGAACCTGTAGATCCTCGGGGCGCTGGTAGTCGGTGGCCTTGAAGGCCGGCAGGTCAGTGGTATTGCGGGCGTCGACCGAGGTCACGCCGTTGCCGTCAGTGATGGTGATCGCGCCAGGCAGAGCCGCACCCGATTCATCGGTGATCGGCACCCACACGTAGTCGCCGGTGGCGTTCGGCGTGTTGCCGTCGCCGACGCGCAGCACGAAGGTCTGACCGGCCGCGAAGTAGTCGGCACGACCGGACTTGATCTTGCTCCATTTTGCGGCAGGCGTGTACTTGTACAGGCCACCACCATTGAGCTCATCGATGAAGTACATGTTGCCGTCTTCGTCGAATTGGATGCCCTCGTGTGACGTCCGCGGGATGACGTTCTGGTGCACCACCATGGCGCCGTCGTTGCTCGCCGCCGTGATGGGGTTGATGATGGCCGGGGCGGTGGTCGGGTTCTTCAGCTCGAACAGGCGGCCGTAGTTACTGGTGCATCCCGCCGGGTCGGTGCACCACGACTCCTCAGCCGTGATGAACGTGCCCCACGGCGTCCAGAACGAGGCGTCGAACGCAACGTGACCACCGGGCTCCAGGCTGTACCAGATCGTGTCGGTCCTGCCGGTCGCAACTTCGTGGCGCATCACGCCGGCCTGGCCGGTTTCGAACACGGTGAACAGGAAACGGCCCTTGTGGCGGCCCGTCTCGTTGAGGGTATTCATGTCCCAGTTGCCGCTGTTGGGCGTATCCGCTGCCAGCTGGGTCGTGCGATCGGCCACGGACCGCTGCTGGATGGCAGCGTTGCCGAAGGTGATGGGCATCGCTTCGTCGGCGGTGGGGCCAGCCGATGTCGTCAGAGGGGTGAAGTCCGAGAATCGAACATCTTTGGCGCTTGCAGTATCTCCTGCAAAGACGGCGCCGACAAGCAACAAACCACCAATGGTGGCCAGTTTCGCTCGGCTGTGCGACAGGTGCTGCATATGAAGTATCTCCATTTCGGGCTGGCGTATAGGGACGTGAGAGGTGTACCAAGCGCTCCTTACGACCCGACGAACGTCTCCTGAACGGTGAGTGTCTTTCGGCCGAACATGCCGCGTCAACGCTAACCTTGGGGCCGAACGTGAAATCGGTCCGGTGAGGCCGATACGTGGAAGGAAGCCATGCCTCCAACGACCGGGCCACGCGAGGTTTTGAGTGCCGACGACGTTCGCCGAGCACTGACTCGTATCGCCCACGAGATCGTCGAGCGTAACCACGGCACCGAGGGCGTCGTCCTTGTCGGGCTACAACGAGGCGGGGTATGGATTGCCAACGAGTTGGCCGCGGTGCTCGCCGGCATCGAGTTGCCGGTCCCTGTCGGTGCGCTCGATGTCAGCTTCCATCGCGACGATGTCGGCCTGCGACCGATCGTGCCGGGGCATGTCACCGCGATCCCAGTGTCTCTCGATGACGCAACAGTCGTCTTGATCGACGACGTGCTGTTCACCGGTCGCACCGTGCGTGCGGCCCTCGAGGCACTCAACGACTACGGGCGACCGCGGGCGGTGCAATTGGCCGTGATCGTCGATCGTGGTCATCGCCAACTGCCGATTCGTCCCGACTACGTTGGCAAGAACCTGCCGACCGCGGGCGACGAGGATGTGCAGGTCAGTGCTGAGGGTGTGGTGATCACATGAAGCACCTGTTGTCGATCGCCGATCTCGCCGCCGCGGACATCCATGGTCTGTTGGAACTCACCGACCACATGGTCGAGATTTCGCAGCGGTCGATTCCGAAGGTGCCGGCACTGCGCGGTAAGAACGTCGTCAGCCTGTTCTTCGAAGACTCCACCCGAACTCGCACGAGCTTCGATACCGCGGCCAAACGGCTCAGCGCCGACACGATGAACTTCGCGGTGTCGTCGAGCAGTGTCAACAAGGGCGAGAGCTTGCGCGACACCATCGAGACCATCGCCGCGATGGGAGTCGATGCCTTCGTCATCCGCCACAAGTCGAGCGGCGCGCCGCAGATGATCACCCGCTGGACGACCGCCAGCATCGTCAACGCCGGTGACGGCTGGCACCAGCACCCAACTCAGGCCCTGCTCGACTGCTACACCATCCGTACCAGACTCAACCGCCGCGACGGCTTCGACGGATTGCGCATTGCGATCGTCGGCGATATCAAACACAGTCGTGTCGCCCGCAGCGACGTGCAGGCCTTCACGGCGCTCGGCGCTCATGTCACACTCGTGGCCCCGCCCACACTGCTGCCACCTTCGCTCGACGGCTGGCCGGTCGACGTTTCCCACGATCTCGATATTGTCCTTCCCGATCTCGACGTGTTGTACCTGTTGCGTGTGCAGCGCGAACGGATGGACGACGCCTTGCTACCAAGCATGCGTGAGTACTCCTCGATGTACGGCCTGACCGCACATCGCGCCGCGCGTCTCGCGCCACATGCGTTGGTCATGCACCCCGGTCCGATGAACCGCGGCGTCGAGATGGTTGTCGACCCGGCAGAACTCGCCGGCTCCGTAATCCTTGATCAGGTCACGAACGGCGTAGCCGTACGCATGGCCGTGCTGTTCCATCTGCTCGGATCGGGAAGCGATTTGAAGGGTGACGCGTCGTGAGCCGAAGGGTGATTCGCGGCGGCACGGTTCTCGACCAGGCCGGACAGCGCCGCGCCGATGTGGCGATCGATGGCGGCCGCGTGGTTGAGGTCGGTCCATCGCTGGAGGCAGACCAGACCCTTGACGCCACGGGCTGCATCGTTGCCCCCGGCTTCGTCGACCTGCACGTCCATCTGCGCGAGCCTGGTCGTGAAGAAGCCGAGACGATCGAGACCGGCAGCCGTGCAGCCGCCCTCGGTGGGTTCACCGCCATCGTGGCGATGCCCAACACCGAGCCGGCCCAGGACTCGCTGGCGGTGATCGAGTTTGTCCGCGCCCAGGCGCGACTCGCTGCCTTGTGCGATGTGCACCCGGCGGGCTGTATCACTGTCAATCGCAAAGGCACGGCGCTGGCACCGTTTGGCGAGTTGGCCGCCGCGGGGGTGCGCCTGTTCACCGACGACGGGAACGGTGTGCAAGATCCACAGCTGATGCGACACGCGCTGGAGTATGCCCGCGTGCTCGACATCACCTTGGCGCAGCATTGCGAAGTCGACTCGCTCACCACGGGTGCCGTCATGCACGAGGGGTCGTGCTGCAGCCACCTCGGTCTACCCGGTTGGCCCGCCATTGCCGAGGAGTTGATGGTCCACCGCGATATCGAGTTGTCACGCCTCACCGGGGCGCGCATCCACCTTCTGCACCTATCGACCGCGCGCAGCGTCGATCTGGTTCGCGCCGCCAAGGCCGACGGTCTTCCTGTCACCGCCGAGGCCGCCCCGCACCACTTCACCCTCACCGACGAAATGCTCACCGGATACGACGCCGTGTACAAGGTCAACCCGCCGCTGCGCACCGCGGCCGACATCGCCGCGATCAAGACCGGGCTCGCCGACGGCACGATCGACGCCATCGCCACCGATCACGCCCCACACCCACCGGAGTCGAAAGAGACCCCACTTGACCAGGCGCAGTCGGGAATGCTCGGCTTGGAGACGGCACTGGCGCTGGCGATCACCGAACTCGACATGTCGTTGACCGACATCGTCGCCGCCCTGAGCTGGAAGCCGGCGACGATCGCCCGCATCGCCGATCGCCACGGCCGACCCATCGCTGCGGGCGAGCCGGCCAACCTGGTCGTGTTCGACCCCAACGCCGATTGGACCGTCACACCGACCAAGCTGGCCAGCAAGAGTCGCAACACGCCCTACGCCGGGCGAACGTTGCGTGGCAAGGTGCGACACACGGTGCTCGCCGGCGTTCCCGTCGTTATCGACGGCGCGGCCCAGCGCTGACCTCGATCCTCGCCGCGATGAGCGATGAGCCGCCCGAAAGCGCACACTTCTCATCGCTGACAGCCGGTGGCCAGCCGCGATGAGAGATATGCGTCGCCCGGCGGCTCATCTCTCATCGCCCGGACGTTTGAGCTAGAGGCGGGTGAGGATCTCGGGGCCGTGATCGGTGACGACCACGGTGTGTTCGGTGTGCGCGGCGAGTGAGCCGTCGGCGGTAACAACCGTCCAGTCGTCGTCGAGCACGAGAACGTCGTCGTTACCGCCGGCGATGAGCATCGGCTCGATCGCCAGGACCACACCGGGCTCGAGCCGTGGACCTTGGCCGCGCCGGCCACGGTTCTCGACGTCAGGGTCCTCGTGCATCGCCCGCCCGATGCCGTGGCCGCAGTAGTCGCGAGGACTGCCATATCCCGCCGCGTTGACGACCGATTCGACCGCCGCCCCGACATCGCCGAGATGGCCACCGGGACGCATCGCCGCAACGGCAGCGGCGAGAGCACGATCCGCGGTGTCGATCAATCGCTGCTCGTCAACGCCGATCGTGCCGACACCCATCGTGAACGCGGCGTCGCCGTGCCAACCGTTGACGATCGCCCCGCAATCGATCGACACGATGTCGCCATCTTGCAGCTGACGCTCGTTGGGGGTCCCGTGGACGACCTCGTCGTTGACCGATGCACAGATCACCGCCGGATAGCCGTGATAGCCGAGAAAGTTCGAGGTTGCGTGGCGGGTGGCCAGCACGTTGCGGGCGACACGATCGAGATGCAAGGTGGTCACGCCAGGGCGAGCCGCAGCCCGAATGGCCAGGTGCATCTCGGCAACTACTCTGCCGGCAGCACGCATGTCACGTATCTCGTCGGCCGAGCGACGCGGCATACGGCGCATGATCGGGCCGTCCGTCAGCGGGTTGCGTCGACGGCCGCGGCGAGAAGACGGAACACGGCTTCTGGAGTTCCTACGCCATCGACGACAGCGAGCCGACCCTGGCTCTGGTAGTACTCGATCAGCGGCGAGGTCTGTTGCTCGTAGAGATCGAGACGGTGCTCGATGGCCTCAGGCGTGTCGTCGTCGCGCTGCATCACATCGCCGCCGCACACCTCGCATATCCACGGCAACTTCTCGTATCCGCTGGCGACGTAGTTGGTACCGCAGTCGCGACACACCCGGCGGGCGCTCAGCCGAGCCAGCACGAGGTCGCGTGGAACGTCGAGGTCGAGAACCAGATCGATCGGCTGCGGCGCGGTCAACTCGTCGAGGGCCTGTGCCTGAAGCACAGTGCGCGGGAAACCATCGAGAATGTAGCCGCGTCCCTTGGCATCGTGATGGCTGAGCCGCTCGATGACGATGCCGATCATGATGTCGTCACCGACCAGCCCACCGTCGTCCATGACCTTCTTGGCCATACGGCCGAGGTCGGTTCCCTCGCGAACGGCCGCCCGCAACATGTCGCCGGTGGAAATGTGCGGTACGACGAAATGGCGCGACAAACGCACGCACTGCGTACCCTTACCCGCACCTTGCCGGCCGAGCAGAATGAGCCGAGCGCCTGGGATCATCCCGCTGACGACCCGCCCTTCGACAGACGGGGCAGGATCACTTCAGGAAGCCCTCGTAGTTGCGCAACATCAATTGGCTGTCGATCTGACGCATGAGTTCGAGGGCGACGCCTACGGCGATCAACACGGTGGTCCCGGCGAACGGGAAGTTCTGCACGTCGAACACCCACAGGATGAGGTACGGCGTGATGGCGACCACTGCTACGAACGTGGCGCCCGGCAGCGTGATGCGGTTAACGGCTTTCGACAGGTAGCGCTCGGTCTGCGGGCCGGGACGCACGCCGGGGATGAACCCGCCCTGGCGGCGGATCTGGTCGGCTTGGCGAATCGGGTCGAAGGCGATCGAGTTGTAGAAGTAAGCGAAGGCGATGATCATGACCGAGAACAGCACGATGTAGACCAGGTTCTGGCTGTTGACCAGGTTGGTGTCGACCCATTTCTGGATCGTCGCCCGCCAGCCGGTGCCATTGCTGCCGCCGAGGAAGTTGGTGATCAACACCGGGAGCAGTAACACCGAGCTGGCGAAGATGATCGGGATGACGCCGCTCTGGTTGACCTTCAGCGGAATGTATGTGTTCTGACCGCCGTACATCCGCCGGCCGACGACCCGTTTGGCGAACTGCACAGGGATGCGCCGCTGAGCCAGTTCGACGCGCACCACAGCCACGACGATCAGCAAGCTGACGATGACCAGCAGGATGAACGCGAACACCTTCTGCTCCTGGAGGATCGCGTAGTAGCCGAACGGCAAACTGCTGACGACCGAGGCGAAGATAACCATGCTCATGCCGTTGCCGATGCCGCGCTGGCTGATCAGCTCGCCGATCCACATCAACACGGCGGTGCCGGCGACGAGTGACAGGATCACCAAGTAGCCGCGCGGCCACATGCCATCGGGCAGCAACTTGACGTTTGTCGGCAACCGCTGAGCGGCGCCGAAGAAAGCGTTGCCGTT
>JANNHY010000293.1:0-2578 GCA_031404635.1 Ilumatobacteraceae bacterium
GCCGGCGCAAATAGCGTTGACGGAGGTCTCTCACTCCGGCGATGGTCCGGGGACGGGTGGGCCACCACCGGAGCGGAGGGTGATCAGGAGTCTGTCTCCCTAGCGGCCCAAGGTAGGGGAACCTAACAACATTCGCAAGTCACCCCGCCCAAGGTGTTCGACTAATCTGTGTGGCGCACGCGTTCGTAGCTCAATGGATAGAGCATCTGACTTCGGATCAGACGGTTGGGGGTTCGAGTCCCTCCGGACGCACTGAGAAATCTGTGACTTGACCTGCAATGATATGAGGCGAAGGCCTCTCCGATGGAGAGGCCTTCGGCCATTTTTCGGCTGATGTAGGGAACTGTATGAGCAGTTATCAGGGAGGACGCGATGACGTGAAAGCCGACCGGGCACCCAGTAGCGCACCAGCAACCCACCGTCGGGCGGGCTCAGCGCGTGCACTCCCGTAGCTATTGCTGCGGGCTGGACGCATTGCCTTCGCCCCCGGTGTAGTAACATTGCTACAACGGCGTGCCGAGGAGCTGACCATGAAGAGCCACAAACTGACCAGTCGAGAATTCAACCAGGACACGGGCGGCGCCAAGCGAGCAGCCCAATCCGGGCCGGTTTACATCACAGACCGAGGTCGTCCTTCACACGTTCTCTTGACCTTCGAGAGTTACAAGCGCCTCGCTGCGAACCAGACGAGCATGATCGAACTGCTCTCCGATCCGAAAGGTATCGAAGACATCGACTTCGAGATCCCGGTCATCGGAGATGCAGCCGAGCCGGCACGGTTCGACTGATGTATCTGCTCGACACCAACGTTGTGTCAGAGCTTCGCAAGGCCAAATCCGGAAAGGCGCATCGCGGCGTCATCGATTGGGCCAGCGAGGTTCCTGCGGTTCTGATGTTCATCTCCGTGATCTCCTTGCACGAACTCGAGCACGGGGTGTTACTCGCCGAGCGAAGCGACCCGGCCAAGGGCGAGGTCCTGCGCGGTTGGCTCGACAGCAGCGTCGTGCCTGCATTCTCCGATCGAATCGTGCCCGTAGACGCGTCAGTGGCCACTCGGGCCGCCGCGTTGCATGTCCCAGACGCTGCCCCCTTTCTTCGCGACGCCCTGATCGGCGCGACCGCCCTGGTGCACGGGATGATCATGGTCACGCGTAACGTCCACGACTTCGAGCGGTTCGCCCGGCTCGGCGTCGTCAACCCGTGGGCGTGACACGAAGCGTGCAGATCAGGCGCCCGTCCGCAAACGCTCGATGTCCTCCGGTCGAAAGGCGCGAACGCCGCCGGCAAGCTCAATAGGTCGCAGATCCCGCTGGCGCACGAGGTCGATGAAATCCTTCGCATTGAGTCCGGAGGCTCGGAGGGCATCAGCAGGTGAAGCAGACCGTGTGGAACGATCTCTCGTCGGGTAACAGCCCGGCGCCGTGTTCGGACGACGTTGGGCTGACCCATATCACCAACCAGCTCGCTGATTTCTCGGGACGAGAGGCCTGAGCGGTAAGCGTCAACGATTGCCGAGTCGCGGATGAGCCGAGCGACGTAGTCGTCCGATCGGGCGCGCTGGTACTCGGCTTCGGCTTCGATGAGTCGGCGGCGCGCCGCCACAGAATGACGTCTGACGCGGGCTCGTTCGACCTTGATCGCATCCTGACGACCCCGGTCTACGAGGCCGTGTCTCGGAGCGGAAGATTATGCGTGTGATCCACGGCGTGACTGAGGCGTTTCGGGCTCAGGTCGACCGCGTTAGCACGTCGTTGAGAACCTCGAAAACGGCGTCGAGCTGTTTGTGTCGCCGACGGGTCTGTTCGTGGTTGGCCTCTGCCGCGACATAGTCGATCAGCTCATCGAAATGATCCTCGTCACCGGACAGCACGACGCCCTCGTCGGCCACCCGCGCCCGGAACACGAGCCGCTCGCTGGCGGTGTCGAGCAGCATCAGCCCGCGGAGCGTGGCGGCCACCTCGGCCGGGATCATGACGCGGACCGTTTCGGTGGGGCGTGGATCGATGCTGCGCGGCCTCAAGTCGAACGGTGATCGTTCCCAGCCGCTGATCACCCCGTCGTCGCCGCACGAGGTGCATCGCCACTCGATCGATGGTGGTACGTCGGTGCGGAGCACTCTGAGATGCCCTCGGCAGGGCCGCCGGTCGGGGCGGCGCCCGCACGGGAGAGCGCTGATCCACGCACGGCCGGGGTCTCCGGCGGTTGCGGCGCGCACGATCAGTGTGAGGTGTTCAGCCATCCGCCGAGCAGGCCCTGAGGCGTCCGCTGGCAGGTCGAGGAAGTGGCCAAGGTCGGAGACGAACACTCCGGGAACGGTACCGCCGCCGACAGGCGCGACCCAGATCGCCCGGTTGACGTGTGTTGTTCGCTGGTTGCTTCCACGCCTATTGGGAGGTTGTCATGCACACCATCAGCACCGAAGTCTTGATCGAACATGCCGGCAACGATCGTGTCTTCGACGAGGCCCAACTCGCCGCAGCGGCGTTTTGTCAACGGTCGCGGACTCGTGGCGATCACGCAGGCGACGTCTTCATCTGCGCCGAATGCCAGGATGACGCCAAGCAATTGATCGACATCC
>JANNHY010000294.1:0-13819 GCA_031404635.1 Ilumatobacteraceae bacterium
AGGCCAGCCTCGCTGATCTGTGGTATCCGATCTGGGACTCCGGCCTTCATCTCGGGCACTCGCTGCGTGCGGCGAACGAAAGGCTGACAATCGGCGCCGATCAACTCGACACCGCAACAACCCTGCTCTCGGGCCGATGGCTCGCCGGTGACCGAGCACTGGCCGACGAGGTTTTGCACGCAGGGCAACAGGCATGGCAGGCCGACGCTGCCGGGTGGCTCTCGCTCCTGCGAGATCGTGGCCTCGCTCGCCATCGCACCGACGGCGAGGTCGCCTTCCTGCTGGAGCCCAACGTCAAGGAGGGTCGCGGCGGCTTGCGCGACATGCACGAGTTGCGCTGGATCGACGTCGCCGGTCGCGGCATCGCCTCGGAAACCCCAGCGGCCGTGGCCGCGGCCTACGACACGCTGCTGCGCGCCCGAGTGGCCCTGCATCGTGCTGCACCAATCGCCGGCGAAGTGCTGCGTCTCGAGAATCAGGATGCGATCGCCGCCGCCGGTGCCTTCGGCAGCGCCGACGACATGATGGCGGCCGTGTCGTCGGCGGCGCGAACGCTGTCGTGGCAATTCGATCGAGCATGGAACGCCGTCGCCCGCGCCGAGCAGGAGCACGTCAAGCCTCGCCCGCTCGCATCGGGCGTCACGCTGCGCAACGGCGAGGTGGAACTCGGCATCGACGTCTGGCCAGAGCGCGACCCGACGCTGATGTTGCAGCTTGCCCTCGGCGCGGCACGCAGCGAGACCCCGATTGCCACCCGTGCCTTGGAGACCTTGAGCGAACGAATCCCCGAGTGGCCGCAACCATGGCCGACCGGCGCCACCGACGAGTTGGTCGCGCTGCTGTTGGAGGGTCCACGGGCGATTCCGGTGCTCGAGTCGCTTGACCAGGCCGAGTTGTTCACCCGGATGCTGCCGGAATGGGCGCCGGTGCGGTCGCGCCCGCAACGTAACGCCTACCACCGCTTCACCGTCGACCGTCACCTGTGGGAAGCGGCGACGCAGGCCGCACTTCTCGCTGACCGCGTCACCCGGCCCGATCTGCTGGTGATCGGCGCGTTACTGCATGATCTCGGCAAGGGCTACCCCGGCGACCACACCGAACGCGGCGAGGAACTGGTTGCCGTGATCGGTCCGCGGATGGGGTTCGACGAGCAAGACACTCGCCATCTGGTCGGGTTGGTGCGCCACCACCTGCTGTTGCCCGACGTCGCCACCCGCCGCGATCTCGACGACCCGGCGACGATCGGCATGGTTGCCGACGCCGTCGGCAGCGTCGGGTTCCTCGACTTGCTGCACGCGCTCACCGAAGCCGACTCGTTGGCGACCGGCTCATCGGCGTGGAGTCCGTGGAAGGCCGAACTGGTCGAAGAACTGGTCGAGCGGGTGCGCCTGCGGCTCGGCGTCGCCGACGGGGTGGAAGGAGGGCAGGAACGTAGCTCACCGTTCCCGACGGCCGACATCCTCGCCTTGATGGGTGCGGGCGAGGCGGCCGTTTATCTCGATGGACCGCGCGTCGTCGTCGTCAACGCCGACCGTCCCGGCACGTTCGCTCGTCTCGCCGGGGTGCTCGCCCTCTACGGGATCGACGTCGTCGGCGCCCGTGCGCACAGTGACGAACAGGGCATGGCGGCATCGCAGTTCCGGATTGCCGAGGCGTCGCAGGCCGCCGACTGGGCCACGATAATCGCCGACATCCATCGGGCATTGCGTGGCGAGTTGGCGTTGTCGGCGCGTCTGGCCGAGCGGGCCCGCACTTACCGTCGCCGGCGACGCCCGGCGGCTGCCTCGGTGGTGGCCCCGTCGGTGACCTTCGTCGATGCGGCAAGCAGCAACGCCACCGTCATCGAGGTGCGCGCCCCTGACTCGATCGGATTGTTGCACCGCGTCGCTTCGGCGCTCGCCGAGATGGGTCTCGACATCCGGCACGCCACCGTGCAAACCATCGGACCGAGTGTCGTCGACAGCTTCTACGTCCGTACATCCGATGGTGCGAAGGTGACCGACACCTTCCACCGTGCCGAGGTCGAACGGGCCATCTTGCATGCCGTAGGGTCGCCGACGTGAGCGATGCAGCGCCCAACGACTTCACGCGCGAGCTGGTGCGGTGGAGCGAGTCGCTGGCGGCAATCGCTCGCACCGGTCTCGGTTTCACGGAGAGCCTGTACGAGCGCGAGCGCTTCGAGGAAGTGCTGCACGTCGCCGGCGACATCAAGGCTGCCGCCGATGAAGCGCTGGAGGTGCGTCGCGAACGCGACCATTTCGTGCAGGAATGGATGGAGTCGATCGGCGAAGGCGTGCCGGGCTACGTGACGCCCAAGGTTGCCATTGGTGCCGTGGTCGGTAACGAGGCCGGCGAAATTCTGCTGGTGAAGAGGGCCGACAGCGGTGTCTGGCTGTACCCAACCGGGTGGGCCGATGTCGGCTACTCACCGTCCGAAGTCGTTGTCAAAGAGGTGCACGAGGAGACAGGTATCCACTGTGATCCGGTGCAGCTGTTGGCGGTCATCGACGGCCAACGCATGGGTTTCACCCGCTTTGCGATGTACCTGCTGCTTTTCCACTGCACGGCCACGGGCGGCGAACTCGCTGGTCATCCGCTGGAAACGGTGGGGGTCGGGTGGTTCAATCGTGATGAGCTGCCGTGGCCGTGTGCCGGTGCGAACTGGTGGGGACCGATGGCCTTCGCAGCCATCGACGGCCACCCGGTGACGACGGCCTTCGAGGCGCCGCGCTCGCCGACGTGGCGCGGCCAGTCGCGGTAACTTACCAGCGACCTACGAGGCGCTGTCGCCCTGGTCGCGCAGGAAGCGCTCGACCTCGGCCATCAGTTCGTCGCTGTTGAGACGGGTGTCGTCGAGCGCCTCGGAAACCTCGGTTTCGTCGTCGTCTTCGTCGGCTTCGTTGTCGTCGCCGAGTTGGCCGCTGTCGGCCAACGATTCCAATCGCGAGACGTACCCCACCAGATCGTCGTCTTCGCCGACGAAGGCCGAGATGCGCGCGTCGTAATCACTGGCGTCGGCGATCAGTCGTGCGGTTGACGCCGGGCATCCCAGCATCTCACAGGTCCGCTCGACGAGTGCCAGCGCGGCTTTCGGCGATGGAACCTGCGACGCATAGGCGGGCACTGCGGCCCACAACGAAGCGGAGGGCAGGTCGGTTCGCGACATCGCGTCGTGCAGCACACCGACGATTCCAGTCGGGCCCTCATAGCGCGAGCGCTGCAGATCGAAGCGGTCGATCATCGTCTGGTCGGTCGCGGTGCCCATCAACTGAACGGGGCGCGAATGCGGAACGTCGGCAAGCAGCGCGCCCAGTGTCAGCAACATCGACGCACCGAACCTTGTCGCCACCGCCACCACCTGCTCGCTGAACATCCGCCAGCGCAGTGCCGGTTCTGGGCCGAGCACCAGAATGACATCGCCACCCGGTGTCGACGCGCTCCACAGTCCGACGGTCGGCCAGACGATCGAGCGGGTCATCCCGGCACTGAGACGCACATGTGGCCGCACCGTGGCGAAGTCGGTGAACTCCTCCGGATCGATTTCGGCCAAAGGCTCGGCGCTCCACGCCTCGATCAGATGACGCACGCTGTTGCTGGCAGCGTCGCCGGCGTCGTTCCATCCTGTGAACGCGGCGATGACTGTCGGCCGGTGAAGGCTGGGTTGGGCCATCCAGCGAACGTGGTCCATCATGACCACACTACAGAGCTACAGCTCCGCGACGACGGTGTAGGCCTCGCCGCCGTCGATCGATTCGAGGATCATGCTTGCGGACTGTACCGTTAGTCGTAGGGTTGGCGGACTGTGACTGCGACCATCGAAATCGTCGAACACCCGACCGACGAACTGGTCGAGGCGCTTGCTCGGCTGCTCCCACAATTGTCGTCGGCGACGCCCCCGGACGCCTCGGAGTTGGCCACGATCATGGCCGGCGATTCCACGGTGCTCGTCGCCCGCGTCGACGGCGTGATCGTCGGCAGTTTGACGTTGGTGATGTACCGCATACCGACCGGGTTGAAGGCGTGGATCGAGGACGTGGTCGTCGACGATGCAGCACGCGGGCAAGGTGTGGGTGAAGCGCTGAACCGGGCGGCGCTCGGCGAGGCCCGGCGCCGCGGTGCCAAGTCAGTCAGCCTGACCAGCCGGCCATCGCGCCAGGCCGCGAACCGACTCTACGAGCGCATCGGCTTCGCGGCCCGCGACACCAACGTCTACCGCTACGATCTGTGAGCCCTTGCAACTCGGCTCTCAAACGTGGATGACGTCGAGGCCAGGCAGTTCGATGTAGTCGTGGTCCTGGGTGACAACGGGGACTCGGTGGGCCATCGCTGTCGCGGCAATCCACGAGTCGTTCACCGCCATTCGGCTTCCCGCATCGCGCAACATGATCCGCAACCGCGCCCATGACTCCGCAACCTCGGCGGCGATCGGCAGGGTGTGTAGCTCCAATGCTCGCGTCAGCGTTTTCAGGCGCCGATCGCGAACTGCAACGTCGTCGGCGCCGAGTAACTCCGGCGCGGAGTTCACCGATCGTGATGATCGACACGGCGAGTTCATCTGGCAGCGCGTCGACATGCAACGCCCTACCGGTCTCGTTGGCAACAAACACCGTTGTGTCGGCAAGCCCTCTGGTCACAACGGGCGAAGATCATCGGTGTTGTCAGGGGCGATCGCCTTGAGCTCGGCCAGCAAGTCGTTGTCGGCCTGATTGGGCAGGATCTTGTTCACGAACTCGGCCCGCGACATCCATTGCCGCCTGTGCGAGACCGGATGCAACTCGGCCACGGCGCGTCCGTCGACGGTGATCGTCAGCAGCTCTCCGGCGTCGACTCGCTCGAGTAACGCCCGGGTGTTGTTGCGGAGCTCACGAGATGCGACGTCGGTCATTCGAGACAGTGTAGCATCTCATGCTACGCGCGTAGCACGGTGGTGATCACGCCGGCAGCAGGAGCACCGTTCCTTCGGCCAGGTCGGCGCCGCGGAGTAGGTCTTCAGCCGTTGCTAGCGCCCAGTACGTCCTCGGCGGCCTGGCGGACCTGCCAATCGCGATCGCTGAGCGCCGCCTGCAACGCGGCATCGACCTCGTCGCCGTCGAACGGCGCCAGTGCCAGCACCGCTCGGCGCCGCACGGCCGGCTTGTCGGTGCATCCGTGAAGGATGGTCGCCAGCCCGCGTGGGTCGCCGATCGCGCCGAGCGCCGCCGCGCAGGCCTCGCGGACCAGCGCATCGCCTGCGGTGACGCCGAGATCGATGAGCGCTTCGAGTACGTCGTCGTCGACGACCTCCTGCTCGCCGCACGCCCACGCCGCAGCCTCGACGACGGTGACTTCGGGATCGTCGAGCACCGCTCGCAGCGACAGTCCTGGGCGTTGCCCGGCGATCAGCGCCGCCCGTCTACGCACCGACGGCACACCATCGCCCAGCGCGGCGCGAAGATCATCGTCGGTCAGCGCCCCGATGCGCAACAACGCACCGAGCGCCAGTTCTCGCGCCACCGGGTCGGGGTCGTCGAGAGCAACGCGTGCCACAACCGCATCGCCGGTATGCCCGGCGACGGCGATTTCCCGCCATCGGGCGGTCATTTCTTGAGCAGGCGCGACAGGGTAACAACGATCCACGAGGCACCGACGCCGACCACGGTGGCGGTGATGACTCCGACGACAGCGGCCATTGTGCTGCCGGCCACAACGGCCCAAATCTTCCTCCACCACTGAGTGCGCCGATGGAGGGGCACGTCGGCTTCGGTAACCGGCAGACCGATCCGCGCCCGCTTCTGTCGTAGGGCGCGTGCCGGATTGGCCGTGGCTCTGGCAGGCTTACGCCACCCCGCCGCAACGAGTGCCACAATGGCAAGAACGGCGATCCAAGCAGTAGCGATGGTGAGTTCCCTGGTCGACACGCAACAATCAATCGTAATTGAGCCAGGCGCCGAGGTACGGTCGCTGGGCCGTTGCCACCTCGTTTGGGCCATCCCACTCGCCGTCGTCGGGTTCGCCACGGTCGCCATCGTCGCCGCGGCGGCGCTGTTGCCGAGCACGCTCGTGGCCAGCAAGCGCGATTGCGAAGAGCGCAACGAGGCAAGTGCCTGCACGAAAGAGGGGCCATCGGAACAGGTGCAGTTCGCGGTCGTGCCTGCCGATGCCCAAGCCGTCGAGCCGCGGCTCACGATCGACGGCCCGACCACCTACGACAGCCGCGGCCAGGTTCTGTTCGTCACTGTGCGCACACCGGAGCTGAGCCTGTTGGATTGGTGGGTCGGGCGCGACAGCCCGGCGGTCGACGAGAGGAGCTACGCCGACCTGTATGCCACCGAGACGCCGCAGCAGCAGACGTCGCGAGGCCAACGCGACATGCGCACCGCCAAGGAAACCGCAGAGTACGTGGCCCTTCACCGGCTCGGCTACGACGCCCAGCTGACACCTGGTGAGGTGATCATCGACGAGTTGGTCTGTCTACAGGCCAGCGATGACGGGCGGAGCTGTTCCGAGTCGGCGCCGTCGGATCAGTTGCTCGATCCGGGCGACAAGTTGCTGAAGGTCGATGACACCTCGTTGTCGGTGGTCGAAGACTTGGCGCCGATCCTGGCCAGGCACGAGCCAGGCGACACGGTGCAGATCGAGTACGAACGCGATGGCACGCCCGGCAGCGGCGAGGTCGAGTTGATCGCCTCGCCCGAGGAGCCGGAGCGGACGATCATCGGGTTCATTCCCAGCGACACCGCCGAGGTCAACCTTCCCGACGACGTCACGATCACCATCGACACCGAATCGATCGGCGGGCCGTCGGCTGGGCTGGCATTCACGTTGACCCTGATCGATCAACTCTCGGAGGGCGACCTGCTCGGCGGCAAGCGGGTCGCCGTCACCGGCACGATCAACATCAACGCCGAAGTCGGCCCGATCGGTGGGTTGGCGTCGAAGGCTTCGGCGGTGCGCCAATCGGGAGCCAAGTACTTCATGGTGCCGACCAGCCAGGGCGAGCAAGACATCGCCAAGGCTCGCAGCGTGGTCGGCGACGATGTCGAGATCATCTCCGTGGCCACGCTCGACGAGGCCCTGGCCGAACTCGAGCGGATCGGTGGTGAGGCCCTGCCCGACGCCCGAATCGACGCGCCGGTCACCACCGAAACCACCCCGTAGGCGGAGCGCCGCGCCGCGCTGGTTGATTGCCACGTTTTCGGTGGTCTCAACACCTACGATTCCCGCAATGGCACTTTCGTTCACACGTCCCGATCCGTCGTCACCCGACGCGATCGCGTCGGCGTCGTTCCCGACGTCACGACGCGGCTACGACCAGACCGAGGTGCGCGATCTGCTACGGATGGTCGCCGCCGAGATGGCTCGCCTGCAAGAGCGCGAGAAGTTCCTCGAGCGCGAGTTGCGCTCCGCCCAGCGTGGCACCAATTCGGTCGTAGCGCTCGACGAAGAGGTCGTCACCCGCATGCTCGGCGAGGAGGCGGCGCGCATCCTGCAGACGGCGCGCGAGGCGGCGTCGCAGATCAAACTCCGCTCCGAGGACGGCGCATCGCGGATGCTGCGTGAGGCCACCGACGAGGCCCAACGATTGCGCGAAGAGGCAGAGGTCGAGGCCGCACGCCGTCGCCACGACGCAGCGGCGGACGCCGAGTCCGAATTGTTGATGGCCAAACAGCAGGGTCGGGAGATGGTCAACGAGGCCCGCGCCTATCGCGAGCGTGTGCTCAGCGAGTTGGCTCGCCGTCGCGAGTTGGCCCGCCAGCAGATCGAGCAGTTGATGCATGGCCGCGATCGTCTGCTGCAGGCCTTCGAGCGGTCGCGGCTCGTCGCCGTCGATGTGATGGCCGAACTGACGCCGCTGGGTGAGCCATCGGAGTACGTCAACTTGGCGCCGACCACCGGCCCGGTGCCGTTGATGATTCCCAACCAGCGGGCAACTGAGGATCCGGCGGAGTTGCCGATCGCCGTCACCGTTGTCGAGTCCGACGACGAGGTTGCGTCCGAAGACCTCGTCGAGACCGACGTGGTCGAGAGAATCGACAACGTCGAGACGCACGACGCGGTCGATGTGCCGCCCGTTGTCGACGACACCACCGACAGCACCGTGCTACTGATGCGCGACACGCACGAGGCCCACGATCACGACGAGCACGACGACGCCCGCCAGTCCGCGCCGGTCGTTGCCCTGTTCGGTGCCGACGACGACACCGAGTCGGTCGATGAAGCCCCGAACGGCTCGGTCGACGACCACTTCGCCCGGCTGCGTGCCGCGCGCGCCGACTCGGTGGTCGAACGAGCGCAGCAGCCCGACAGCGAGCCGGTGGCCGCCACCGACGACCCGGTCGAGACCGACACGACCGATGCAACGGTGTCGTTGACGATCGTCGAAGATCTGGCCGTGTTCCAAGCGTCGCCGGCGGCCCCTGAAGTCGAAGAGGCGCTCGACCACACGCTGTTCGGTCAGCGCGATGCCTCGCTCACACCAATCATCGTCGCCTGTGCCCGCAAGCTGAAACGAGTGCTCGCCGACGAACAGAACGAGGTGCTGCACACGTTGAGGCGTAAGGAGCCGGTGCGTACGATCGACACGATGCTGCCGTGGCAGACCGAGCAGGCCGAGCGCTATGCCGCGGCGATCACCGCCGACTTGGAGAAGGCTGCGCTCGCCGGTGCCGCGAGCATCGACAGCGGGCCGGTGAAGCAGCACAAGGCCGACATCAACCGTGCCGGTGCGACCAAGGTCGCGGTCGAGGCGCTGACCGTCACGATCGTCGCCCCGCTGCGCGAGCGGCTTGAACGCGCCGTTGGCGAGGCCGCCGGCGATAACGGTGATCTGGCGACGATGGTGCGCGGCGTGTATCGCGAATGGAAGACGCAGCGCATCGACGAACATCTCGACGACGTGGCCCGCGCTGCGTTCGGTCGCGGTGCGCTGGCCGCCGTGCTGCCGGGTACCAAGGTGTGCTGGATGGTCGACCCGAACGGTCCGGCGTGCCCCGACGCCGAAGACAACGCGCTTGCGGGCGCGGTTGCTGCTGGCCAGCCGTTCCCCACCGGGCACGTCAACGCCCCGGCCCACGAGGGGTGCCGCTGCATGCTCGCCGTGGCCCCCGGCTAGTCTCGCCAGGGTGAGGACGCCCTCCGACCTACCAGCTGGTGGTGCACCATCGATGAGATCCGGCCGATTCTCCGACAAGGGCCGCATCGCCCTGATCGCCGTGGCGGTCGTCGTCGTCGGCGTGTTGATGTTCGGTCGCTTCTTCGCCGGTTTCTATACCGACTACCTGTGGTTCGACTCGGTCGGCAGGGCCGGTGCGTTCTCGACGATGCTGCGTTCGAAGGTCTTGATGTTCGCGTTGTTCGGCGCCACGTTCGTCGCCTTGGCCGTGCTCAATCTGGTGATCGCCGATCGGTTGGCGCCGTCGGCGTTCTCGGCCAACACTCATCCGTTGGTCGAACGATTCCACGAATTCTTCGGTCATCGGCTGCGGTCGTTTCGCATCGGCGTTGCCGCGGTCGCAGGCTTGTTGTTCGCCGCCCCGGCCGTCAGCCATTGGCAGGAGTGGTTGATGTTCCGCAACCAGCAGCGGTTCGGAATCGCCGACGCCCAGTTCGGGCACGATGTCGGTTTCTACATGTTCCAGTTGCCGTTCATCGCCTTCGTACTCGACTGGCTGTTCGCCGCCTTGGTGTTCATCACCTTGCTGGTCATAGCCACCCACGTGCTGAGTGGCGGGATCATCATCCAGCCCCCGCGGCCCAAGGTGCGCCGGGCCACCAAAGCCCACGTTGCCGTGCTGCTGGCCGTGCTGGCTGTGCTGAAGGCAGGTGACTACTGGCTGAAGAGATATGAACTCACCAACGATTCCCGAGGCTTCGTGCGCGGTCTGCTCTATTCGGCGGCCAAGGCTCAACTGCCGGCCGTCGTGCTGCTGGCGATGGTCGCCCTCTTGGTCGCCGGTCTGTTTCTCTCCACGTTGCGCACCAACTCGTGGCGGGTGCCGGTCGTCGCCTCGGCGTTGTGGGCCGTGATTGCCCTGATCGGCGGCATCATCTACCCGGCAGCGATCCAGGCTCTGGTGGTCAACCCCAACCAGCGCGACAAGGAGGCGCCGTACATCGTCCGCAACATCGACGCCACCCGCCACGCACTTGGCATCGACAAGATCGACGTCAAGCAGGTCGAGTTCAGCGACATCACGTCGCGAGCGCTGACCAGCGACGTCACTCCACTGCAGAACGTGCGCTTGCTGAAGCCCGAGGCGATGGTCGGTCGCTTTCGCACCGATCAGAGTCAGAAGGCCGGGTTGACGATCAACGACCTCGATCCCGATCGGTACGAACTCGACGGCCGCGTGCAGCAGGTGTCGATGGCCGCTCGCGAGCTTGATCTGTCGGCAATTGCCAACAAGTCATGGCAGGGTCAGCATCTGATCAACACTCACGGGTGTGGGCTCGTCAATGCGCCGGTGGGCCAGATCAGGGATCGCCGCCCGGTCTATCGCGAGGTCCCGCTCGATCGGCCAGAGCTGTACTTCAGCGACCAGATCTCCGGCTACGCCATTGTCGACACCGGTGTCAGCGAAGAGGCCTGTCCCGGCTACCCCGATCCCGGTCAGTATTCCGGCGTGGGAGGGATCGAGCTCGACTCTGTTTTCAAGCGGATGGCATTCGCCCTCAGCTATCTCGACTACAACATGATCGGCTCCGGGGCGATCGACAACGATTCGCGATTGATGTCGATTCGGCAAGTGGAGGATCGAGCCAAGAAGCTGGCGCCGTTCCTCTCGTTCGACAACGACCCGTATCCCGTGGCGCTCAACGGCCGGGTGTTGTGGGTCGTCGACGCCTACACCACGTCCGATCGGTACCCGTACGGAGAGAGTGGCGATCGCCAGCAGTTGAATGCCGGCAGCGGTCTCGATCACCCATTCAACTATGTGCGTAACAGTGTGAAAGCCGTAGTTGATGCGTACGACGGGACGGTCGAGTTCTACATCATCGACGACACCGACCCGATTGCCAAGGTCTGGCAGTCGGCGTTCCCCGGTCTGTTCAAGAGCCGCGATCAGATGCCCGCCGGGTTGGATGCTCATCTCCGCTATCCCGAGGAGCTTTTCCGGGTGCAGACGGCGGCGTATTCGAAGTATCGGTTGAGCCCCGAAGCCTTCTTCGGCCGCACCGGTGCATGGTCGGTTGCCCAGGCACCGATCGGCCGCCCGCGGGCCGGCATCCCCGCTGCCACCGACAACAGCGTGGCCGATGATGCGACCGCGGCCCAGGCCGATCTGGCCACCGAGTCGGGTACCGAGCGGTTCGTGCCGTACTACTCGATGTTGCGCTCACCCGGCGAAACGCAGGCCTCGTTCAAACTGCTGCGGCCGTTCGTGCCGTTCTCCACCGACGACAGCAAACGCAACTTGCAGGCATTCATGACGGCCAGCAGCGATCCGCAGGACTACGGCTCGCTGGTCGCCTACGAAGTCACATCGGCTGACGACGGACCGTTCACCGTCTCCAACACGATGAACACCGAGGCGAGCGTGTCGCAACAGATCAGCCTGTTGAACATCGAAGGAACCGACGTGGTGTTCGGTGATCTGCAGATGGTGCCGGTAGCCAACGGGCTGTTGTGGACACGTCCGGTCTACGTGCAACCGTCGGTGGCCAGTACCAGGGAGTCGCAGCCGACAATCGAGCTGGTACTCGTTTCGCAGAACAACCGGGCCTCCTATGGCAGTTCGTTGGGTGCGGCACTGGCGAAACTGTTCCCCGGATTCGAAACCGACATCGGCGACGTGGTCGGCAATGCGCCCGTCGACGACGGTACGACCCCTCCACCCGCGTCCGACAGGACACCGGCCGACCTGCTCGACGAGGCGGAGGCGTTGTTCGCCGCGGCCGACCAGTCGTTGGAGTCGCACGATCTCGCCGGCTATCAAGCCAAGGTAGACGAGGCTCGCGCCCTGGTGCAGCAAGCACTCGACGCCCTCGGCCAGGGGTAGTCGGGCGGGCGCTTGACGGCCTCAGTCGTCGTCGCTGCCCTTGCGCAGTTGCTCGGCAAGAGTGGCCAGGTCTTGACGGAAGGCGATCTCGTAGCGGGCCTGTTCGTTGGCCAGCTTGACCTGCCCGCCGCGCAGGGCGTCGACGACCTCGTCGCTTACCTTGCCGTCGGCAACTTCGGGCACCCGCCGACCGAGCCCGTCGATGTCGCTACCGAGTTCGCTGAGCTGATTGGCCAGTTCGGTGCTGACGTTGGTCAATCGCTGGTCGAGCATGGCCATGTGCTCGCGCACAGCTCGGGCCTCGGTGTCGTTGACAGTCACACGTTCGGCAAGGTGACCGACCTGACCCTTCAGCTCCTCGCTGACGCGCAGGCGCTCGCCGATTTCCAGGAGCTGCAGCCGAATGTCGTCGTCTGCGCCGCGGGGTTGTTCGGCGAGTTGGGCCATGCGGTCACGCAATGCCGACAGCTGGTTGCCCATCTCTGCCTGGGCGGCGACGCGGGCGTTGAGTTGGTGGAGCTGAGAGGTCAAGTTGTCGACCGTGACGAGGCGTTGCTCGACGCCGTCGAGTTCGCCCATCCGTTGGTGCAGGGTCTCGACACCCGCCAGGCGCTCGTGAAGATCGTCGATCTCACTCATGCGCTGCTTGAGGTGGTCGATCTCACCGAGGCGGTGGCGGACCTGATCGAGGTCGTTGACCCGTTGCTGCACGGCGGCAATCCGTTCGAGTGTTTCGGGGTCGGGCCCGGTCATCGGGGGAGGTAGTGGCAGAGTTGCGGCCTCTGCGGCTGCCATGGTTGCCGTGTCCAATTCGGAGCGGAGTTGGGCGATCTGGGCCTCGAACTCGGCGATTTTCGGAGCGTAATCGTGCAGACCGAATATTCGATTGTGCAGGGCGTCGACCTTGACCGACAACTCGTCGTGGGTGCCGTCAACGGTGGTGACGTCACCGCTTTCGTCGGTTCCGCTGCGGCGTTCGGCGATCAGTTCTTGCAATTCCAGCACCATGTCGGTCACTTCGCTGATGTCGTTGCGCTCGGTGCTGAACGCCGCGGCGGTGGCATCGAGGGAACCCAACCGAGCCTCGAAAATGGCTCGTGCCTGCTCGCTCTCGTCGAGGCGTGCTCTCATATGGATCAGTTCTGAGCGCAGCGCCAAGAAATCGGCCGGGTCGACGGTCGCCCTCCTGTTCCTCTTCGCCGGCTTGGGAGGCCTTGGAGGGTTCAGTGGTGTGCGTGGCGGGTCGAGCTTGGCTGCCGTGGCCGGAATGGCCGGCGGCCTCGGCACCTCATCGAGCTTGGGTAGCAGATACTCCAACTTGTCCATCGGATTGCCCTCCGGTGCGGCCGGCCTGTTGGGCGGGTGCTGCACGATGATCGACTTTGGCTTCTTACTGAACAGTCCCATCGATGCCCTCCACATTTTCAAGGTTGTGATCGAAATGGCTGTTCGCTACGGTACAGGTTCTACTCCGACGCGGGGTGGAGCAGTTCGGTAGCTCGTCGGGCTCATAACCCGAAGGTCGCAGGTTCAAATCCTGCCCCCGCCACCACAGACGTGCCAGCTCAGAGGGGGTTTCCGAGTCATCGGAGGCCCCTTCTTCGCGTCGCCATGTACCAAATATGTACCTCGACCGCGATTGACACCGCGATCGACACGTTCCTGGTCGCCGATCGGGGATGAGCCGGGAGCAACTTCTCCCCATGTCGCCACATCACATCCCGGTTGTGGGTCATGAGCATTCAGACTCTTCCGGACGCTGCGTCGTTGCGACGACGTCCCGGTCGCGACACCGCCGGCCTGGGTTCGGCGCCCGGCTTGCTCGACGTTCACGGTGCAGC
>JANNHY010000295.1:0-20771 GCA_031404635.1 Ilumatobacteraceae bacterium
GTCTTGATAGGGCAGCCTATTCAGCACAGGCAATAATGCCAACGTTGATATTCTGGTATGGAGTGCTCGTAGCTGAACCCGACGGAGGTGCCGTCGGAGCCGGTCGGGTCGAACTGCACATGGTGGATGTGCATCTCCACCTTGGCGAACCCGCCGAACACGTCCTGGTCCCGTTGTTCCGAGGTCAGTGTGATGTTGCCGCAGTCGCCGACGTTCATGCGGATCGCCAACGGCTCCTTCTTCATCTGTCCGGCGAGCAATGCAGCCTTGTTCTTGGCCAGGGTGAACAGCATTCCCTTCTGGTCGCTGAGCCGCGGTGTCACGTCGACGGTGGTGCCGACGGCGACCACGTTGAAGTTCTTCACCGGCGCGTTGGCCGGGCACAGGCCGTCGGGTCGGGCCAACCACGGGTTGGCCGACTCCGGGTCGGCAGGACGATCACCGGTTTCACCCAGACCCGGAGCACCGGAGTGCAGGTTCCCGGCGAACGGTGGTCGCCGGTCGAGATTGGGTCTCAGCATCGGGAACGTGGGTCTGCCGGTGTCGGGGTTAAACATGATGACCGGCCGGTCGCCGACGAAGGTGTCTCCCGGTCTCGATCCGAAGTGACCTGGTACGCCTTCGGTGAAGTTCGGGGTCTCTGCAGTCGCCGGCTCGGGCTCGCCAAGATACAACGGGTGTTCCGGGTCGCTGCTGTCGACGGTCCAGTCCCACACCGCGGCATCCTGGTTGTCGAGAGCAACGCCCTGCGGCGGGATCTGCGGCGTGACCCAGGCGGCGAGATTGTCCTTGGTGATGACGGTGCCGCCGGGCATCGTCTTACCGATCAACTCGGCCGAGGTGACAGCGGTTGGCTTGGCCATCCGGTCGGGCAACGGCGCCAGCCCGGCCTGCAAAGTGTCGAACACTCGCCAGATGCCCCACATCCCCGATGGATAGTGCTCGGCGATGTGGCAGTGGAACAAGAAGTCGCCGGCAGCTTGCTGGGTGCCGCCTGCGCCGCCCTCGATCTCAGCGTTGAAGTGCTCGCCGGGACCGGTGTTGACAGCGTCGACACGATCGGACCCGGAGAGTTCGACCGGGGTCTTGTGCAAGCCCGTGTCGGCATAGCTGTTGCTTCCGTCACCCTCGGGGTTGAGGCGCCAGCGGTCGCCGCCACCGTGGAGGTGGTAGATGTGGAACACCTCGGCACCACCGTGGACGACGCGGAACTTGGTCGGGTCGCCGAGGTAACCCTGGGGGATGATCGTGGCCGGGTCACCGAACACACTCGAGCTGTAAGCGTGGGACTTTTCATTCGGGTCGAGATTCAGCCTGTCCATGAACGGCTCAGAGCGGTAGTTCATCGCCCGACTCCCGGGGCGGTAGGCGTCGGTGATCGGGTCGACCGTCGGCAGCGCGACGTTGTTCTTGTCGAAGATGTCGTCTTTCTCGTTGCCGACCTCGTGCATGATCTGCACGTCCTCGCGGAATGACGGGGCGCCGGCCGGCACGATGATGGCTTCCCACCCGGACATGATCGGTGAAAGATCCTTTGGCGACAGCCACTGCGAATTCGGTGGCTCGACGGAAAGTACGCCGAACAGACCATGGTCGATGGCCGCACGATGACCGGCGCCAGGACTGATGTAATGGCTGCCTTCGAGGGCGATGTCGTTGGGGATGTAGTAGCGATAGTTTGCGGTAAAGCCGGCAGCAATCTCGCCGCTGAAGTTGCGGCCGACCTTGTCGCCGGCCCGGTCGTACGGCAGACCGTCGATGTGCATGCCGAACGTGCCACCAGAGGCACTGTTTTTCACCGAGATCAAGACGCAGTCACCCTGATTGGCGCGGATAACCAGCGGCTGGATCGGATCGTCACGCAAACCGAGCGACACCTCGCGGGTCTGCTCCTGGGCACGGATCTTCGGGATCTCGCTGGTGAGGGCGTACATCTTGCCGGCCGGATCGTGATCACCCCAACGGTTCAACGGGATATCGACGTCGATCACCGTCACGTTGTAAGTACGGGTGACCCCCGCAGGGCACACGCTCGGTGGCGCGACCGCGCCGGCCTGCGACGTGGGAAGGGTGACGGTACCGACGGCGAACAAGGCAGCCAACGACAACGCCCCACGCTGACGCGCCGAAAGAGCGCGACGAGGCGGCCAGGTCACAGCGCCCAGGCCGAGCAGCGCGACACTGATCAACAGCGCCACAGGGAGATCAATGAGGAACTCGGAGAGCATCGCCACCGGCATCGCCGGTGCGTGATGGGCTGAAGCACCGAATAGGCCGGCATGAATCGGAACACCCAACGCCAGCACCGCCGCGACAGCCGCAGCGATGGTGCTCGCGGTCCGTATAACGGTGGCGCGTCGGCCGACGGCGATCGTCGCGGCGATCACCGCCAGCAACACCAACGGGATCGACAACGTCGAATCCCGCAGCCAGTGCGCCGAAAACGCCACGTCGTGTGCTTCCCTGGCGCCACTACGCCAATGCACGGTGTGAGTCCACAGCCCAACGCCATATGCGGCCACAGCCGCAATCATGAAAGTGCGCCGATCTAGCCGCGCATACCCCGAATCGCCCGTCCAGCGCTTCATTGTCCGTCCCTCTCTGTTGTCGTTATCGGTGTGGATGGGGGTATCCGTTCCCCACCCACACCGGGCATCTCAAATCACCCCGGCATCAGCCGTGCGTATGGTCTTCCTTCGGTGGTTCGCTACATCCGCCCGTTACCGGCAGCGGTCGCCCCGTGCCGCCCTGCACGGTGCAACCCACGGCGCCGAGATCGATCAGGATTGACTCGTTGGTCGCCGGATCGATGAAGCGAACCTTGAACGGGCGCGCCTCGGTCGTGGTCACAAAATCGATCAACACGTCGATCGCCGCGAATGGCTGCAACTCCCCCGGCAGCTGCGGCGCCCTCGACATCGGCACGGCAGTACCTGCATTGTCGATCAACTCGAACTGCGTCGGCTGATAGGCGAGAACATTGTCGCTCAAATTGGTGATCACCGCCGCCACCTGAATATCGATGGCCCCCTCCTTGACCAAGCCCGGTACAGCATGCGCACCGGTGATCTGCTGGTCATTGAGCCCGCTGATCGCAGTCGCGTGCTCAACGGCGACGACACCGAAACTGGTAGCCACATCCTCACCAATTCCGTGCACCACCGGACCGGTCGAGCCGGGACTCGAGCCGAGCAAGCGGTTGTTGCCACGCAGCATGTCGACGGCCAGCACGCCGCCGGCCAGACACGCCACCGCCAACGCCGCCGCCAACGCGCCACGGCCCCAGCGCCGACTCGGGCGCTGGACTTCAACAACAATCGCAGTCATCGATTCACCGCTGAATATGCCCGTGTATTCATGATTTTCCGTCCCTCGACCCCCGCCGCGTCCGAAGCAGGTAGGTACGTCACGCAGCGTGACAGCGCATGGGGGATATGGCAATGGTTCGATCGTGGTACGGCGAAGGTCGCAAGATCTCGCAGATTGATACCAACTAAAGTCGTAGGTCTATGCCTAAATAGTGACTTAGAGTGATTTTGATATCGCTCTACCACCATAGTGGTAGGCGGTGGACGGCATCCCCTTTCAGTGAAGTCTGAACTCCGACGCTCCTGTCCCGTCCAACGGTGCACACATCCAGCCGTTCCTCTCAGCTGTTCGTGTTGTCGTCCTGAGGAGTTTCGCCACATCCGCCTGCCACGAGCCGCGGGCCTTCGGCGCCGCTGCGCACGGTGCAACCCACTGCCCCCAGATCGACCAGGATCGTTTCGCTGGTCGCCGGATCGACGAAACGAACCTTGAACGGGCGCGCCGCGGTCGTCGTGGCGAAATCGATCAATACCTCGACTGCTGCGAGCGGTTGCAGTTCCTCCGGTAGCTGCGGCGCCTTCGAGATCGGTACGACGTTCCCGGCGTTGTCGATCAAGTCGAACTGCGTCGGCTGGTAAGCGAGTGCATGGTCGGTCAGATTGGTGATCACCGCTGCCACCTGAACGTCGATCGAGCCCGTCACCACCGGACCAGCAACACCGAGGCCAATGGTCGCAGATGCATTTTCGACAGCGACGACACCGAAACTGGTCGCCACGTCCTCACCAATCACATGGATCACCGGTTCCGTGGCGCTCGCAGACGAGCCGACCAATGAGTTGTGCCCACGCAACGTGTCGACGGCGAGCACAGCACCGGCCAAGCTGGCGGCGGTCAACACCAGAGCGACCAGACGACGCGCCAACTGCCTGCCCGAACGCGATGCTTCGACGACAACGGCATCCATCAACGCACAATCCGATTGGCGCACAAGTCGCGAACACGTGCCATCAGTGTGCTTCCCTCTGAACCGCCCAATCCAAGGGCGGTTCCGTCCATCGAGCAGCGTGGCACCCTGGTTGAACAGGGTCAATGATTCGATCGTGGTACACCGCAGGTCGGGCTACATCGCCGCCCGACTGGTCTTAGATCTTAGGTCTGAGGCGAAATTGATACGTAAGGTGCCCGACCGTGCACCGAGACTGCGTAGGCGTCGCCTCGATAAGGATCACCTTGCCATGTCGACCATCGTTGGATGAGTTCGAGGTCGCAGGCTGCACATAGTTCGTCGTAGCCGGCAAGGGTCACAGCGTCACGATGACGCTCGAGGCCGAAACCGGCAACCAACAATCCCCCCACCTCGAGGTGCGCCACACAGTTACGGATGATTGCCGGGCGATCACCGGACCGGCAAAACACCATGACGTTGCCGGGCATCGCCACCATCTCGAAGCGACGGTCGAGCCGCATCGTCGCCAGATCGGCATGTACCCAACGAATCGATGGGTTCGACCGGCGGGCAAAGGCCAGCAGGTCTTCGTCGAGGTCGACGCCGACGACGTCGATGCCGCGTCGGGCCAGTTCGATAGCCACTCGTCCCATGCCACATCCGGCGTCGAGCACACTGGTCGGATGCAACGACTCGATGAAGTCAGCCTCACCGTGAGGTGACTGGCCGGCTGCTTCGAGACGACTCCACCGGTCGAAGTACTCCTCGAGGTCGTTAACGCCCCGCCACTGCGACCACCGCCGGCTGACACGATGCACATCGTCTGGGCTCATCACCACAGTCTGACGTGTCTGACCCGGGTGTCGTTCGTCAGTTGAGGGGCCAGATGGTGGCGAGGACCCGGCCGTCGAGGTCGTCGATGGGAACTGGTCCGAACGCTCTCGAGTCCGAGGAGGTGTCACGGTTGTCACCGAGCAGGAAGACATGGCCTGCCGGCACCACATCGGGCCCGGTGAAGAAGCCGTCCATGTTGTCGTTGTCGATGTAGTCCTCGATGACGTTCGCACCGTTGACGATCAACTGTCCGTCGTCAATGCCCACCGAGTCGCCGGCGATGGCGACGACCCTTTTGACGATGGCCTCGCCGGTGCGTGGGTCGTCAGTGACAACAATGTCACCGCGACGCGGTTGACGAGCAACGAAGCTGACCTTGTCGATCAGCAGCACGGCACCGGCCGGCAGCGTCGGCTCCATGCTGTCGGAGCGGACGCGCACCGGCTCGACCACGAAGCCGCGAACCAACAGCAGGGCAATGATCAAACCCGCGAACCACAGCACTCGACGGATCGTGCTTGCGTCGTCGGACGGTCGATCGAGATCCTCCTCGTCGGCTTCAGGCTCGAGCGTCGCTGTCATCACAGCAGAGCGACGGCGCCGGCTCCCCACAGCGCCAGCCCGACCCACATCAAGCTATTCACCGTGCGTGCCCTCGATCGGTTCGGCAACATGCTGAGCAGCGTGACCACCATTAGCACCTCGGCGGCGACCGTGAACACGTCGAGCGGACCGACGTGCTTGGCGCCGTCGGGCATGATCGAGCGCCCGACCACCCAGCGTCCGCCATGTAAGGGCACCGGCGGCGTCCACGGCAGGCCGACGGTGCGACTGGCGACGTACAACAGGATCACCCCGACGGTGCCCCATATCCCGGCGAGCACGAACCGATGGTCGTGCACACCACGCACAAGCAACACCGAATAGGCCAACTGGGTGACACCGAGCACGACGAAGAACACCCCAGCAGCTGGCCACCACGCGTAGTGACCCGGCGCGGCAACCAAATGGGCGAATGCCGCCATAGCCGCGAGCACAATCGCCGCGTCGACGGCGAACGTGCGGGGCCGATGCGCCCGACCGCCGCGCCCGGTTCGCAGCGGTGCGAGCGCCAGGTTCACAACGGGTCGTCCGCTTCTTTCGCGAGGTCGCGAGCGGGGGTGCCCAGGGGGTCGTCGCACACGCGTTGCGGATCGGTGACCTCGAACTGGCCCATCATGTCGTGGTCCTCGTGGATCAGGTTGTGACAGTGGATCATGTACTTGCCGCCATAGGGCAAATGGGCTTCGGCTTTGTCGCGGTCGAACTCGGCAATGACTCGGACCTTCTCGTTCTCGCCGACATAGACCACGTCCTTCGGACCGAGTTCATGGGGTAACGGGGGGTTGCCGTTCCGATCGAGGATCTTGAAATCGACGAGGTGAGCGTGGATCGGATGGAACCATCCTCCCGACGGGTTGTCGAACTCCCAGATCTCGACATCGCCGCGCTGTGGATTGGCCAGGGTGAACTGAAAACCGCTGCTCTCCACGTCCTTCCACGACTTGCCGTTGATCTTCCACTCCCCGTTCGTGCGGTGGAACAGGAACTTACGAGTGCGCACGGCGTCCTCCGGCTGCAATGCCATCGTCGAATCGTCCGGGTTCAACACCTCGGGGACCGAGTTGTCCCACTGATCCCCATAAGCGTCACCCACCACACGGAACGCCATGACCTTGTCGGTGTTCGCGTAGTTGCGGTTGTTCTTCGGGCTCGAGTTCCTGAGGACCACCGTTCGCCCGATCGGGTACTTGGCAAAGTCGATGATCACCTCGGTGCGCTCGGAGGACGATGTACGGAAGCTCTTGACATACTTCGGGACCGGCATCAACCCGCCGTCGGTAGCGATGACCGCCATCTCATCGCCGGAGTCGAGCGACAGTTTCCACGAACGGGAGATGGCCGTGCCGAGGATACGGAAGCGGTACTTGCGCCGCTCGACCTCCAGCACCGGCCACGGATGGCCGTTTACCAAGATCACGTCTCCCCACAACCCGTTGTCGTCCTCCAGGGTGAACAGCAGTGAACCGTCGTTGTTGAACAACGCATCCGAGATGACCAGCGGGATGTCATAGCGCCCGTGTGGGATCGGCAGCGATTGCTCCAACGCGTCGTGCACGTGGTATTGCGCGGCGCAACCGAAATAAGCATTCTCGGCCGTGTGGTGCACGCCATGGTCGTGGTACCACAAGGTCCGTGCCGGCTGGTAGTTGGGATAGATGTAGTTCTTGTACTCACCTGGTTGGGTGATGTCGCTGGCGTAACCGTCGAACTGTGGCAGCGATGCCGAGCCATGGAGGTGGACCGAGGTCCACGGCACGTAGCCGAGCGTCGGGTGGGTGTTCGGCAACGTATTGCGGTGACGCACCACCACTTCGCGATGCCTGTCGACCTTGATCGTCGGGCCGGGCACGGTCGGGCCGGCCATACAGCCCTTGTCCTCGTAAGCGAAGAACAGTGTCTTGTAACCCGGCACGACCTCGATCAGCGTTGGCTTCATCGACATCTCGTAGTAATCGGTGGTTGCAGTGCTGCGCACCGGCACGGCCACTGGCGGGACGAAGGTGTCGGCGGTGAATGTTTGGGCGAATGGCTTCGGCAGTTTGCTCGCCGGCATCCGACTGGCGAGCGCCGACTGGCCCGACACCACTCGAGACAACGGCAACGACATCGTGGCGCCCGCAAAGACGCCGGCCTTGATCAAATCCCGGCGAGTCAGCGACATACCGTCACGGCGCGTTCTATCCGATCGTCACTCTCGCTCAAGCGGCCCGACGCCCGCGCGTCGACACAAACCCACACCCGTCCGCGCATGTCGGCCCTCCGTTCCTCCATCGCCAACCCCGTCCGGAGATGGCGGCGACGATCAGACTGGACCTGCGACAACAGCACGTCAATGAATCTTTCGTGGTACAACCGAAGGCGTACTTTCGGGGTATCAAGTATTGGACTAACGACTTAAGCCCTTCCCTGACCGACACTGTTCGTCGTCCGCTCGCTCCGACGGGTGACAATCACCCGATCGCCAGCTACAAGGTCAACTCGGCGAGACTGCCGATGCGCTCGAAGTCGGCGTCGGGATGATCGTCGTAGGGGTCGAGCAGGATCGGGTGAAGGCCAGCCGCATGGGCAGCGCCGACATCCATCGTCACCGAGTCACCGACATAGGCGATTCGGCGGCGTTCGGCGCCGTCGAAGTGGGGCAGCGCGAAGTCGAAGATCCGCGGGTCGGGCTTGGCCACACCGACGACGTGACTGTCGACCACGACGCGCATCGACACATGAGGTCCCTCACCCACCTGGCAGACGCCGCTTCTCGACAACACTTCCTCGATCTGGCCACTGGCGTTCGACACCACACCCAGCGGCGTCCCGGCAGCGGCCAAGACTGCCAGCGCTGTACCGCTCTCGGGAATCGGCCATCGCCAAAGGTATGCATTGAGGGTGCACTGCAACGCTGTGACGGCCCCATCGACGTCGCCCTCGGGCACGCCGATGGTGCGCACGTACGAATAGGTGTACTCGTCCCAGAAGGCCTCGCCGCTTCCGGCAACGGACTTTGCAGCCATGCCGGCGTAGTGGGCGCGTCGATGAGCTTCGACCGTGGGATCGCCGCCGTAGTAGCCGAGCAGCGGGCCGAGCACCGTCGGATCCGGCAGCACCAACACTCCGCCTGCATCGAACAGGATCGCATTGAACCGCTTCGTCACCAGATCATCATGCCCGTTTCGTTCTCGGCCGCGACGACACATACCCTTGCAGGCGTGCGTAGCGCCAGAGACTTCTTCAAACCGCTCGCCGTCGGTGCCCCCGCGCCGGTGCGCGAGATTCCCTTCAGGCCGAGCCGTGTCATCCACTTCTTCCCACCCCACATCGACAAGGTCGTGGCCAAGTTGCCCGAGGTGGTACCGGCGGTCGACATACTTCTCGGCAACCTCGAAGATGCCATCCCGATGACGGCAAAGGAGGCTGCCCGTTCGGGTCTCGTCGACGTTGCCCGCTCACTCGACATGGGCACTACCCAGCTATGGACCAGGGTCAACAGCCTCGACTCGCCGTGGGGTCTCGACGATCTCACCACCGTGGTCACCGAGGTCGGCGACAAGATCGACGTGATCATGATCCCGAAAGTCGAGGGTGCAGAAGACATCCACTACGTCGATCGGCTGCTGGCCCAGTTGGAGGCCAAGGCCAAGCTCGACCGACCGATCCTGCTGCACGCCATCCTCGAAACGGCCCGCGGTGTGGCCAACATCGAATCGATTTGTGGGGCATCGCCGCGCATGCAGGGCCTCTCCCTCGGCCCGGCCGACCTCGCCGCCAACCGGCGGATGAAGACCACCCGCGTCGGAGGCGGCCATCCCGACTACGTCGTTCGCGCCGACCTCGACCCGGCAAACCCCGATGCGGCCCGACCCACCTATCAGCAGGATCTGTGGCACTACACGCTTGCCAGAATGGTCGATGCCTGCGTCACGTTCGGTCTCCTACCGTTCTACGGGCCGTTCGGCGACATCAACGACACGGTCGCCTGCGAGGACCAGTTCCGCAATGCATATCTGCTCGGCTGTGTCGGAGCATGGAGCCTGCACCCCGTGCAGATCGAGATCGCCAAGCGTGTGTTCAGCCCGCGGCCTGCCGAGGTCGCCCAAGCGCAACGGGTCATCGACGCGATGGGCGACGGAACCGGCGCCGTCATGCTCGACGGCAAGATGGAGGATGACGCCTCGGTCAAGCAGTGCAAGGTCGTCGTCGAGCTCGCCCGCCAGCTGGCCGCACGCGACCCGCAACTCGCCATCGCATACGGGTTCACCTCGTGAGCACCGACAATGCCCAGACCAACGATGGGCGCCCTCGACGATCGGCGCTGTACATGCCGGCCGCCAACGAACGTGCACTGGAGAAGGCCAAGTCGCTGCCGGCCGACGCCATCATCTTCGATCTCGAAGATGCCGTCGCTCCCGATGCGAAAGAGTCAGCGCGTGCAGCAGCGTGCGCCGCAGCAGCCTCGGGCGAATACGGCCGGCGCGAGCTGACGATCCGCTGCAACGGCCTCGACACACCATGGGGAACGGCGGACCTCGCCGCGATCGCCCGGTCGACCGCCGCCGCTGTCGTCGTTCCGAAGGTCAGCTCCGTGGCTTATCTCGACGAGGTGTCGGCACTTCTCGATGGCGCCGGTGCGCCGGCCTCGATGACCGTGTGGGCGATGGTCGAAACACCGACGGCGATCCTCGACGCACGTGCGATCGCCGCCCACCCACGCGTGTCGGTATTGGTGATGGGCACCAACGACCTCGCTCGCGAGCTGCGCGCTCCGTTGGCTGCCGGCCGCCAGGCCCTGCTATCCCATCTGGCAGCTGCACTGCTTGCAGCACGCGAGGCGGGCAAGACGATTCTCGATGGCGTCTACAACGACGTGAAGAACCTCGATGGCTTCGGTGACGAGTGCGCCCAAGGTGTCGAGTTCGGTTTCGACGGCAAGACCTTGATCCACCCTGCCCAGGTAGAGATCGCCAACCGGGCGTGGGCGCCGTCCGATGCCGATGTCGACCAAGCCCAGCGGATCATCGCCGCCTTCGACGAGGCCGTCGCCGACGGCCGCGGCGTCGTCACCGTCGACGGGCGGATGATCGAGAATCTCCACGTCGCCAACGCGCAGCGCACCCTCGCCATAGCCGAAGCCATCGCCGCGCTCGACTGACCGCTGTTTGTGCGGATACAAAGTGCAGTCTGTACGCCACTGGCTGTATCGAATACCATGACGCCCATGACCGTGCTCGACACTCATCCCGAGAATGCGTTCGCCAACGATCGCGCCCACGTCTTCCACTCCTGGAGCGCACAGGGTGCATTGAACCCGGTGGTGGTGGTCGGCGCAGAGGGCAGCCACTTCTGGACGCAGGACGGCACCCGCTACCTCGACTTCTCCAGCCAACTCGTCAATGTCAACATCGGCCACCAGCACCCCAAGCTGGTGGCGGCGATCAAACAGCAGGCTGATCGGCTGTGCACCGTCGCTCCGTTCCACGCCAACGACGCGCGCGGCGAGGCAGCCCGACTGATCTGTGAAGTCGCTGCCGAGAAGATCGACGACAGTGAACTGAACATGGTGTTTTTCACCAACGGCGGCGCCGAGGCGACCGAGAACGCGGTACGCATGGCCCGGTTGCACACCAACCGCAACAAGGTGCTCACCCACTACCGCAGCTACCACGGCGGAACCAACGGGGCGATCACGCTCACCGGCGACCCGCGGCGCTGGCCCAGCGAACCCGGTATGCCTGGCGTCGTCAAGTTCTGGGGGCCGTACGCCTACCGTAGCGCCTTCCACAGCACGAGCGAGGCCGAGGAGTGCGAGCGGGCGCTCGCCCATCTCGACGACGTGTTGATGGTCGAAGGCAGCCAGACCGTCGCGGCAATCATCATCGAGACCGTGGTCGGCACCAACGGCATCCTCGTGCCGCCCGACGGCTACCTCCAGGGGATCCGCCAGCGTTGCGACCGGCATGGCATCGTGATGATCTGCGACGAGGTCATGGCCGGGTTCGGTCGCTGCGGCGAATGGTTCGCCTTCCAAAAATGGGCTGTGCAGCCAGATCTGGTGTGTTTCGCCAAGGGCGTCAACTCCGGCTACCTGCCGCTCGGCGGTGTCGTGATCAGCCAGAAGATCGCCGACACGTTCCGCGACCGCGCCTACCCCGGGGGGCTCACCTACTCGGGCCCTCCGTTGGCATGTGCGTCTGCGGTGGCGAGCATCAACATCTTCAAAGAAGAGGGCCTCATCGACCACGCCCGCATGCTCGGCACCGACGTCATCGCTCCGGGGTTGGAAAAGCTGCAAGCCAACCACCCCAGCATCGGCGAGGTTCGCGGCCTCGGCGTGTTCTGGGCGCTCGACCTCGTCACCGATCGACAGACGCGTAATCCGCTCGTGCCGTACAACGCATCCGGTGCCGACGCCAAGCCGATGGCCGAACTTGCCGCGGCGTGCAAACAGCGCGGGCTGTGGCCGTTCACCCACTTCAATCGCTTTCATGTTGTGCCGCCGTGCACAGCCACCGTCGATGAGGTTCAAGACGGTCTGGCGATCCTCGATGAGGCCTTGACCGTCGCCGATTCGTTCTACACCGGCTGACTCGGTCGCCGATGTGGCGCAAGCCGGGTCGCACCGGCGCACTGCTCTACGCGGTTCTGGCAGCGGTGCTCGGGTCTGCAGTGGCATTCATCAGCAGGCTCGAGATCGAGCGCCAGCGCGGCCGCCGCGAAGCAGCGCGCCAGCTGCCGGCCGGGCCGATCATCGTGATCTCCAACCACACCAGTTACGCCGACGGTGTCTTGCTGGCCCTGGCGTGCCGACGAATGGGGCGATCACTGCGCATGCTGGCGACATCGGGTGTGTTCGGGGCGCCGTTGCTCGGCTCCGTTGCCCGCAAACTCGGCTTCATCATGGTCAAACGAGGAGCGGCCGACGCGGCGAAGTCACTCGACGAAGCCGCACATGCGTTGGCCGAGGGCGAGGCTGTCGGCATCTTTCCGGAAGGTCGCCTGACTCGTGATCCGATGATGTGGCCGGAGCGGGCCAAGACCGGCGCCGTGCGCTTGGCGCTGCGAACCGGCGCGCCGATTGTGCCTGTAGCAATGGTCGGGGCACATCGAGTCGTCAGTCAACACAGGCTCGTGCCCACGTTGCTGATCAACCTGATTCGCCGACCAAGGGTCGACACCCGAATCGGCGAACCGATTGACATCCGCGCCTTGATGAACATCGGCCCTGCCACCGAACCCACCGTCGACGAGGTGCGCCTCGCCGCCGACCTGGTGATGGGCCGTCTGGTCGCAGTGGTCGGCGAGTTGCGCGGCGAGCAGCCCCCCGACCCGCACGGCGTGCCGCGCACCACCGACTGACCCCCGGGGCGGCGCTAGGCGACGGACCAGGTGCCGTTGCTGCGCAACAGCGTCGCCAGATCGCCGGGGCCCTTCTTCGACGAGACCTCGGCGAGCTGACGACCGACGGACATGCCGTAGTCGGGTCGCTCGACCGAGCGGAACACGCCAAACGGCGTCGCCGAATGGTCGTCGTGCGACAACCGCGCCAGCGCAAAGGCCAGACCCGGATCATCGCGGTGGGCGTCGTGCACCAGGATCGCATCCTCGCCAACGTCGGCGACATCGACAATGCGCAGTAGACCGTCGGTACCCATGACGACGCCCTTGTGGCCGTCGGACCCGAACCTGATCGGCTGACCGTGGTGGAGATCGATCATCATCTCCTCGCGGATCTGACGACTGATCACGTCGTGGAAGGCCCCGTCGTTGAACACGTTGCAGTTCTGGAAGATCTCGACGAACGACGAACCCTGATGAGCATGGGCCTGGCGGAAGACCTCCATCATGTGCTTGCGATCGAGGTCGTGTGTGCGGGCGACGAAGCTGGCCTCGGCACCGAGTGCTACCGAGAGCGGATTGAACGGCGGATCGACGGAACCGAACGGGGTGCTCTTGGTGACCTTGCCAAACTCCGACGTCGGCGAGTACTGCCCCTTGGTGAGTCCGTAGATGCGGTTGTTGAACAGCAGGATCGTCAGATTGACATTTCGCCGTAAAGCGTGGATCAGATGGTTGCCGCCGATCGAAAGGCCATCACCATCGCCGGTGACCACCCACACATCGAGATCCGGCCTGGCAACGGCGATACCGGTGGCGATGGCCGGTGCACGACCATGGATGCTGTGCATGCCATAGGTATTCATGTAGTACGGGAAGCGACTGCTGCAGCCGATTCCACTGACGAACACGGTGTTCTCAGGCGCCATGCCGAGCTCGGGCATCAACTGCTGAACGGCCTGCATGATGCCGTAGTCGCCACAACCGGGGCACCACCGCACCTCCTGGTCGCTCATCCAGTCCTTCTTGGTGGTGACCGGCACGATGGTGTCGCTCATTGCAGCGCTCCTTCGATGGCGTCTTCGAGTTCGCGGGCCGTGAACGGCAAACCCTGCACCTTAGTGACCGGCTTGGCGTCGACCAGGTATTCGGCGCGCACGAGGCGACACAATTGGCCGAGGTTCAGTTCGGGCACGATCACCCGCGGGAACTTCTTCAGCACGTCGCCGAGGTTGGGCGGCAGCGGATTGAGATGGGTGAGATGAACCCAGGCGACCTTCAGGCCTCGACGGCGCGTGCGTTGCACGGCGGCGTCGATGGCAGCCCAGGTCGAACCCCAGCCAAGCACGCAGATGTCGGCGTCGTCGACATCGCCAACGGCGACGGCGGGTGGAATGTCGTTGGCGATCCCGGCAATCTTGGCAGCGCGCAGGTGAACCATCAGCTGATGATTTTCGGGGGTGTAGTTGATGTCGCCGCGGCCGTCCTCTTTTTCGAGGCCGCCGACGCGATGCATCAGGTGAGGCGTGCCGGGTATCGCCCACGGACGAGCCAGCGTGCCGGGGTCGCGCAGGTACGGCCAGAACTCGGTCGTGCCGTCGTCGTTGGTGAAGTTCATATCCGTGGCGAACGGCACCGAGATGTCGGGCAACGAGTCGATATCGGGCAGGCACCACGGCTCGCTGCCGTTGGCGATGTAGCCATCGCTGAGCAGGATCACCGGCGTGCGGTACTTCAAGGCGATACGCGCCGCCTCGATCGCCGCGTAGAAGCAGTTGGCCGGGCTGTAGGCAGCGACTACGGGAAGCGGGGCCTCGCCGTGGCGGCCGTACAGCGCAATGTTGAGATCCGCAGCCTCGGTCTTGGTTGGTAAGCCGGTGGATGGGCCGCCGCGCTGGACGTCGATCAGCAGGAACGGCAACTCCAATGACACGGCGAGGCTGGTCGTTTCGCTTTTCAGGGCGACCCCCGGACCACTCGTGGCGGTGACACCGAGGTGACCGGCGAACGCCGCGCCGAGCGCCATGCCGGCGGCGGCGATCTCGTCTTCGGCCTGCACCGTGCGGACCCCGAAGTGCTTGTGCTTGGACAACTCGTGAAGGATGTCGCTGGCCGGGGTGATCGGGTAGCTGCCGAGGAAGAGCGGCAGCTTGGCCAGTTGAGCCGCCGCCACCAGCCCCCAGGCCAGGGCAACGTTGCCGCTGATGTTGGTGTAGTCACCAGGTGGCAGCTTGGCGGGCTTGACTTGGAAGCGATGGTCGAACTGTTCGGTTGTCTCACCAAAGTTGAAACCGGCGGTGAACGCCGTGGCGTTGCTGAGCCGGATCAGTTCGTCTTTGAACTTGCCCTCGATCCAGGCGAGCGTCGGTTCGGTCGGCCGCGAATACAGCCACGACACCAGCCCGAGCGCGAAGAAGTTCTTGGAACGCTCGGCGTCGCGCGGCTTTACGCCCAGTGCCTCGGTGGCTTTCTGCGTCAGCGAAGTCATCGGCACCTCGACGACCCGGTAGCCGGTGAGGGAATCGTCGGTCAGCGGGTTGGCGGCGTAGCCGGCCTTGGCCAGATCGCGCTCGGTGAAGGCATCGCTGTTGACGATCAGCAGACCGTGCAGCTCCAGCCTGCCAAGATCGGCCTTGAGTGCTGCGGGGTTCATGGCGATCAGCACGCTCGGCGCATCGCCTGGCGTGGTGATGTCGTGGTCGCTGATCTGCACCTGGAAGCTCGACACACCGTTGACCGTGCCTGCCGGGGCGCGGATCTCGGCCGGATATTCCGGCAGGGTCGACAAGTCGTTCCCGAATGCGGCGCTGACCGCGGTGAATTGATCACCGGTGAGTTGCATGCCATCGCCAGAATCGCCGGCGAACCTCACCACGACACGTGTAATGGTCTCGGCCTCGCGCCCAGCCGGGCGCTCTACGGTGTCCGTCATGGGCACCTCCTCCCGCGCCTGGTGGCCTCGTTGCCAACCTGCACGCCTAACGTTATATCGCCGTGCGGGTGACAAAGGCGACACCGAGCAACGAAATCACCAATCCGGTCAGGGCCAGCACACCGAGCCGTTCATCGAAAAGCACGGCCCCTTCGACAGCGCTCAACGCCGGCGTGAGGAAGAACAAGCTCGTCACCTGCGACGCTGCTCGGCGCTGCAGGAGCCACAGCATGACCAGCACTGCGGCAATCGACAGGACCACCACCGCCCACACCAGGGCGAACAGCGACCGGCCGGTGATGCCAAAGTCGATGTGCTCCCAAAGCGAAGCGAGCAACAGCAGCACGACCGCTGCCGTGCCGTATTGCACGACCGTTCCCCAAAGAAGCGGCATCGTCGAACACTTCTTGCGCTGCACCAGCGTGCCGCCGGCCATGCCGAGAACGCTGATCGCCGAGGCGCCCATCGTCATCAGCGTCACACCGGTGGAGTGGGTCAGCAGGCGATCGACGACCACGGCGATCACGCCGGCGAAACCCAGCCCGACACCGATCCACTGCAGGCGGATCAAACGTTCGCCGAGCACGCGGCGCGAGGCCAACGCGGTGAGCACCGGATGCAGCCCGGCGATCAGGGCGCTGACTCCCGAGGGCAGCCCTCGGTCGATCGCCACGAACACGCCGCCGAGGTACAGCACGTGCATACCGAGCCCTGCCAATGCGACCCACGGCACGAGTTGGCGTTCGACGCGAGGCGCGGTGCGCAGCGCCGCCACGATCGCCAGGACGGCGGCGGCCAACACCATCCGGACCCCGAGGAACGTCAGTGGGCCGGTGTCGGCCGTGGCGTACCTGGCGGCGACGAAGCCACTGCTCCATAGCACGACGAAGATCCACGGCGCCCACTGTACGACGCGAGAAGGGCGGGCCGCCGAGGCGACCCGCCCTTCCGCATTGGATCTCGACGATTCGGTCAGACGCCACCCTCAGTCAGGGTGACGGTGATCGGCGCGAAGCTCGAGCCATTGACGTCGATACTCTCGGCCTTCAACTGCTTGATCGCCTCGTTGACGATGTCGTTGGTGTACGAGGTTGCGTCGGGCGCCTTGGTCAGCACCGTCTGACCGTCGAGATTCTTCGTCTCGCTGGCGATCTTGGCCGTGCGATCCCATGCCGCCTGGTCGATCACGCCGACACCGATCGTCGATGGCCAGATCAGCTTGTTGATCTCGTTCATCTGCCACAGCTGGTGGGTGGCCCCGAGCTTCGAGCCCTTGCTGACGACCATGTCGCGGCAAGCCTCGGCGTTGTCGCGGCAGAACGCCCAACCCTTGAGCGACGCCTTGACGAAGGCGATCGCCTGACCGCAATATGCGGGATCGGCGAGGCGGGCCTCGTCGGCCCAGATGGCGTCCTGCAACATCCCGACGCCTTCACTCTCGTACGACACGACGTTGAGGTCGTCCGGCGTGTACAGCGCGCCGGTCGCTGTGTTCTTGGCCTCCAGCACCTGGGCATATTCGTTGTAGGTCATGGCCTCTGCGGCATCGATCTCGCCGGAGAGCAGCCCGTTCATGTCGAAGTTCTGGCCCAGCAGGGTGACATCCTTGGCCGGATCTAGGCCCTCCTTCGACAATGCAGCGAAGATCTCGTACTCGTTGCCGAAGCCCCAGTTGCCGATCTTCTTGCCCTTGAAGTCCTTGGCCGAGGTGATGTTCTTGTCCTTGAAGCTGACCTGCAGGGTGCCACTGCGCTGGAAGACCTGGGCGATGTTGGTGACCTTGGCGCCGGCTTCACGTTCGGCGAGCGCCTTGGGCACCCACGAGATGGCGAAGTCGACGGCGCCGCTGGCCAATGTCTTCTGCGGCGGGATGTCGACGCCGCCTTCGACGATTTCGACGGCGAGCCCCGCATCTTCGTAGAAGCCGTTGTCGACTGCCGCGTAGTAGCCGGCGAACTGCGACTGGGTGACCCACTGCAGCTGCAGCTTCACCGTCGCGCCGGTCGGTGCTGTGCACTTCGACACGTCGACGGTCAGACCTGCGCCGCCCGACGAGGCACCGTCCGGCGTCGTCTCATCGTCACCGCACGCGGCGACTAGCAACGCAGCAAGCCCCAAAGCGGCTGTCGCCTTGATCACTCGGTTCTTTTCCATCTTCTCCCCCTTGTTGTTGATGTTGGTTCTCACTCGGATCGCCGGCGCCGCTGCCACGGGACGACGAGGTATTCAACGAGACTAGAGCCAGCGAAGAACAACAGCCCAACGATCGATCCGCCGACGACATAGGCGAACCCGAGGGCCTTGTTCGAGCCATTGAGCGTGCCGGAGATCTTGCTGCCGAGTCCGTCCTGGGTGCCACCGAAATACTCGCTGACAAGGGCGATGATCACGGCGACCGGCGCGGAGGTACGGATGGCGGTGAAGAGGAACGGCATGGTATTGGGCACCCGTACCTTGACGAGCACTTGGCGGGGACTGGCCGCATACGACTGCATCAACTCCATCTGCGTCGCGTCGTTGTGGAACAGGCCCTTGGTGACCTGAACGAAGACGATGAAGAAGACGGCGATGGTGACCATGATTCGCCGCCCGATCTGGCTGTCGAGGGCGTACATGTTGTTGAGCACGCCGACGATGACCACGGCCGGGATCGCCGCCACGGTCACTGCAAGCGGGTAAACCAATTCGGCGACCAGGCGAAAGCGATTGGTCAAGACAGCGGCGACGAAGCCGAACATCGCGCCACCCATCAAGCCGACGAATGCGTTGACGCCGGTTACCACGCACGCCTTGGTAACGAGGCCCGGGTTGTCGAACAGCGACTCGACGATCGCAGTCGGCTTGGGAATGACGAACGGCTGCACGTCCTTGATCTCCACCCACGCCTGCCAGAGAGCGACGAACAGCACGCCGAACACAACGGGCGGCAACACGATCGCCAGGCTGCCGCGCGTGCGCGCTGCCGTGCTCATCGGTCCTCTAATCCCTTGATTGCATCGCCGACACGCGTGCCGCGCAGTGCCTCGCGTACCTCGGTGACCCTGTCGAAGAAGTCGCTCGCCTCGCGGGTCAATTCGGAGCGGTCGCGGCCGAGGCCGACGTCGACCACCGTGGTGATCCGGCCAGGACGAGGTGACATCACGACGACCCGATCGGCCAGGTAGACAGCCTCGGGGATCGAGTGAGTCACGAACAGCACGGTCGTACCCGTCTCGCTGCAGATTCGCAGCAGCTCGGCCTGCATGTGCTCACGAGTCATCTCGTCGAGAGCGCCGAATGGTTCGTCCATCAGCAACAACTCGGGGTGAGCAGAAAGTGCCCGGGCGATGGCCACTCGTTGCTGCATACCGCCGGACAGTTGCCAGGGCATGTGCGAAGAAAACTCGGACAGCTTCACCAGGGCGAGCATCTCGGTGCTGCGTGCCCGACGGCGATCCTTTCCCCAACCCTTGAGTTCGAGCGGCAACTCGATGTTGCGCTCGACCGTGCGCCAGTCGAACAGCCCGCTCTGCTGGAACGCCATGCCGTACTCCTGATCGAGACGGGCCTGGTGCGCAGGCTTGCCATTGACCACCAGCTCTCCACTTGTCGGCTCGATGAGGTCGGCGACCAACCTCAACAGCGTCGATTTGCCACAGCCCGATGGCCCGATCAGTGAGACGAACTCGCCCTTGTGGACGATGAGATCGATGTCGACCAGGGCATCGACCTGGTTCCCGGCGCCGCGATTGAACACCTTGGAGACTCCGCGGACCCGCACGGCGACGTCACTCTCGGCGGTGGTGTCCATCAGGTTCCTTCCGGCGGATGCCCGCGCATCATCAGCCGATCGATCAAGGCGACGACCGTCGCCATCACCAGACCGAGGACAGCGGCTCCGAACACGGCGGTGTACAACTTCGGCGGATCGGTCGACGCTTCTTGGCCATACGACAGGATCAGGCGGCCGACACCGGCGGGCACGCCGAGCGAGATCTCCGCTACCACGACGCCCACCACAGCGGCGGCGCCGGCGAGCCGCAACGCCGGGGCGATGTGCGGCACGGCGGCGGGAAACCTCAGTTTCAGAAGCGTGCGCCACCACGGCGAAGCAAGGGAATCCATCAACTCCATGGCTGCCGGAGGTGTGGATTGCAGCCCGCGCAGCGTGGCGACAGCGACCGGGAAGAACGCCAAGAACACTCCGAGCATGATCGCCGCGATCCACGTCTTGGAGACGAGGTCGCGGCCGCCGTAGGCCATCAAGCCGATGATCAGCGGGCCGAGCACGATGATCGGCACGGTTTGCGAAACGATGAGGTACGGCATCAACGCCCGTTCCATGAGTCGGAAGCGGGCCATCAGCACCGCCACCCCAATCCCGAGCAGGGCACCGATAACGAAGGCGGCAAACGACACCCTGAGCGAGTACCACGTCGCCGAGGCAACGACCGACAAGATCGTCTCCTTACCTCCACGAACCTCTGAGCGCCCGAGTCGCGACGCCATCTCCCAGACATGGGGCATCGCCCGGTCAGCCGTGCGCGGCAGCAATCGCATGCCGAGTACCGTGCCACCGTTCTCCGGCCCGATTGCTTTGTATCCCTCCCACACGGCTGCTACGAAGACGAACGAGAGCGGGAACATGATCAGCTTGCGAAGACGCTCCGGCGCTCCGAACCCGACGGTTCGAGCACTCACGCCCTGGCCTTCACGGCCTCGGCCACGGCGGGCATGACCTTCTCGCCGTAGACCTGCAGGGTGTGGTTTGTTTGTCGGCAGGCTAATGGACCGGTTCGGAACGAAGAAGGGTTTTGCGTATTCAATAACGCTCTGGAGCAT
>JANNHY010000296.1:0-4089 GCA_031404635.1 Ilumatobacteraceae bacterium
GCCATGAGGACAATTTTGGCGCGTACCACGTCCCGATACGACAACGTATATCTGCGAGCTCGCGCTTCGAGTTCACGCCGCTGTTCCCGGCTTAAGTCCAGCACGTACGGGCTCTTTCTGGGCATCGGAACCCCCTCTCGGGGAAGACGATACGTTACCAGTGACTCATCCTTACGTGATCGTAATTACGTGCTCATATTTATGCCGGCAAGTACTTAGTGTGCAAACCGTGGATTCGCCCCTTCACCTCGCCGCCGATGTGAGTTCGTGCCGACGCTGCCCGCGGCTGGTCGCCTGGCGTGAGCAGGTGGCCGTCGAGAAGCGGGCCGCGTTCCGCGACCAGGAGTATTGGGGTCGCGGCGTACCGGGCTTTGGAGATCCGCGGGCCAAGGTGCTGGTCTTCGGCCTCGCCCCCGCAGCTCACGGCGCCAACCGCACCGGACGGGTGTTCACCGGCGACAGATCCGGCGACTGGCTGTACCGGGCGATGTACCGGGCCGGCTTGGCCAACCGGCCGATATCGGTGTCGATCGACGACGGGTTGTCGTTGACCGGCGCATGGGTCACCGCCGTGGTGAAGTGTGCCCCGCCCGACAACAAGCCGTTGCCCGAAGAACGCACCCGCTGCCGCCCATTTCTGCAACGCGAGTTGGAGTTGCTGGCCGAGGTGCGCGTCGTGGTTTGTCTCGGCGCCTTCGCCTATCAGGCAGCGTGCGCCGAGTTCGGTGTGCGGCCGCGTCCGAGGTTCGGCCATGGCGTCGAGGTCGTCGCGCCGAACGGCCTGCGCCTGTTGTGCTCGTTCCACCCCAGCCAACAGAACACCTTCACCGGTCGCCTCACCGAGCCGATGCTCGACGCGGTGTTCCAGCGGGCGGTCGCGCTCAGCGGCTGAGGGCGCGGCCGAGTGCCTTGCCGGCCAGGTGGTTCGCGGCCAGGGCATCGTCGAGAAAATCGGCGAACGAGAAGAACCCGTGGTACATGCCACCGAAGCGCACGTGGCTCGTGGGCACACCGAGCGACGCGAGGCGTGCCGCATAGGCGTCGCCCTCGTCGCGCAGTGGGTCGTACTGGGCGGTGATCATCAACGTCGCCGGCGAGGCGGCAACGACATGATCGGTCGCGAAATGCGGCGACACCCGCGGGTCGGTCAAGCTGTTGACGCCACCGCCGAGGTAGTGGCCGATGAACCAGTCCAGCGCCGCTGCGGTCAGCAGCGGGCCGGCAGCGTTCTCGGTGTGGCTCGCGAAGCTGCGGGTGAGGTCGGTGACCGGGTAGACGAGCAACTGGTAATGCAGTGGCACCGGGCCGAGGTGGCCGATGACGATGGCGAGATTGGCCCCTGCCGAGTCGCCGCCGATCGCCAGACGATCGGGTGAACAACCGAGCGTCGCCGCCTTGGCGTGCGCCCATCGTGTCGCCGTGACTGCATCCTCCAAAGGGGCCGGGTAGGGGTGTTCGGGCGCCAACCGGTAGTCGACACCGAGCACGGCGTGACCGCTGCTGTTGGCCAGGATGCGGCACAGGTTGTCTTGGGTCTCGAGATTGCCGATCACCCACCCACCGCCGTGCAGGAACACCAGCAGACCGAGGTCGTCGCGATCGTCGGGCCGGTACAAGCGTGCCGGCACCCCATCGGCGTCGACATCACGCACGTGGTGGATCGGCTCCGTCGATGGGCGCTGGCGCTTGGCGCGGATCTCGCGCGCCTGCGCCGGGCTACAGGCCTCGAGTGGAGGCTCGCCGAGTTCGGCCATTTGAGCGAGCAGTGATTCCACCTGGGGATGCAACGGCACGGCTGAATTCTGCCACGGTGTAGCCCGGCGCCCTCGAACGATGCCGGGCTACGGTGGCCGTCGATGACCGACGACATCACTCGCTACGACGCCGTCGAGGCCTATTGCGATGCGCTCAGCTACGCAGCCGGCGCCACGCTTGCGCTACACACCTCCTGCCGAGCCGATCGCTACGACATCGAGATCCATCGTTGGGGCGCTGCCCGCCAGTTGGTGTGGAGCGCCAACGATCTCCCCGGTGCCGAGCACCAGACGCCTGCCGATGCCGACGCCCACGGGTGCGGGTGGCCGGCCGCGGTGACCGTCTCGATCGGCGATGAGTGGCGAAGCGGGTTCTACCTCGTCACCCTCACCGCTGGCGATACGCCCGCCGATCGCGCAGTGGGGTACGCCGGCTTCGTCGTCCGCGCCGGCGGGCAGCGCGCCCGAACGTTGTTGGTGCTGGCCACGAACACCTACAACGCGTACAACAGTTGGGGTGGCCGAAGTCTGTACACGGGCGGCAAGCGGGTGTCGTTCGCCAGGCCGTTCGGGCGGGGGATGCTGCTGCGTCCCTCGACCGAGCGCGACGATCGCAAGTCTCGGCCGGTGTACCGCGGCGAGGAACCCGACGTCGACGGACTGGTCTACCAGCAGTACCGATTCGCCAACGGCTATCCGGGTTTCATGGGTTCGGCCGGTTGGTTCACCTACGAACGGCGCTTCGTCGAATGGGCCGAGGCGCAAGGCATGGAGTTCGACTATGCGGTGTCGAGCGATCTCGACACGGGTCCCGATTCTGGCCCCGAGATCGTTGACGGCTACGACCTCGTGCTCGGCGTCGGCCATGACGAGTACTGGTCGGCCGGGCAGCGGTTGGCGATCGAGCAACACATTCGTCGCCGTGGAAACTATGTCAGCCTGTCGGGCAACACCATGTTCTGGCAGGTCCGCCTGGAGGACCAAGGCCGAGCGATGGTGTGTCACAAGTACCGCGCCCACGAAACCGACCCGGTGGTCGGCACCGAGGCGGGGGCGACGATGACCGGGATGTGGTGCGACCCGCTGGTCGGGTGGCCGGAGACGGCACTGCTCGGCGCCGGCTCGGCGTATGGCTTGTACAGCCGCTTCGGTGCGGCCACGCCGCGTGGCTCGGGGGCCTTCACCGTTTACCGCAACGACCACTGGATGTTCGCCGGCACGGGGTTGCGGTACGGCGACCTGCTCGGCGCCGGCGACGGTGTGGTCGGCTACGAGACCGTCGGTTGCCGGTTGGCGTTCGACGACTACCAGTTGCCGGTGGCGGCGGGAGGCGACGGCACGCCCGACCAAATCGAGGTGGTGGCGTTCACCCCGTCGTCGAACCTGGCGATGGGAGAATACCCGGCGTCGATCGCCGCCCTCGACGATCAGGGTGACCTCGAGTTCATAGCCTCGCGACTCCACGGTCGGGTCGATGCCGACACGCTGGCCCGCTGTCGCAACGGCAATGCGGTCATGTTGACCTGCCGTCCGTTCGGAGACGACGGTGGCGAGGTGGTCACGATCGGCACGACCGATTGGGTGTTCGGCCTGGCCGGCGACCCGCTGGTCGCCCAGGTGACCCGCAATGTCATCGACCATGGCCTCGGGCGCTGATGCGACGCCGGCACTTGCACTGGCTCCTGATCGCGCTGGTCGCTGCGGTTGCGAGCTGCGGTTCACCGCCGCGCGACGAGGCGCGTGACTCGCTGGTGAGGCAATTGGAAGACGGCGGCCTCGACCAGCAGACCGCGGAGTGCGTCGTCGATGCGTTCTTCGACGGCAAGACCGATGCGCAACTGAAAGGCTTCTTCGATCGTGAGCAGTTGGCCCCCGAGGAGGCTGCCGAATTCGCCGCCCTCGGTCAACGGTGCCTGCCCCAGTCGTGAGGTGTGCCTCGGCGATCGGCCCGCCCGGTAGCTTTACGATTTGTACATCACGCCCAGGGAGGTGCGCCAGTGTCACGAATCCTCACCGTCGCTGGCGCGCAGCTCGGGCCGGTGCAGCGCGACCACAGTCGCGAGCAGGTCGTGGCGCGGATGATCAATCTGCTCCATCAGGCCGAACGGCACGGCGTGGAGTTGGTGGTGTACCCCGAACTGGCGTTGACGACGTTCTTCCCACGCTGGTTCATCGACGACATCTCCGAGGCCGACCACTGGTACGAGCGCTCGATGCCCAACGCCGCGACGCAACCGTTGTTCGACGAAGCGCGCCGGCTCGGCATCGGCTTCTGCATCGGCTACGCCCTACTCGACGACGGCGGGCATCGCTGGAACGTGCAGACGCTCGTCGA
>JANNHY010000297.1:0-4904 GCA_031404635.1 Ilumatobacteraceae bacterium
AGACCCTCGATGTGCACATCAAACGGTTGCGCGCCAAGGTCGAACCCGAGCCGACCAGCCCGACGCGCATCATCACCTATCGCGGTCTGGGCTACAAGTTCGCAAGGGAATAACCGTGTGGAGTGTTCGGCGCCCGCCCGGGGTGGCCTGAAACACTCCACAAAGGTGCTCGGGTCGGCGGACACTCGGGCAGGAGCGGGGTGGCCCTACCATGCCAGCGTGTCCAATGGCCGGCGCCATCCTGTTTCGTCACCACCGCCGGGCACGATCGTGTCGCCATTCAGGCGGCTGGCACGTACCCACGCCTTGATGACGGCAGGTGATGTGGCGATGGTTGTGTCGCTCGCCGGGTCGTTGTTCTTCTCGATCAGTCCCGACGCAGCGCGCAGCAAGGTGCTGCTCTATCTGCTGGTCAGCTTTGCCCCGTTCGCCGTCGTCGCCCCGTTGATCGGCCCGTTCATCGACAGGGCGCCCGGCGGCCGGCGGCTGATCATCCAACTCACCGCTGTCGGTCGGGCGCTGCTGTTCGTGACGATGATCTTTCATCTCGACGACCTGCTGTTGTTCCCGCTGTCGTTCGGCGTGATGGTCTTGCAGAAGACCTACAGCGTGTCGCGTTCGGCGGTGATCCCGACGGTCGTGAAGAGCAAGACCGAACTGGTCGAGGCCAACTCCAAACTCGGGCTGATCTCCGGGGCGATCGGCGCCCTGGCCGCGGTGCCGGCCGGTGCGCTGGCGGCGATCTCGCCGAAGCTGTCGCTGCTGTTCGGTATCGCCATGTTCGCTGCTGCGGTCGTCACGGCCGATGGGCTACCGCGAGGCGTGGTAGCGGCCTCGGCGGCACAGCGGGCGGAGCTGATCGAGTTGCGCCTTGCGTCATTGCGATCGGCGGCGGTGGCGATGAGCCTGATCCGTGCCGGCATCGGATTTCTGTTTTTCGAATTGCTGTTCTGGCTGCGCGAAAACAGTTACAGCAACATCTGGATCGGAGCCGTGATCGGTGCCTCGACGGCGGGGCTGATGATCGGGAACGGTCTCGCCTCGCCGCTGCGCAGCCGGCTGCGCGAGGAATTGATGCTCACCACCGCGATCGTCCTGACTGCCGTTGCCGGCATCGGCGCGGCGGTGTTCGGCGGGGTCGGCGCGGCCATCGTCCTGGCAGCCGTTGTCAACCTGGCATCGGCGATCGGTCGGATGGCCTTCGACTCGATCGTCCAACGTGACGCCCCTGACGCCAACCAAGGTCGAGCCTTTGCCAATTTCGAGACCCGATTCCAACTGTCGTGGGCGATGGCCGGCGTGATCCCCGTACTCGTGACATTCCCCGGGCGCATCGCCTTCTTGACCGTCGGGTTGGTCGGCGTTCTAGCCCTGGTGCTGTACACCCAGGCCTCGCGAGCCCGATCGCACGGCAGACCGGCAAAGGGCGCGGCTAGTCGCCGGCCAGTTCGAGGCGGGCCACCCACAAACCCGGCGCGTCGATCTCGGCCGGGGTCGGGAGGGCCTTCGGGCGGGCGAGAAGCACGCTGAGCCGGGGCTCTCCGACACGATCGACAACCCCGCCGACGAAGTTCTTGCCGCGCTGTACCTGATGGTGGGTGAGGCGCAATCCGAGCAGGCGCTCGACGAACAGATCGTCGGGCGTGTGGTCGACCCGGCGCCGCCTGACCGCTTCGGCGATCCGCAGGGCGTCACCGCCGATGACCCGCACCGACACCCCGTCGACCATGTAGTCGACGTAACCGATCACCGCTGCCGCGGCGGCGTCGAGCGACGGCTCGAGTTGGCGCTGCTCCGGTGATTGCACAGCGCCCAGCAGCACGGCAGGGTCGCTGAACACCGACTGCATGGCCTGCATCGGATCGGCATCGTCGGTCTCGAGCGAAGTGAGCTTCTCGGCGATCGCTTCGGGATCGGGTCGGAAGGCGGCGACGTGGCGACGGACCAGCGAAGCAAAATCCTCGCGCAGCGAGGTGATCGAGAACAGGGCATGGCCGGTGAGTTCTTGGGCAAGTACCCACATCCGCATCTCGTCGGCGGAGATGCTCCACTCGTCGGCGAAGCGATCGATGTTGCCGGGCAGCACCGTGATGCTGGTGTCCTGCCGCGGAATCGGCAGGTCGTATTGCCCGAACGCCTGGGTCGACATCCGCCCGACCATCGAGCCGACGGCCATACCCATCATCGACGGAGCCATCATCTTGCTGAGGTTGGCCATCATCGCCATGATCGGGTCGGCGTCGAGATGAGCGTCGGTTTCGGCGCCCGGCGGGGCCGGCTGGCCGAGCGAGGTGGCCAGCTCGGTGAACAGCGGACGATAGGCCTCGAGCGTGCGCTGCGCCCAAGCACCGGACGCGACCGGAACGACCTCGGGTGATGGGCCGTCGAAACCGGTCAGGTCGCGCACGTGCAGCTCGGCGATCTGGGCCAACTCACCAAGCTTGATGCGCACGGCCGGATCGATGTTGACTTCGGCAGCGCCACCGGTGGCGGCCAGACCGGCGAACTGCCGTGCGGCATCCCAATTGAGCGGACCCTGACCGGACAATGCCCGTGCCAGGTCGCCGAACATCGGAAGGTTCTCGAACGGGTTCTCGGACCCTGGTCCGTCAGCCATGAACGCGAGCCTACGGCCTACGTCGGCGGTAGCGTCCGTCGTGATGACTGTCGCCTCGACGACGACCTCGGTTTGGGTGAGCGATGGCTCGGATGTTCTTGGTCAGCGTGTGCTGCAGCGCCTGCATGGCAGCGCCCATCTCGCCCACGGTGAGGTCGGCGACAGCGAGGTCGTCATCTGGTTGGCATCCGCCGATGCCGACGCCCGTGCCCGTCGGCGTCAAAGTGCGATCGAAGGCGTTACCGCAGCGCTTGTCGAGGCCCGCCAGGCGCGACATCTCGTGCTCGTCTCGTCGGCGATGGTCTACGGGGCATGGGCCAACAACCCTGTCCCGATCACCGAGGAAGCCGTGCTGCGACCCGATGTCGAGTTCGTCTACGCCCGCCAACTCGGCGCCGTCGAGCAACTGGCCGACGAATGGCGGCTCGCTGTCCCTGGGCGTACGGTCACCGTCTTGCGCCCGGCCGTGGCCATGGCCGCCGATGGCACCAGTGGGCTCGCCGCGGCACTCGCCGCGGGTATGGGGCAACGATTCGGTGAGGACGATCCTCCTGCGCAGTTCCTCCACCTCGACGATCTCGCCTCAGCCGTTGTGCTCGCTGCCGAGCACCACCTCGACGGCGTCTACAACGTCGCCCCGGATGGTTGGGTGCCCGGCGAGCGGGTCCGCGCCCTGGCCGGCGCCGTGCCGCGCCTCAAGTTGCCTGATCGAGTGACCGAGGTAATCGGCAACCTTCGCTGGCGATTCCAGCGCGGCCCGATCCCGCCGGGCCTGCGCAGCTACACCCGGTGGTCGTGGCTGGTGGCCAACGATCGGTTGAAGGCCGAGGGCTGGACGCCGACGGTGACAAACGAGCAGGCCTACGTCGAGGGAACCGAGGCCAAATGGTGGACGATGGTCAGTCCGAAGCGCCGTCAGGAGATCACCCTCAGCGGCCTTGCCGCCGGCCTGGTCGCAGTCGGCATTGGTGTCTGGCGAGCCGTACGGCGGGCGCAACGCAGGCGCGCCGCACGCTGACTGTCTACATTGCCATGTCGTTCACACTGAGGGTGCGGTGCCCAGCGTGACCGCGACCTCGCCCGAGGTTTGGTCGGCATGGGTGATGGTCAAGGCGACGACATCGGCGGGTGCATGCTGATCAATGGCCGCTTTCAACTGATCGGCACCGCCGACAGCGACACCATCGACAGCAGTGATGATGTCGCCGGCGACAATCCCGGCTGCGGCGGCCGGTCCGGTAGCTTCGACGCCATCGATTGTCGGCATGCCCTGAGCGCCATCGACGACATGAACTCCCAACCAGGCGACAGGCTGCGCCGGCTGGGGAGCCGGCAGCATCGCCGCGACGTCGGCCACGCTGACCAACTCCGGGCCTGATGCTCCGCGACTGCACATCCCGACCAACAGTCCATCGGCGTTGACGACCGGCGTTCCTTCGGCCATCGATGCTCCCCAGGTGTCGAGAACGAGATGGCCGTCGGCGTCGATGCTGACGTTGGCCGACGTCGGTTCTGCGCTGCGCACGATGACCACGTCACCGGCGTTGACCGCCGGGCCGATGCTGTACGAACCGGCGAACCACGCGGTGTCTGCCGACAGCAGCGCCAGCCCGAGGTCGGGATCGACCTTGACGACCGTTGCGTCGTGAGGCCGGCCGTCGGCGCCGGTCAGGGTGATGACCGTGCGTCCATTCACGGCGCGGGCTGTGGTGATGACCAGCGAGTCGTCAATGCCCACGGCGACCGGAGCCGACTCGAAGTTGGTGCGCCGAATGCTGACTGTCGGCTGCGGGAGCTCGAGGGTGGTCGTGGTGCTCTGTTCTGGCGCAGAGACGTTGACAGGCCCGGCACGCATCGTGGTCGAAGTCAGGCGAAGTTCGACCGATGTCGCCACGAAGGTATCGGCGCGGCCGGTAACGGTCGCGCCCGGCGGGTCGTTGGCGAAACTGGTGACGACGGTGGGTGCAGCCACGCCACCTCGCCCGGCGGATGGCAACATCGCCCACAGCACGGCGAGTGACAACAGCCCGCCGATCGCCCCGGTCGTGACAAGCAGCCCGCGGCCGATAGTGAGCGGCGGCTCGGTGTGCGCCCACATCGCCCTGCCCATCTCGGATGGATGGCGCCAGGTGCGCTCGTGCGGTGGAACCGGCGCCGGCGGATACGCGCCGGCACCAACCGCGTCATCGTCGGGCCACTCGCTCCGCTCCACGAGCCGGAGAGGTTACCGAGCCACGGCTTGCTGTGGGTGTCACCCCGGCTTCTCCGGTGTCGCCAGCTGAGCGGC
>JANNHY010000298.1:0-2231 GCA_031404635.1 Ilumatobacteraceae bacterium
GCCGCGCCGGCGAACGCCTTGAACTCGGTTGCGGCGAACACCTCGGTCAGGTCGTTGAGCGCACATACGAGACCAAGCAGTACGAGTACGGCGACCCGTTCAACCTCGATCTGCACAAGACCATCCGCAACGCGCTGCGGCGTAACGGCACGGGTACACCTGTGCAGCTATCGCCAGACGATTTCGAGATCGAGCGCACCGAGCACCTCACCAGGTCGTCGACGGTGTTGATGCTCGACTTGTCGCTGTCGATGCCGATGCGCGACAACTTCCTGCCGGCCAAGAAGGTGGCGATGGCGTTGCACTCGCTGATCACCTCGCAGTTCCCCCGCGACTACATGGGCATCGTCGGGTTCAGCGAGACGGCTCGCAGCCTTACCGCTGCCCAGCTTCCCGAGGTGTCGTGGGATTTCGTCTACGGCACCAACATGCAGCACGGGTTCCTGCTGGCCCGCCACCTGCTCGCCAAGCAGACCGGCACCAAGCAGATCATCATGATCACCGACGGCGAACCGACCGCGCACATCACCCAACACGGCGACGTGTTCTTCAACTACCCGCCGGTGCCGGAGACGATTGAAGCCACGCTGCGCGAGGTGGTGCGCTGCACCAAGGACAACATCCGTATCAATACGTTCATGCTCGACGCCAACAGCTACCTCAAGTCGTTCATCGAGAAGCTGACGTCGATCAACCGCGGCCGCGCTTTCTTCACCACACCCGAGACCCTTGGCGACTACGTGCTCGTCGACTTCATCGAACACAAGAAGCAGCTGGCCCGCGGCAAGGGTGCCCGCCGCGCCGGTTGACCCCTCGCGTCGACCCACACGGCGAAGTGTGGTCGCACGCTACCGACGTGGTTGCACGCGACCCCACTTCTCGACCACTGCGGTTGGTCAGATCGGTTCGACGGTCACTCCGTGATGATCGCCGAGCAGTTGGCGAAGGTCGGTCGGATCGGACGTCAAGATGATCGCCGGGGCACAGTCGATCGCTTCGGCGACCACGAGCGCATCGACCGTCGATGAGGACCGGGCGGCACCGAGGAGTTGACCCGCAGAGCGGGCGATCTCTTCGGTCAACGGATGCTGTGGCGACGTCTGGGCGAGCACGAGGTTGACCGGGGCGTCGCGTGGACCGTTGCCCCGAACGGTCTCGGCGACGACCACCATCGGGACACGCAGGTTCATGCCGATCCGCTGCGCGAATCGAAACCTTGCCCTCAGGGTTTGGTTGTTGCGGGAGAGTCCGATGACCGCTCCAGCGTCAAGGACAATCGTTTCCTCGCTTCCGTCACCCATTGCTCTCCCTCGGCGATCTGCTCGTCGGTCAGTGGTCCGTACATCTCGTCGAGCTTGTCGAGCAACTCCAGAATCGGGTCGCGCTGCAGCCGGGCGCGCAACGCCTCGACGACGTAGCTCGACACCTGACCTGGGGCGACGCGACTTTTCAATTCCTCGAGGACGTCGTCGTCGACGGTTATCGTGATCCTGGTCGCAGCCATGGGCTGATCATATCATATGTATGATCATACCTTCAACCGGCTCCGCAGGTGCTGATGCACGAAGTACACGCCGCGTTCTTCGACGGTGGCCAGAACGCCGTCGGCGTCGACACCGGCGTTGTGCGATCGCTGCACTCTGGTGCAGATGTCGACGTCTTGGTCGTGCACGCGTCGATGCGCGGCAACGATCGAGTCGCGGGTCGTGCCATCGATCTCCGGCCGGATGAACAACCGCCGTTCGACTCTGGTCGTCGTTGCGTCGACCGGGGCCATCCACATCGCCAAGAACGCGCCGGGGAACACGTTCATCATCAGGTTCGGCCACACCGTCAGATAGCCACCGACGCCGTATGGCCCGTCCATCGGCACCGATGCCAGCTCGTCCCAACCCGGCTCGCCGGGCAGCATGGTCGAACGGATCTCGTCGACACGCGAACCACTCGGGCGCAGCGGCCGGTCCCAGGCGTACGACACCATCCCGTCAGAGACCATCGGGTAATCCTCACTGGAACTGGTGTCGATCTCGGGGTGCACGAACGGCGTGTGGTAGTTCTCGGAGTAGTTCTCGAGCAGCACCTTCCAGTTGAACTGCCGGTCGTTGGTGACAGCATTAAGATCGCCATCGTGGGCAAGCCAAACGCGGGTAAATCCAGCTTATTAAACAAATTAACTGGTGAGGAACGTGTAATCGTCAGCCCCATTGCCGGTACCACGCGCGACTCCATCG
>JANNHY010000299.1:0-32135 GCA_031404635.1 Ilumatobacteraceae bacterium
CCACGGCAAGACGATCGAGCAGTCGTTCGCCGACGCGGGCGAGCGCTTGCTCACCGGAAACCCACGATCGTTACACGGAGTTCTTCGACGTGTATGGCGACGTTCAACGTCACCTCGTGGCAATCAACCATCGACTCCACGAGCTCACCGTTGACCGTTCACAACTGCCCGAGTGACGGCTACCCTGCCGACTGTGTCCAAATCCATCAGTTTGATTAATCCCACCGACGAATCGCCGTTGCGCGACATAACTCTCGCCGGCCGCGACGAGGCCGACACCGCGATTGCTCGTGCCCGGCAGGCGGCACCGGCTTGGCGGGCGGTCGCACCGGCCGACCGAGCCCGCTTGATGCGCCGCTTTGCCGACACCATCGCCGACCACGCCGATGAACTTGCCCGGTTGGAAACAGCCAACATGGGCATGCCGATCGGGAACAGCACGTGGTGTGCCGCTGCCGCCGCGGATGTCATTCACTACTTCGCTGGAGCGATCGACAAGCACACCGGTTCGACCATTCCGGTCGCCGGTGGGGTCGACATGACCTTTCATGAACCGCTCGGTGTCGTCGGGTTGATCACTCCGTGGAACTTCCCGGTGCTGATGGCGTCGTGGAAGATCGGCCCGGCGCTGGCTGCGGGCAACACCGCGGTGATGAAGCCGGCCGTGATCACCCCGCTGACGACGATGCGGCTCGGCGAGTTGGCGCTCGAGGCGGGCATCCCCGACGGTGTGCTCAACGTCGTGGTCGGCAGCGGCGACGAGGTCGGTTGGCGATTTGTCGACCACCCCGACGTGCGCAAGGTTGCGTTCACCGGTTCCACAGCGATCGGCAAACGGATCATGGCTGGTTGCGCCGAACAGGTGAAGCGGGTCACCCTCGAACTCGGTGGCAAGAGCGCCAACATCGTCTTTGCCGATGCAGACCTCGAGGAAGCCGCATCGGCCGCGCCCGGCGCGGTGTTCGACAACTCCGGGCAGGATTGCTGCGCGCGCAGCCGGGTGTTGGTGCAGCGCACCGTATTCGACCGATTCGTCGAACTGTTCGTCGACGCCGCCAAGCAGTGGAAGGTTGGCGATCCGATGGACGCCGCCACGGCGATGGGGCCGTTGGTGACTGCGCAGCACCTGGCTCAGGTGCAATCTTTCAGCGACGGTCTCGACACCGTGTTCACCGGCGACGCGCCGTCGGGTCCGGGCTACTGGCACCCGATCATGATCGCCACACCGTCCGACCCGACCGCGAGTGTGTGTCGCGACGAAATCTTCGGCCCAGTGGCAGTAGTCATCCCCTTCGACGACGAAGCCGATGCGATCCGCATCTGCAACGACAGCGACTACGGACTCTCCGGCTCGGTGTGGACGGGTGACGGCGCGACGGCGTTACGGGTAGTGCGGGCAATGGAAGCCGGCACGATCAGCGTCAACTCGAACAGTTCGGTTCGGTACAGCACGCCGTTCGGCGGGTTCAAGCAGAGCGGACTTGGTCGCGAGCACTCGATGCATGCGCTCGACTCATACACGGAGCTGAAGAACGTGTTCATCGCTACGTGATCAGAAAGCTGGGCTACTGGTTGATCACCTCGATCGAGTAGCCGGCGTCGGTGGCGGCGCGCACTACTGACTCGGCGTGGCCGCGGCCGCGTATCTCCAGTACCACTCGGAGGCCCGTCTCGCGCACGTGGAGATCGACGCCTTCGCGAACATGCTCGACGTCGATCAGGTTGGCGCCGTGCTCGGCAAACAATGTCAACAGCCGGGCCAGGCCACCGGGCCGATCGCTGATCCGAGCGAACAGGATCAATCGCCTGCCTGCCTGGGTTTCGTGACGCCGGATCAAGCCGGGCAAGACGCCGAGGTCGACGTTGCCGCCACTCAGCACCACACACGTCGTCCCCGTCCGTGCGACGGCGACTCGCTGTGCCAACAAGGCCGCTACACCAACCGCACCGGCGCCTTCGACGAAGAACTTGGCTCGCTCCATCAACAACACCATGGCATCGGCGACCGAGTTCTCATCGACGACGACAACATCGTCGAGCCACTGCTCGACGAGCGGACGGGTGATCTCGCCCGGTCGTTTCACAGCGATTCCGTCGGCGAGGGTCACGACCGGCCCGGCCGGTGGCGCACGATGGGCGTAGGGAGCGCATGCCGCGACCTGCACTCCGATCACCTGCACGGTCGGGTCGTTGGCCTTCACAGCGATGGCGATGCCGCAGGCCAGTCCCCCTCCTCCCAGAGGGACGATGACGCGCCGGAGTTCGGGTACGTCGCCGACCAGTTCACGTCCGAGGGTGGCTTGGCCGGCGATGACATCGACATCGTCGTACGGATGGCAGAACACCATGCCGGCCTCGGTCGCCCTCTCGCGGGCGGCGGCGACCGCTTCGTCGAGCGAGTCACCACCTTCGATCAGCGTCGCTCCGTAGGCGCGACACGCTTCGATCTTCGACAGCGGCGCACCCGCCGGTACGAAGATCTCGCATGGCACTGCCGCGTGGCGTGCGGCGAGGGCGAGTGCTTGGGCATGGTTTCCGGCGCTCCCCGCCGTGACACCATTCGCGGCCTCGTCGCCCAACACCGCCAACTTGTTCATTGCGCCGCGGATCTTGAAGCTGCCGGTGCGCTGAAGGTTCTCGGCCTTCAACACGATGTCGCCGCCAAACCGCTGGCTGAGCGCGGCCGAACCGGTCACCGGTGTGTGCACGACGACGCCGCGACCGGCCGCGGCGGCGCGATCGATTGCAGCACTGGGAATCGTCGGAGCCGGCATGTCAGCGCGTACCGTAGTGCCATGCGCGCTCTGCTGATCGCCAATGCCGCTGACACCGATGGCGGCTTCGTTGTGGAGCGGTTTCGCAATCACGGGTACGCATTCACCGAGTGTCAACGCGAGAATCTCGGCGACTGGCCGGGTCTCGACCGACACGAACTGGTGGTGACGCTCGGCAGCGAGTGGAGCGTGTATTGGCCACACGTCGCCGACTCGGTCTCCGCCGAGGCGACGTTGATCCGCACCGCGCACGATGCAGGCGTGCCCATCTATGGCATCTGCTACGGAAGCCAACTGATGGCTCACGCCTTGGGCGGAACCGTCGGGCGGTCAGGCGACCCCGAGATCGGCTGGTGTCAGGTTGTCAGCGACATGCCCGAGGTGATCGCTGAAGGTCCGTGGATGCAATGGCACTACGACGTCGTCACGTTGCCACCGGGGTCACTGGAGTTGGCCCGCAGTGCCGTCGGGCCGCAGGCGTGGCGGATGGGCCGCAGCTTCAGCACCCAATTTCATCCAGAGGCGAACGAGACCATGATCCGGCGATGGGCCAACAGCGAGGGCGGTTCCGCCGAGCTGCTCAAGTACGGCATCAAGCCCGATCAACTGATCGAGGAATCACGGCGTAACGTCGCTGACAGCCAGCCGGCGGCCGAACACCTCGTCGACTGGTTCCTCGGTCGCGTGGCGGGATCTGGGTGAGACTGTCGTGTGCGTGCGGTTGCCCGAATCGCCCAATCAAGCAGGGGGTGCAGCGCTGGGCGAGCCGATCGCGTCGAGTTCAGCACTGAGCTGATCCAGTCCCATTGCTCCCATGTCGAGCACGACTTGGTGGAAATGCTTGAGGTCGAAGCTCGAGCCGAGACGCCGTCGTGCCCGATCCCGACCCTCGAGCCAGACCCGTTCTCCGACCTTGTAGGAGATGGCCTGGCCGGGCATGCCCAGATAGCGATCGACCTCGGAGGAGAGGAACTCGATCGGCTGGCCGGTGCGCTCGAGCAGGAACGGCACCGCCATGTCCGACGTCCAACGGTCTCCCGGGTGGAACCGTTCGTTGCTGGGAATTCGCATCTCACAATGCAGACCGATGTCGACGACGACGCGCGACGCGCGCCGCACGCAGCGCCTGACCGGCGAGCCACCCCAGCTCGTTCACCGGGTCGTCGAGGTAGCCGAGTTCGTGCATCAACCGTTCCGCATACAGGGCCCAGCCCTCTCCGTGACCGGAGATCGACACGCCGAGACGCTGGAAGCGGGTGAGCGAGTCGGCTTGATACATCATCTGGGCGAGCTGAAGATGATGGCCGGGGGCGCTCTCGTGGTACGTGATCGACAAGGCGTCCCACAGGGGGAAATGAGTCTTCCCGGTGACGGGGTGCCAGATCTGACCCGGGCGGCTGAAATCCTCGCTCGGCGCTGTGTAGTACGTGGTATCGGGACCGCCGGCGGGGGCGGCCATGGCCTGACAGTGACGAAGGGGCTCGGCGATCTCGAAGTACTCGCCGTCAAGATCGTCGATCGTTCGATCGATCAAATCCTGACTCCAGGCGACGAAGTTGTCGGCGCCCTCGATCAGATAGCGAGGGTCTGTCTTCAACCGGTCGATGCATTCATCTCGTGAGGCGCCGGGAAGGATCCGCTCGACCAGCGCGGCCATGCGAACCTCGATGCCGTGGAGCTCGTCCCAACCCCATTTGTAGGTTTCGTCGAGATCGAGGTCGATGCCGTTGTGGTAGCGGGCGAACAGGCGATAGCGCTCGGCACCGACCGGATCGTGGGGTGTCGCCAGGGCGGCATAGTCGTTGCGCAACCACGTCCCGAATTGGATGAACGCCTCGGCCGCTCCGCGCGCCTCGGCGGTCAGATCGAGACAGGTGCATTCCGTGACCAACTCGCCGAAGCACCCGTCGGGGTTACCCCACACGTCGCACTGAGAGGCGCAGGCCAGCGCCTGCCGCCGTGCTGCGACCTGGCCGTTGCCGGCGGCGTAAAGGAAGCTGGCGCGCAGCCTGTCGAGCGCGACGGGTACTTCCACCAACCTGCGACGGACGTTGCGCCACTCCATGTCGGATTGGCGAGGCATGAAGTCGAAAATCTCGCGGATGTATTCGTGATGACTGTTCATGACACTGAGCCACCGGTGGTATTCGCCTGATTCGATGAGGTCGAGCTCGGCCTGGACACGCTCGCGCATGACCTCGATGGCAACGCGGTCACCGGGGCCTCGTGGCTCGAGCTGCGCCAGGTTGCGGATCGTCTTCCGCTGGAGCGCGAGCCTGTCGGCCCAACCCTCCGGCGAATAGTCGGTCAGCTTTTCGTCATGGCCGGGGAGACCCCAGAACGTCGCCAGCATCGGGTCGAGGGCCGCGCTGTCGACGATGTACTGGTCCGACAACTCGAAAATGTCAGTCATGTCGCCGCCGTCCGCCGCCGAATGCTCGATTCTCACAGGGTCGACGATGATACATCATTCACAGCGGCTCAATCGTCAGCTCCGTGCGCGATCGCTGTTGCGGCACGTGCTAGACATCGCCACGAACTCGAAGTGTGGCTGGGGGCCACACCGGGTTCAGGACTGGGGGTCCTCAATGACGACCATGGACGAAGACCGCGATCACCTACACGAGATGGGCTATGCCCAGGAACTGCATCGCGGCATGAGCACGTTCAGCAACTTCGCCATCAGCTTCTCGATCATCTCGATCCTTGCCGGTGGCATGACCAGCTTCTGGCTGGGCATGGCTACCAGTGGTCCACGAGTCATCATGCTCGGGTGGATCGTCGTAGGATTCTTCGTGTTGCTCGTTGGGATGGCGATGGGCGAGATCTGCTCGGCGTATCCGACCGCCGGTGGGTTGTACTACTGGTCGGCGAAGCTGGCGAAGAACAACGCGGCACGCTGGTCGTGGTTCACCGGCTACTTCAACCTCCTCGGCCAGATCGGTGTCATCGCCTCGGTCGACTACGCCCTTTCGATCTTCATCGCCTACTTCATCCGCATGTTCGACGACGGTTTCAAGCTCACCGTCGGATCGATATACATCATCTTCCTGATCGTGCTCGTGGTCCATGGCCTGCTCAACACGTTCTCGATCAATATCGTCAAGATCATGGGCGACATCAGCGTGTGGTGGCACGTCGTCGGCGTTGTGGTCATCGCCGCCATTCTCTTCATCGCCCCGAGCAACAAGCGTGGGATCGGTGGTGCCTTCGATGCGGCACCTCCGGGTGTGACGGGCTGGACGGGCGGCGTGTTCATCACCGTCTACCTCTTTGCACTCGGCTTGTTGCTCGCCCAGTACACCATCACCGGCTTCGACGCCTCTGCGCACGTCAGTGAGGAAACCAAGGGTGCCCGCACCGAGGCCCCGAAGGCGATCGTGCGCTCTATCTACATCTCGGCGATTGCCGCGATCGTGTTGAACCTGGCGATGATCGCCGCGCTGCCTAAGAAGGGCGCCGGTGTCACTGCCGATCTGCCGCTCGGCCAGTACGGCGACATCGTTTTCGGCAACTCTCAAGACCCATTCCTCGTCAATGCCGCCCCCAGGCTGATCTCCAGTGCGGTAAGCACCGGCACCGCCAAATTGCTCGTGTTCATCGCCATCGTCGGCCAGTTCTTCTGCGGGCTGGCATCGGTCACCGCCAACAGCCGCATGATCTACGCCTTCAGCCGTGATGACGCCCTGCCGGGCTCCAAGTACTGGCACAAGATCAACCCCAAGACGCGCACGCCGACCAACTCGGTGTGGCTCGGAGTGACCCTGTCGGCCATCGTGGGTGCCTCGTCGTTGTACATAGCGGGCTCCGGCGCCGGCCGCTATTCGACCGCCTTCTTCGCGATGACCGGCATCTGCGTGATCGGGCTCTACATCGCCTACGCGATCCCGATTTACCTGCGACTGACCAACCCCGATTTCCAGACCGGGCCGTGGAACCTGAAGGGGTACCACAAGATCGTCGGGTGGACCTCGATCGTCTGGATCGGACTGATCACCATATTGTTCTTCGCGCCGCTGTTCTGGCCCGCTTGGCCGATCTGGGGCGAGCACAACCTGATCTCCGACGACGGTGAGGGAAACGTGTTCTTCAAGCAGAACAACTTCAACTTCACCGGACCGCTGATCCTCACGGCCTTCCTCGCCATCATGTTGTATTGGACACTCAGTGGTAAGAAGTGGTTCAAGGGCCCGAAGGTCCAAGGCACCAAAGAAGAACTCCTGGAGATCGAGCGGGAGCTCGACGCATTCAGTTAAACGTGCTGCGTCGACATCGAGATGGGGCCGCTCTTCAGGGCGGCCCCATCTCGCGTCTACGGTGACGTGCATGGAGGTTCACCCTGATCTTGCCGCGGCCATCGACGCCGGCGTCCACGGCCACCTCGTGACGTTGAACGCCGACGGGTCGGCGCAGGTCACCCTGATCTGGGTCGGGCGCGACGGCGACGACCTACTCGTCGCCCACCTCGGCGCCGGCCAGAAGATGCGCAACATCGAACGAGATCGGCGCGTCGCGCTGAGCATCGAGTTGCCCGGCACAAACGCCATCGGCCTCGACAACTACGCCGTCATTCACGGGACTGCAACAATCACACCAGGCGGGGCGGCACAGCTACTGCAAGAGTTGGCGCCGAGGTTCCTCGGTGAGGGTGTGAAGTTCCCTCCGATGGACGATCCGCCGGCCGGTCGCATCGTGCGCATCACCGCCGAACGGGTGACCGGTACCGGACCGTGGGTCAGCTGATCGGATTTGCCGCGTCGGCCAACCATCCTTCGAATTCCGGCCGCCCGGCGAGGCGTTCGCAGTTGCCGAGCCGGTCGTTGGCATACGACACGAAGTCGGTGTCTAGTGTACTGATCGCCTGCTGCACGACCGCCCACATCCCCTCCCGAAACTCGCTCATCATCTTCATCAGGTGCAGCCGAGCCCACGACGCCTTGGTGACCTGCCCGAAGTACAGCGTCAGCAAACGCTCGTCGGCCTCGTGATTGAGCTCGCTGTTGACGCTGAGGTTGCCGAGGTCGAAGAACACGTCGTTCATCCCGGCGTACTCGAAGTCGAGCAGCCAAACCCGGTCGCTGCTGAACAAGACGTTGCCGGGCAGCAGATCGTTGTGGCATGGGGCCAGCGGCATCGGCGATTTGGCGAACGCGGCCTCGATGCGGCGGCTCTGTTGATGGAGGCGTTCGTACGTGGGCGGAGCCATGACCCCATATGCCGAGGCATCGCGGGCATGCCATTCGACGACTCGATGAATCGGGAATGCCCCGCCGAGCGGGCCGCTGTCGTGGAATCGATGGATCAGGTCAACGACATCTCCGAGGCGCTCGCCGAACGGTGTCGGTTCGAGATGGTGACCCTCGACCAGCTCGGTGACCAGCGTGCCGACGTGCTCCAGCAGGCCCAACACTGCCGGGCCGATCCCAAGCTCGGCGGCCCGTCGCGCCGCCTCGGCCTCGTAGGCACGGTCGATACCGAGCAACGCCGTGCGTTCGCCGGGGATGCGCACGACGTAGTCGCCGCGATCGGTCGACGCCACATAATTTCGGTTGGTGATGCCACCCCGCAATGGGCGGATCCGTACGGTCTGGTCGGCGAACAGACCGCTCTCGCGGACGAGCCGTTCGACGTCTGCCCTCCCGTTCACAACCAACGGTGTAGCACGTCGTAACCTCGCCGCGTGACGACCGAGTGCGTATTGGCCATCGATCTGGGCACTGGCGGACCCAAGGTTGCTCTCGTCTCCGCCGACGGAGCGACCGTGGCGTGGTCGAGCCGTCCGGTGACGACTCGCTTCATCGACGGTGGGGGAGCGGAGCAGGATCCTCACGAAATGTGGTCGGCCATCGTCGCCGCGACCCAGGCGACCCTTGATGGTGCGAGCCCGACTCCGCCGATCGTCGCCGTGGCCGTGACCAGCCAGTACATGAGTGTGATCCCGGTCGCCGCGAACGGCATGCCGACCGGGCCCTGCGTGTTGTGGATGGACACACGCGGCGCAGAGCACAACCTGTCACTGCTCACTGATGAGGCGTTCTTGTTGTTCGTCGACCGGCATGGGTTGATCCCGCTGCCGAGCGGCAACGACAACGTCGCCCATATTCACGTGCTGAAGTCGTTCCATCCCGAGGCCTACGAGTCGGCCAAAGCGTTTGTGGAACCGATGGACTACATCAACGCCCGCCTGACCGGCCAGGTGGGTGCGACGCAATCGACGGTGTTCGGGCAACTGGTGTGCGACAACCGTACCTGGGGTCTGACGGAGTACGACCCCGAACTGGTCGCGGCAACACGCCTCGACCCCGACAAGCTGGCACCCCTACTTCCGATGAACGGCATCGTCGGTTCGGTGACGACGGCGGCGGCCGCCGAGTTGGGGATCGCCGCGGGGGTTCCGGTGACTACGGGAACGATCGATTCGATCACCTCGGCGCTCGGGTCGGGCGCGCTCACCGCCAGCGACGGTTCGGTCATCGTCGGCACGACGTCGGTGCTGGTCAGCCACATCGGTGAGCACCGCTGCGATCTCGGCGCGGGCATCCTTGCCGTACCCAGCCCGTTGCACGGGATGTACTACGTGATGGCCGAGAACGGCGTCGGCGGGCGGGCACTTGATTGGGCGATGCGGTTGTTTGGCTACGGCGGCGACTACGCGGCCGCAATCGCCGATGCCGAGGTCATCGAGCCCGGCGCCGAAGGCGTGTTTTTCGCGCCGTGGCTACTGGGTTCGATCGCACCGCAACCCAACGACGACGTCCGCGCCGCATTCGCCGGCCTGTCGCTTCATCACGATCGGCGTCACATGGTGCGAGCCGTCATGGAGGGTGTCGCCGTCAACCTGGCCTGGTTGCGACCCGCCGTCGAAACGTTCGTCGGTCACGATTTCGCCCATGTCCGCTTCGGTGGCGGGGGCGCGCAGAGCGATCTGTGGGCGCAGATGCTGGCCGACGCACTCGATCGCCCCGTTCATCAACTGGATGAACCACGGGCCACCAATGCCCGTGGCGCTGCCTTCCTCGCCTTCGCGACCCTCGGAAACCTCTCCATCGACGACGTTCCCGGTTTGCTGCGCACCCGTGCCGTGCGACAACCCGATCCGGCGAACCGTGACAACATGGACGGGGCGCTTCGCCGGCTGACCGAAGTTCACCGAGCGCTCGTCGGCCTTGCTGATCGTGCACTTCGAGTCGATTGATAGGTTGCGGCGATGGGGCTCTATCCATACGTCGACCGCTATCCGGTCGAGCGCAGTCTCCCGCGGTCCGGTCGTCGACGCGCTGAGATACTCGCCGAGATCCGGGCGATGTCGGCGATCGAAGACGCCGTCGCCGACGACGGCAAGATCAGCGGCTCGATCTACTCCGGTGATCACGAGCACTACGCGTTCTTGAACGAGGTCTTCGGCTACTACAGCCACGCCAATGTGCTGCAGCGCGATGTGTACCCCAGCGCGACGCGATTCGAAGGTGAGATCATCGCCATGACGGCCGGGTTGATGCACGCCCCAGAACCTTGCGGGGTCGTTACCAGCGGCGGCACCGAAAGCCTGATGAATCCGTTGCTCGTGTATCGCGAGTGGGGACGCGAGCGGGGAATCACGAATCCCAACGTGGTGCTGCCGGTCACCGCTCACCCGGCGCTCGACAAGGGGGCGCACTACTTCGGTATCGAACTGCGCAAGGCGACGGTGACCGATCAGTTCGTTGCCGACATGCGTTCGGTGCGTTCGTTCGTCGACGGCAACACCGTTGCTCTCGTCGGCTCGGCCGGCACCTATCCTCACGGCCTGATCGACCCGATCGACCAGATGTCGGCCCTTGCGGTCGAATGTGGCATCAACCTCCATGTCGACGGTTGCCTGGGCGGGTTCATCCTCTGCTGGGGTGAGTCACTCGGCCACGCTGTGCCGGTATTCGACTTCCGCCTACCTGGAGTCACCTCGATCAGTGCCGACACCCATAAGTACGGCTTCGCCCTCAAGGGGTCGAGTGTGCTGCTCTACCGCACTCCGGAGTTGCGTCGTCACCAGTACTTCATGGCGCCCGAATGGCCGGGTGGGCTGTATACCTCGCCGGGGATGAGCGGATCGCGCTCCGGCGGGATCATCGCCGCGGCATGGGCGGCAATGGTGTCGCTCGGCCGTGACGGCTACATGAGAATCGCCGCCGACATCTTCCGAACCGCTGCGGAGTTGCGCGGGATCATCGGCCGTCACCCCGAGTTGGAGGTGATCGGAGACCCGTTTTTCAACGTTGCGTTTCGCGCCGCGCCCGCCGGCGAGGTCGACATCTTCCACGTCAACGACTACCTGGCCCAACGCAGCTGGCGGATGAACGGTCTGCAGAACCCACCGGCGATCCATTTCTGCATCACCCGGCCGAATACCGCACCAAGTGTGATGGACCGCTTCGCCGAGGACCTCCACGGCGCGGTGGCCTACGCGCGCGAGCGGGTCGGCTCATCGCCGAAGTCCGGAGCGGCTTACGGCGCCGGCGGCACCAGCGTGCCGCGTGAAATGGTGCAAGCGGGGATGTCTGGGTGGCTCGACGCAACCCAGTCGCTTCCTCCACTGCGCTAGTCGATTGATCCACGCGGTGTGATCCACAACGTTGGTTGACCGGTCACCGAAGCGATGAGATCGAAGTCGGCGTCGTAGTGCAGCAACGTCAGCCCGGCCAACTCGGCCTGGGCGGCGATGATTAGATCCGGAACCGGCCGACCCTTCAGGCTTGCCTCGGCGAGCAGCCGTTGGGTGCGATCGGCGATGTCGAACGCCGCGTCGATGACGGTCAACCGGTCGAAGCCTTCGAGAATGGTTGTGAGACGTCGATAGTCGCCTTCGTTGGATGCCGAATGTCTGAGTTCGAGACCGGAGACCGGCGAGTAGTAGAGCTGGCCGAGGCCGAGCAAGGTGTTGCCGATCCTGGGCCGGTGCAGGCGGGTGAGCACCGACGTGTCAATCAGATACACGATCGTCCGCCCGACCCCAGGCCTGTTGCCGATCGAGATCGATCGCACCGAATTGTTCGGCGGCCTGAAGCGCAAGCCGAAGCCTTCGCTGCCGTTCGTTGGCTGCGATCACCTCTTCGATCGTCAGGCGAATGAATTGCGACACACTGACGTTGCGCTCCGCAGCCAAGGCAATGATCCGCGCATCCATCTCTGAATCGACACGGACAGTGCGTACTACGGAAAGCTCGCTCATGTATACGAATGATACTCCTTTGTATGGCGCGCAGCGCGCTCGCATCGATCTGGCTTCCACGGCCCATCTTTGCGCCAACGCTGGCTGTGTTATGAGGCGATTCTCGGCGCGTAGTAGCGTCGACCCCGATGTCGGACTTCTTGCGCGACTACCTCACGGTCGTCTGGTTCGGCGCGATCGCCCTGTTGCTGGCCGGAATGTTGCTGGGCATCTCGGCATTGGTACGGCCCAACAAGCCCTCCGTCGCCAAGCTGACCGCTTACGAAAGCGGCGTCGACCCCGTCGGTGACGGCTGGTCGCAGAGCCAGGTCCGCTACTACATCTTCGCCCTGCTCTTCGTGGTGTTCGATGTCGAAGCCGTGTTCATCTTCCCATGGGCCACGCAACTCGAGCGCTACGGCTCATTCGGCCTGGTCGAGATGGGGATCTTCGTCTTCGTCTTGCTACTTGGCCTCGTCTATGCGTGGCGCAAGGGCGTGTTGCGTTGGGTGTGACCGCATGGGATTCGTAGACAAGGGGCGCATGCCCAAGTCGCTCACCTCGCTGTTCAACCTGGGGCGTTCGTACAGCCTGTGGGTCTATCAGTGGGGTCTGGCCTGTTGTGCGATCGAGATGGGTGCAGCCTTCGGCTCGCCGCGTTACGACGTCATGCGCCTCGGAGTCATCCCGCTGCCGGCCAGCCCCCGCCAGGCCGACCTCGTCGTCATCTCGGGCACCGTCACCGACAAGATGGCGCCGGCCATCAAGCGCCTCTACGAGCAGATGCCGGAACCGAAGTACGTGATTTCGATGGGCTCTTGCGCCAATTGCGGTGGGCCGTACTGGGACAGCTATTCGGTCACCAAGGGCGTCGACCAGATCATTCCCGTCGACGTCTACGTGCCCGGCTGCCCACCGAGACCCGAGGCGTTGCTCGAGGGCATCGTCTTGCTGCAACAGCGGATCAAGAACGAGGACATGGGCGCTCGCTGGCGCGGCGAAGGCACCAAGCCGATGGTCAAAGACGTCACGATGCGCCAGCCGATCGTGGTCGGAGGTGGTCACATTGAGTGATCCAGAGCCCCTGGCTCTCCCCGGTGACGGGCTGCGTGAGGGCATCGTGCAGCGGCTGCGCGACGTGCTTGGCGGCGGCCTCGCCGACAGCCTTGTGAAGCCAGGCGACGACGTGTGGGTGAGAGTGCGCACCGACGCCTGGCGCGCAGCCGGCATGGCGTTGCGCGACGTCATCGGGTGCGAGCACTTCTGCTTCCTGTCGGCCATCGACTGGATGCCGAGCCCCTACGGCCGCGGCGAAGACGATCCCACCCAGCCGCCTCCGGAACGCGACGACACCATTCGTCAGGGATACGCCGGGGGTGAAACACGTATGCAGGTCTTCGCCCGGGTCACCAACGTGAAGGAACACTTCGGCGTGACCATCAAGGCCGATGTGCCCGACGGTGATCCCATCATCGACAGTTGGATCACGGTCTACGCCGGTGCCAACTGGCACGAGCGTGAAGCGCACGAGATGTTCGGCATCCGCTTTGCCGGCCACAACGATCTCCGCAACATGTATCTGCCCATGGAGTTCGAAGGTCATCCGCTGCGCAAGGACTTCCCGCTGCTGGCCCGCATCGTCAAGCCGTGGCCAGGCATCGTCGATGTCGAGCCGCTGCCAGGTGGCGACGACGACGACGAAGAACAGGCCGAAGCATGACCGACCTCGCCGATCGCCAGAAGCTGAGCTACATCGCTGCCCAAGCCGCTGATGCGCGTCTCAACGTCGAGCTCGAAACCGAGGGCATGACCCTCAACATCGGGCCGCAGCACCCGGCTACCCACGGCACCTTGCGCATCATCGTCCGTCTCGACGGCGAGCAGGTCATCTGGGCCGAGCCCAGCGCCGGATACATGCATCGCGGCTACGAAAAGCTCACCGAGGTCCGCACCTTCCCGCAAGTCACGACGTTGATCAACCGCATCGACTGGCTGGGCAGCTTCGCCAACGAAGTGCCGTTCATCCTCGCCGCCGAGAAGTTGATGGACGTCGAGGCGCCGCCGCGCGCCCAGTGGATCCGAACGATCCTGTTCGAGCTCAGCCGCATCGCCAACGTCGGGTTGTTCCTCGGTGACCTTGGCGTGCAACTTGGGGCGATCACGCCCGTGTTCCTCGCCTTCCGCGACCGTGAATACGTGCTGAACCTGATCGAGGCAGCAACCGGCGGGCGCTTCCATCCCAACTTCGATCGCATCGGCGGCTTGAAAGACGACCTTCCTGCCGGGTGGATCACCGAGACCAAGCAGGTGATGAAGAAGCTGCGCACGTTCTGCGACGAGATGGACGATCTGCTGTTCGGCAACGAGATCTTCCAAAGCCGCCTGCGCGGCATCGGCGTCATCCCCGCCGATGTCGCCAAGCAATACGGGCTAAGTGGCGCCAACCTGCGGGCCAGCGGCGTCGACTGGGACCTGCGCCGCGATCAGACTCTGCCGATGGCGTGGGACAAGGTCGATTGGAAAGTGTTCACCCATCCCGATGGCGACTGCTTCGCCCGCTGCTGGGTGCGCCTGCAGGAGACCCGAGAAGCGACCAAGATCGTCGACCAATTGCTCGATGGCATCCCTAGCGGGCCGGTGATGGCCAAGGTGCCACGGATCATCAAGGTGCCTGAGGGCGAAGCCTGGGTCAGCACCGAGAACCCGCTCGGCGAGATGGGCTACTACGTCATCAGCAAGGGTGACCTCGGCCCGTTCCGTGTCAAGATCCGGTCGGCGAGCTTCAACAACATCTCGATTGTTCCGTGGGTGCTGCGCGGTGTGTACGTACCCGACGTCATCTCGATCCTGGCCTCGCTGTACTTCATCCTCGGAGACATCGATCGATGATCGCGGTAGACCTTCCGTATTGGGCGCAGTCATTGTTGCGCGTCCTGGGCGGCACGGTGGCCGTGCTGCTGCCGGCCGGCACAATCGTCTACCTGTTCCTGTTCAAGATGATGAGCTTCATGCAGAGCCGTCTCGGCCCGATGGAAGCAGGTCCCTATGGGACCATGCAGCTGTTCGCCGAGGTCGGCAAGTGGCTGCAGAAAGAAGACATCCAGCCGGCCAGGGCCGACAAGCGAATCTTCAAGATGGCCCCGCTGATCGTGTTGGTCAGCACCTTCTTGCTTGTCGCGGTCGTGCCATTCGGACCCGACGCATATTTCACCGACTTCGACGCCGGCGTCTTCTACATGCTCGCGGTCAGCAGCATCAGCACACTCGGCATCTTGATCGCCGGCTGGTCGAGTGCCAACAAGTACTCCTTGCTCGGCGGTCTGCGCGCCGCCGGCCAGCTGATCGCCTACGAACTCCCTATGGTGCTGGCGGTTCTCGGAGTGGTCATCCAAGCCGAGACGATGAACATGCAAGCCATCGTCGTCCGCCAGAACGCCGGCGAGATGTTCGGTTGGGACGGTCTCGGCAACCCGTACATCCTCACGCAGCTCGTCGGCTTCGTCATTTTCATGATCGCCGTGCAGGCCGAACTCACTCAAGCGCCATTCGACATGCCGATCGCCGAGTCCGAACTGGTGTCGGGTTACATGACCGAGTACTCCGGCTTTCGGTTCCTGATCTTCTTCATCGCCGAGTTCGCCACGGCCGGCGTGTTCGCCCTGGTCGCCAGTGTATTGTTCCTCGGCGGTTGGGGCGTGCCATTCAGCTGGTTCGGGTGGACGAGTGTCGACGACGTCGACAATTGGATGAACATCGGCGGCCCGGTGGTCATGCTCACCAAGATGTTGGTGCTGACATTCCTGATGATGTGGATCCGCTTCAGCTACCCACGGTTCCGAGAGGATCAACTGCAACGCTTCGCCTGGAAGGTGCTGATCCCGCTCGCCCTGCTCAACATCATGGCCACCGCTGTCCTCAAGGTGGTGTTCTGATGGCGAACAGGCCACAGCTTCCCGGTCTGATCAAGGGTCTCGGTGTCACCTTCAAGACGCTCGCCCACACGATGACGCCGAAGAAGATGGGTGGGGGCGCCAACACCGTGCAGTATCCGCACGAGAAGGAAGCACCGCCGATTCGCTCTCGCGGCGTGATTGCCCTGCGCGAAGACAATTGCACGGTCTGCATGTTGTGCGCCCGCAGCTGCCCTGACTGGTGTATCTACATCGAGGGCCACAAAGAACTCGCCCCACCGCGCCGCGCCGGCGGTGCACCCCGCAAGGTCAGCAAGCTCGACCGCTTCGACATCGACTACGCGCTGTGTATGTATTGCGGTATCTGCGTCGAGGTCTGCCCATTCGATGCGTTGTTCTGGAGCCCCGAGTACGAGTACAGCGAGCCGAGGATCGCCGACCTGCTGCACGACAGGACCAAGCTCGGTGAGTGGATGGAAACCGTGCCAGAGGCCCCCGAGCTGGAAGCCGGCGCCGACAAGAAGGGCAAGAAGTGACGCTCGTCGCCGCGGCCGCAACCGGCGGTCTCAATGTCGCCGAGAACATCGGCTTCGCGATCATCGCCGCGATCATGATCGTTGCCGCCATCAACGTGGTCCGCAGCAGCAACGTCGTTCACGCAGCGTTGTCGCTGGTCGCCGTGATGGCCGGTGCTGCGGCGCTGTACCTACTGTTGGCCGCCGAATTCGTGGCGGTCACCCAGGTGCTGATCTACATCGGCGCGGTGATGATCCTGTTCCTGTTCGGCGTGATGCTCACTCGTGCCCGTGTGGGTCGCGAGACCGATCTCAACAACAAGAGCTGGGCGCTCGGCATCCCGGTCTCGTTGTTGATGCTCGGTGCAATGGTCTACGTGTTGATCAAGGGCTTTGGCGACGACCGTCTGGATCCCGCCCTTCAGATCTCGACCGCCGAACTCAGTGACAGCATCTTCAAGCCGTTCCTCCTGCCGTTCTGGGCTCTGTCGTTCGTGCTGCTCGCTGCAGTGATCGGCGCAATCGTGTTGGCGAGAAAGGATTAGACATGTTGCTCAATGAGTTCCTGCTGCTCGGAGCCGTCCTGTTCTGCATCGGTGTGTACGGCGTGATTGCTCGCAAGAACGCGGTGATGGTGCTGATGTCGATCGAAGTGATCCTCAACTCGGTCAACATCAATCTGTTGGCGTTCAGCCAGGTGCACAACAACCTCGACGGCAACGTGTTCGCCCTCTATATCATCGCTGTCGCCGCCGCGGAGGTCGGCGTCGGGCTGGCGATGGTGCTGTTGATCTACCGCAACCGCAAGAGCATCTCGTTGGACGAGCTCTCGGACATGAAGGGCTGAGCACGTGCTCGCTGAAGAAGCCGTGCAAGCCACCGGCTGGTTCCTCGAACAGGCGTGGTTGATCCCGCTGATCCCGGGTGTCGCGTTTGCCGTCATCATCCTGTTCGGCAAGTACGAGGTCAACGGCAAACGCGTGCTGCCATGGGCCGGGGCCGAAATCGGCATCGCCAGCATGGTGAGTTCTTTGGTGTTGGCAATCGGCACGACTTACCAATGGATCGACCGGGTGCGCGGTGTCGAAGAAGCCGAACCGGTGATCAGGACGTGGACATGGTGGCAGAGCGGCGGGCTGAAGTTCGGCCTCGGCGAGCACATCGACGGCTTGGCCGTGATGTTGCTGCTGCTCGTCACGTTCATCTCCACGCTGGTGTTGATCTATTCGCTCGAGTACGTGCGTGACGACCGCCGTTTCACCCATTACTTCGCCTCGATGACATTGTTCAGCGCCGGCATGTTGACCATGGTGCTCGCCGAGAACATGGTCCAGCTCATCCTCGGATGGGAAATCATGGGCCTGTGCTCGTTCTTGCTGATCGGGCACTGGTGGGAGGAAGAGGCCAACAGCCGCGCCGCCGTAAAGGCGTTCCTCACCGTGCGCGTCGGCGACATCGGCATGCTCGTCGGCACGGCCATCATGTTCGGGGCCGCGGGCACGTTCACCATCGATGGGCTGCACGACTGGGCCAACGACCCGTCGACGGGCCACACGGTGCTGCTGTGGGCGGCGATCGCCCTGTTCATCGCCGCTATCGGCAAAAGCGGCCAGTTTCCGCTGCACACCTGGCTACCCGACGCCATGGCCGGCCCCACACCGGTCAGTTCCTTGCTGCACTCGTCGACAATGGTCGTCGCCGGCGTGTTCCTGGTGGCTCGTCTGTACCCGGTGTTCCACGCCGGGCTGATGATCAACGTCGCCGGTCAGAGCTTCAACCTGATCGCGGTGATCGGCGGCATAACCATCTTGATCGCCGCAGGGTTGGCGTTCGTGCAGAACGACATCAAGAAGGTCTTGGCCTACTCAACTGTCAGCCAGCTTGGCTACATGATGATGGGCCTCGGCGTCGGTGCCTGGGTGCCGGCCGTGTTTCACATCTTCACCCACGCCTTCTTCAAGTGCTGCCTGTTCCTGTGCGCCGGCTCGGTCGCTCACACTGGCAGCCATCACAGCTTCGACATGAGGACGGACATGGGCGGTTTGGCGAAAAAGATGCCGATCACGGTCGTGACGTGGGCACTGGCGGCGGCGGCCCTGTGCGGTGTGCCGTTCTTCAGCGGGTTCTTCTCCAAGGACGAGATCATCGCCTCTGCCGGGCATTTCCACTACGGCGTCTTCATGATCGTCGGGCTGATCGGTGTGTTCATGACCACCGCATACATGACGCGGGCTACCTATCTGACCTTCTTCGGCGAGCCACGTGGCGGCGCGGCCCACGCCGGGCACGGCGCTCACGACCATCAACACGGGGCCGAGCCAAAGCGCCCATTCGGCATCGCCACCGAGTCGCCGTGGCTGCTGGTCGGGCCGCTGATGATATTGGCCTTCCTTGCGGTCGTCTCGGGCTATATCAACGCCGCACCGTTCAAGATCCACTATTTCGAGCATTGGATCGAGTCGTCGATCGGCTTGACGATCGGCGAAGGGGGCATTCCCGAACCGCCCGCGTTCGAATGGGTCAACGCACTGCCGTCGATCGTCCTGGTGGCCGCTGGGTTTGCCGTCAGCCTGGCGCTGTGCCAACGGGTGTTCGGCAAGGCAGCATCGCCGTTGAAGGGTCTTACCCGGCGCAACCCGGTACTCGGCGCCGGCCACCGCTTCCTGGTCAACAAGTACTACCTCGACGATCTGTACGAGAAGGGCATCGTGCACGGCATCGCCCATCCGATCGCTGCAGCAGCGTATTGGACCAACCAGCGTGTGCTCGACGCCATCGTCAACGCTGTCGGCATCGGCGGTCGCAAGACCGGCAACTGGGTATACAAGAACGTCGACCAGCGACTGGTCGACGGCGTCGTCAACGGCAGCGGCACCTTCGCCCGAGGCACCGGAGGTGCGCTTCAGCCCGTGCAGTCCGGCAAGGTCAGCCTGTATGGAGCGCTGCTGTTCGGCAGCGCAGCAGTCGGAGCACTAGTACTCGTACTCGTCAACAGCTAGAGGAACCCATGGACGTACTCCACAACCAACCTTGGCTGCTGAGCCTCGGCACCTTCTTGCCGCTGGCCGGTGTGCTGGTGATGCTGTTCATCCCGAAACGGGACGAAGTGATGGTGAAAGGCACGGCGTTGGCCACGGCGTTGGCCACAGTGCTCGTCGGCGTGTACACGCTGATCCAGTTCGACTATGGGCAGGCCGCCACGCAGCAGTTCTTCACCACCAACGACTGGATCCGACCGATCAAGGCGACCTACACGGTCGGCCTCGATGGCATCAGCCTGCCCTTGTACCTGCTGTCGATGGTCATCACCTTGCTGGTGATGATCTACTCATGGGACCACATCCCCTCGCCCGGTAACCCGAAGGCGTTTTTCATCCTCATTCTCGTCCTGCAGGTCGGCATGGCCGGTACGTTCATCGCCCAGGACCTGATCTTGTTCTTCGTCTTCTTCGAGCTGGTGCTGCTGCCGATGTACTTCATGATCGGCGTCTGGGGCGGCGACAACCGCCAGTACGCATCGCTGAAGTTCTTCCTCTACACCATGTTCGGTTCGGCGCTGATGCTGGTGGCGTTCATCGCCTTGTTCGTCGTCACCAAGAACAACAGCCCAACACCCGAACTGGCCAGCTTCAAGTTCCAGTGGTTCCTCGAGAACGGCGGTGGCGTGGCCAAGAACTCCGCGATCTGGATCTTCGCCGGCATGTTCATCGGTTTCGCGGTCAAGGTCCCGATGTTCCCATTCCACACCTGGTTGCCCGACGCCCACACCGAGGCGCCCACAGTGGGCTCGGTCATACTCGCCGCGATCTTGCTGAAGTTGGGCACCTACGGTTTTGTGCGTATCGCCCTGCCGTTCCTACCGCAGGCGGCCATCAAATGGGCACCCGTCATAGGCATCCTCGCCGTGTTCGGAATCATCTACGGCGCCCTCGGTTGCTTGGCCCAGACCGACATGAAGCGTCTCATCGCCTTCTCGTCGGTGGCTCACATGGGTTTCGTGATGCTCGGCATTTCGACGCTGACGACGCTCGGTATCAATGCGGCTTTGTTCGGCATGGTCGCCCATGGATTGATCACCGGCATGTTGTTCTTCCTCGCCGGCTCGGTGAAGGAGCGCTACCACACGCTCGAGATCAGCCGGCTCAGCGGCATGCTCAAGCAGATGCCAAGGCTTGGCTGGATTCTCGGCTTCTGCGCGATGGCATCGCTCGGCTTGCCGGGTCTGGCCGGCTTCTGGGGCGAGTTCCCGGCGATCCTCAGCGCCTACAGCCCGGCCGCCGGGTTGAGCGAACCGCTGTTCCGCACCCTGATGGTCATCGCCGCCGTCGGCACGGTGCTGGCGGCGAGCTACCTGCTGTGGCTCTACCAGCGCACGGCGTTCGGCGAACCAAGCGAAGAGTTCAGCGGCCACGGAGCCCATGCGCACGCCGCTGGTGCCGCTGCCAACTCCGAGCATCACGACGACATCCACGACGTCACCTTCCTTGAGTGGATCGCCTGGGTGCCCATGCTGGTCGCGATCGTCTTGTTCGGCGTCTATCAGCAGTTGATGTTCAAGGTCATGGATCCCGCCGTCGACCAACTCACCGCAGTGTTCAGGAAGTAAGTAGTGCTGTCGTCGTTGCTCGCTGCTGGTGACTTTGTAACACCCAAGGTCGACTACCACGCGCTCGCGCCCGAGATCGTCCTCGGCGCCGGCATCTGTCTCGTGTTGCTGGTCGACCTGTTCGTCGCCGAGAGCAAGCGGTGGATCCTGGCCACGTTGTCGGGTTTCGTACTGCTCGGCGCCTTCCTGCCCGTGGTTACGCTCGGCGTGATCGGCGGCGAGGTTCGGTCGATGTTCGACGACCGCTACGTGATCGACAACTTCAGCCTGGTGATGAAGGCGCTGTTCCTGCTCGCCGGATACGTAGTTGTGCTGTTGTCGACCCACGAGATCGAAGAGGGTGGCTACCACCAGGGCGAGTACTACGTGATGCTGCTCAGCAGCATCTTGGGCATGGTGATGATGACGTCGTCAAGGGATCTCATCAGTGTGTTCATCGCCCTCGAATTCCTGTCGATCCCCGCCTACATGATGGCGGCATGGCGCAAGCGCGACCGCAAGAGCAACGAGGCCGGCGTCAAGTACTACCTGCTCGGCGTGTTCGCCAGCGCGGTGATGCTGTACGGCATGAGCCTGCTGTACGGCGCCACCGGCAGCACCAAGCTCGCCGAGATCGGCGAGGTGGTCACCGGCAAGGGCAAGCTCGGCGGCATCGAGGTGATGGGCGTGGTGTTCGTCATCATCGGCTTCGCCTTCAAGGTCAGCGCCGTGCCGTTCCATACCTGGGCGCCCGATACCTACGAGGGTGCACCCATCCCAGTGACGGCGTTCCTGAGCGTCGCGTCCAAGGCGGCGGGGTTCGTGGCGTTGGTGTTGTTGGTCTACCTCGCCTTCCCGCATGCCACCGGTGTGTACCGTCCGTTCATCTGGGTGCTGTCGGCGTTGACGATGACGGTCGGCAACGTGCTGGCGCTGCGCCAAACCAACATCGTGCGCTTGCTCGCCTATTCGAGCATCAGCCAGGGCGGGTTCATCCTGATGCCGCTCGTGGTCGCCGGGTCGACTCGCTCGGCCGAGGCGTCGCTGCGGGCCATCGTCGTCTACCTGATCATCTACGCGGCCACCAACCTCGGTGCGTTTGCGGTGATCATCGCCGTCAGCCGCAAAACCCGCAGTGGCGAGATCGCCAGCTTCGGCGGGTTGTTCGGCTACGCGCCCGGGCTGGCCGTGTTGATGACGGCGTTCCTGGCTTCGCTGGCCGGCATACCGCCGCTCGGCGGTTGGTACGCCAAGTTCGGGGCGTTCAACGCGGTGCTCACCGCCCGCAGCGGCTGGGGATACACCATTGCCGTGATCGGAGCCATCAATGCCGTGATCGCCACCGCGTACTACGTGACCATCATGCGTGAGATGTGGATGAAGCCGGCCCCCGATGGTGACGTAACACCGGTGCGCACCCCCGGTTCGATCAAGGCTGCGCTGGCGATCACCGGCGTGGCGACCTTGGTGTTCGGCGTACTGCCTGGTTTCACCGGCTACGGCGGCATCACCGAGCTCGCTGGTGCCTTCGGCCTCTGACGAACTTCGGGCGGCGATCGTCGCCGCCGGTGGAGCGATTCGCTTCGACGAGTTCATGCGCATCGCCCTGTACGGCGATCATGGCTTCTACACCTCAGGTGGTCAGGCCGGCCGGCGTGGCGATTTTATCACCTCACCAGAGGTCGGCCCGTTGTTCGGCGTAGTGCTGGCACGGTGGATCGAAGCAGAATGGCGTCAACTCGGTGAGCCCGACGACTTCACGATCGTCGAGTGTGGCGCCGGACCAGGCACGGTGGCACGCAGCGTGCTGTCGGCAGCGCCGCAATGGCGCGATCGCTATGTCGCCGTCGAGGTGTCGGAGCAGCAGCGGCGGCAACATCCCGACGGTGTGCTGTCATCTGCGCGGCTGCCCGATGGTCCGATCACCGGTGTCGTGATCGCCAACGAGTTACTCGACAACCTGCCCTTCCGCATGGCTGTGTTCGATGGTGGCTGGCGCGAGGTGGCCGTGTCGCTCGGGCGCGAATCGGGCCTCGTCGAGAGCACTCTCGCGCCCGACCCGGCGTGGCAGTGGCTACCGACGGCCGCGCCGCACGGCGCACGACTCCCGATCCAGCAAGTCGCAGGGGCGTGGGTGTCGGACTGCCGCCGCAGGCTGTTGGAGCGTGGAACGGTGCTGGCCTTCGATTACTGCACCGCGGTGACGGCGGACTTGGCCAGGCGGATGTGGCGGGATTGGTTGCGCACCTATCGAGGACACGATCGCGGCGAGCACTACCTGCGCAACCCGGGCGGTCAGGACATCACGGGTCAGGTGTGTATCGACCAGTTGCCTGTTCCGACTGCCGTCGAGTCGCAGGCCGAGTTCCTGAATCGCTGGGGTATCGAGGCGCTGGTCGACGAGGGCCGGCGACAGTGGTCCGCGGCGGCGTCACGGGCTGACCTGGCGGCGTTGAGGATGCGCAGCCGGGCGCGCGAAGCCGAGGCACTGCTGGATCCCCAAGGGCTCGGCGCGTTGTACGCCGTTCAGTGGGTGGCGTTGCATTAGCACCGCCCTCAGGTTGCACCTCAGGGTGATGGTTCCGGATTTGTTCAGAAAGTGTCAAGAGTCTGACGCTCAGTGTTGAAATGAGTCGTTTGACCCATGCCCATGCGACATCGACTGCCGTATGTTTCCTGGTGGCGGCTCGAGTTCCGACCCGCCCTAAGGAGAGTGTGCCGTGGACGGGCGAGCGGGATCGAAGACCACCATCGTGGTGGCCTTAACAGCATTGGTGGCGTCGGGACTGACCCTCGTCGGTGGGCAAACGGCCCAGGCCGTCACCATAGGCACGATCACGACCAATATGGAGATAGACGCCACGCCCAATGCCAACAAGGTCACGAATGTCGCCGGCAATTTCGACTGGAACGACATCCTCGACGGCACGCTGCCCGGCGGATATGTCGGTGCCGGGTTCACCTCGGCCGGCATCGTCGACTCCAGCTTCGTGATCGACTCACCCGACGGCACGATCGCCGACGCCTGTGCGTCGGCTGACACGACGGGTTCCCCTGGGAGTCAAACCATCCATACCAATCCGTGGGTGCCTGGACCCGTTGCGAATCCGACCAAGAAGGGCGATTTGTGCACGGGCGCCGCCGCCTTGGAGGTCGTCAACGTCGGCGGCGAGATGCACTACATCTTCTACCAGTACTGGACTCGCGACCCGTCGTCGACCGGTGACGTGTCAGTGTTCCAGATCCTCGAAGGACCACAGCCCGGTCGATGTGACGACCGATTGCTGGAGTCCAACTACGACCCGTCGGGCACACCCAACACGTCGTTCGCCGCATATTCGTGGGCGCCGACGTCGGGAAGTTGCGGCGATCCGCGCGGGCCGGGGACATGGACCCGTTCGGTCATCTCTGGCGTGCAGACGGTCGGCGCCAACCCCGACAAGGGAGTGGCCGCGAACGCCGACACCTTCGGTGAGTCGGCGATCGACCTCACTGTGAACGGCATCATCCCCGCCGACACATGCGTCACGTACACCTCGTCAGGGATCCTGAGCCGAACGGGCAACCCGGCGAACAACACCTCGCAGAATGTCGATTACCTGTCGTTCAGCGACCCGATCGTCGTCAGCAACTGCGCCCAGGTGTCGATCGGCAAGACCACCGAGCCGGCCGGCTTCGTCACCCACGAGACGTTCACATACGTACTCGATCAGCTCGACGCCAAGCCCACGCATGATGCGTCGCTGGTCCCATCGCTCGATGCTGACGGCTCGTTTGCGTCGATCACCGACACCATCCAGTCCGGACAAACCGACACCTGGAGCAACGTCGTCGCCCAGCCGGACTACCGTCTGGCCGAGACGTTGCTGCCGACCAACTGGTCGCTCAAGCAGATCTCGTGCGCGTTCTGGGATCCGTTCTTCGTGATCGGCGGCAAGGTCGTCGCCCAGATGCGTACCGTCAGCTCGACGACCAGCCCACTGAGTGCCTTCGTCATCACGCCGTCGATTGCCCGGCCCTCCGGCCAGCCGAACACCAACTGTCTCATCACCAACACCACCTCGGGAGTGCGAGTTGCCAAGACCGGCTACGGCACTGTTGGAAGTCAGTTCACGTTTACGCGCACCAGTGGGCCGAGCTTCCCGTTGACCCTCAACGGCGCAGCTGCAGACTTCGGCTACGCCGCCGGCACCGCCGTCACGCTTACCGAGAGTTCGCCCGCCGGCACCCCGGCGTGGGATCTCACATCGATCACGTGTACCCGACTGTCCGACGGCGGCGTGGTGACCCCTACCAGCTTCGATCTCTCCGGCAAGACGGTCACGATCACGACGGTCGCCGGTGACGTCGTCTCGTGCGCGTTCAACAACGTGCAGCAGGGCAGGATCATCGTGCAGAAGGCCACCAGCGGCGGAACCGGGACGTTCAGTTTCAACGGTGTGGTGACCGGCTCGATCACGACGACCACGGCCGCCGGTGTCCCGTCGGGCACACCGCTCGTCGCCGACCTCGCTCCCGGTACGTACTCCGTCGTCGAGGCCGCTGCCGCAGGCTGGACGACAACCTCTACGTGCAGCGACGGTTCGTCAGTGAGCGCGATCTCGCTCGCCGCTGGCGAGGTCGTCACCTGCACGTTCACCAACACCAAACTTGCCCAGATCGTCGTCGCCAAGCAGACGACACCTGACGGCTCGTCGCAGCCGTTCGGGTTTGAAGGGTCGTGGGGCGGCCCGGCCGATGGTGTTGCCGATTTCAGTGTGACTGACGGTGCTTCGGCGCCGAGTCAGTTGCTGTTGCCGGGTACATACACGGTGACGGAGTTGGCTACTGCTGGTTGGGATCTGGCCGGCCTTGGCTGTGTTCGGACCACTGATGGGGCGGGCACGTCGTCGGCGTTCACCGATCTGGTCTCCGGGTCGGCGACGGTTACGTTGGCCGCGGGTGATGTTGTCACTTGTACCTATTCCAATACTCAGCGTGGCACGATCGTGGTTGTCAAGAATGCTGCCGGGGGTGACGCCACGTTCGGCTTCTCGGGAAGCTGGGCTGATGCCGGCGCATTCACCATCGCCACCGCGGGCAATTCGGGTCAGCAGGTTTTCTCCAATGTGCTGCCGGGTACCTACGGTGTGACCGAGACCGATTCGACGGCGGCGTTCGATCTCACCAAGTTGCAGTGCGTCGATGCCGATAGTGGTTCGACGCCGTCGACGCCGACACTCACGACGTCGGGTTCGATCGATCTTGATCCTGGTGAGACGGTCACGTGCACGTTCAATAACACCAAGAAGGGCACGATCGTCGTTGTCAAGGATGCTCAGCCGAACCTCGCCGACGACTTCTCGTTCACTTCGACGCTCGGATCGTTCGCGCTCGACGACGACGTTGACCCTGCGCTCGGCAACACTCGGACTTTCAGCAACGTGCAATCCACGGTCGTGCTCGGCACGACGTATGCCGTGACGGAGGCGACCACGACGGGTTGGACCCTTGAGTCGATCGACTGCTCGAACAACTCGAGCGTCGACCTGGCGGCGCGATCGGTCGGCATCAGCGTCGGTGCCGGCGAGACCGTGCAGTGCACCTTCACCAATGTTGCCGTTCCGGCGACGGTGACGGTGGACAAGACGGTGTCGGGTGTCGCCGCTGGTTACCAGTGGAGTTTCTCGTTCTCGTTGTCGCCGGTGCCGGATTCGCAGACCAGTCCGACGATCATCGCCGGCACCGGTCCTGGTGGTGGCAGCGCCACGTGGGACGGGCTTGTGCCCGGCGGCACCTACACCGTTGCCGAGCAACTCGTGCCTGGGTGGGCGTCGACTCTCACCTGCACAGGAATCACCGACATCGACGGTGTCGTCGACAACAGCGTGACCTTCATCGCAACCCCTGGGTTGGTGTTGAGCTGCGCGGCATCGAACGTCGCTGACCCGGCAACCATCGAGGTCGTCAAGACCACCGTTGGTGGCACGGGCACGTTCGGTTTCGCGGTCGCGCCTGCCGATGTCACCGGCCTCAGCGCTGACACAGCGTTGGCCAATCCGGCCACTACCGGTGTGCAATCCGGATTGCTCGCCGGCCGGTCGTACACGATCGCCGAGAACGACCCGGGCAGCTCGTGGATCGCCGGGCAACTCGCCTGCACCCTCGATCCAGCCGGTGCCGCAATCGCCGCGCCCGTGTCGACGACGTTCGTGCCCGGTCCCGGTGATGCCGTGCGCTGCGAGGTCACCAATACCAAGAAGGCGATCGTGGTCGTCACCAAGAGCACGGTCGGCGGCGACGGCACATTCAACTTCAGCGGCGACTTCCCCGGGTTGATCGTCACCGATAACAACACCGGCCACATCACCACCCTCGACGTCACCCCCGGCACCTACTCGGTGACCGAAGTCGACCCGACCCCGTCGTGGGATCTCACCTCGATCGTCTGCAACGACACCAACTCGACCGGCACCATCGCCGACCGCACGGCAACGATTGTTGCCGACCCGGGTGAGATGGTGCGGTGTAGCTTCACCAACACCAAACGCGGCTCGATCACGATCAGCAAGGACGCCGTGCCCAACCTGGCCGACGACTTCTCGTTCACGTCGACGACCCTCGGATCGTTCAGCCTCGACGACGACGCCGACGCCACACTGTCGAGCACCGCGTCTTTCACCAATCTGCTCCCCGGCAGCTACACCGTCAGCGAACTGGCCGTGCCAGGGTGGGCGTTGGCCTCGATCAACTGCGTCGACACGAACACACTGACCGACGTTGAGACGGCGACGGCAACGATCGTCGTCGATCCGGGTGACAACATCACCTGCACCTTCGTCAATGTCGCCGCACCTGCCACGATCAAGGTCAACAAGTCGACCCTCGGTGGCGACGCGACGTTCGGGTTCACCCTCGCCGGCGCTGGCGACATCGTCGTTCCGTCGATCACCACGACCGCCGGATCAGGCACCACCGGGGTGGTGTCGGGCCTTCAGCCAGGGCAGACCTACACGATCTCGGAGAACGACCCCGGCGCTTCGTGGATCCGCGGCACAATCACCTGCACCGTGATCCACGACGGTACGACCGTGGGCGAACCGGTCGCGACCACATTCCTCGTGCAACCAGGCGACGACATCACCTGCAATGTCACCAACACCCGGCGTGGCTCGATCGTCGTCGTCAAGAACGTCGCCGGCGCCAATGGAACCTTCGAGTTCTCCGGCTCCTGGCTCGACCCGGCAGCGTTCCAGCTCACCACCGTTGCTGGCTCGGTTTCACGCCAGACCAACAACGTCGACCCCGGTCAATACACCGTGCAAGAACTGAACCTGCCCGTCGACTACGACGGCGTGCTGAGCTGCGCCGATTCTGTGACAGGTGTCGAGTCCACGGTTGTCGGTCTCACCGGCAACATCAACCTCGATCCCGGCGAAATGGTCACCTGCACGTTCACCAACACCCAACGCGGCACGATCATCGTCGACAAGGTCACGGTGCCTGCTTCCGACACGGCACGGGTATTCGACTTCAGCCTCACCGGTGACGCTGACGGGTTCACGCTGTCGAACCCTCAGCAGCCGCATAACTCCGGCTTGCTGGCGCCAGGCTCGTACACCCTCGCCGAACTCGTCGAGCCCGGCTGGGAACTCACCAACTTGGTGTGCGCCTCGGCGGCGAGCGCCCATGTCGTGACCGGAGCCTCGGTCGCCATCACGTTGGCAGTCGGCGACACGGTCACCTGCACCTACACCAACAATCAGCTCGGCCCGGTGACGCTGGCCAAGACGGTCACCGCTGGTCCGACCCTGCTGTCCGGCGACACGTACCAGGTCGACTACGAGTTGGTCGTGACGAATCAGAGCTACGTCGCCGAGCCGTTCGATCTCTCCGACACGCTCGACTTCGGTTCCGGTACCGGCATCCTCACGGCCACCGCCACACCACCGCTCGGCGTCACGCTGGTCGACGGATGGGACGGCCTTGGTTCGACGCTGTTGGCCGACGATCAGATCATTGCGGCCCGCACCGAAGCGGCTCCCACCACGCTGACCTTCACGATCAGCGTCACCTTCGATGTCGCCGGCTCGATGACCGCAGAGGCTCGCGACTGCGAGGTGCTCGACGGCGAGGGCACCGGCACTCTCAATACAGCATCGGTGACATCGCGAGCGGGCGACTCCAATGCCGGTGCTTGTGAAATGATCCCTGAACCAAGTGTGGCAATCGTCAAGACCGTCTTCGCTGGTCCGGTCCGGGCGGCCGACGGCGTCTGGACGATCATGTACAACCTCGTCGTCACCAACAACGGCGACGGCCCTGGTCATTACGCGTTGACCGACGTGCCACAGTTCGGTGCTGGCGTCACAGTCACTTCGGCGACGGCCGCCGCCGTGACCCCGGGGTTGTCAACCAACCCTGACTTCGACGGCGGCGCCGATCCGTTGGTTGCCGTAGCCGACATCAACGCTGCGTCGGAACCCCACGTCTATCGAGTCACAGTTACGGCGACGATCGCCGCCGCGCTGGCCACCAGCGGCGCCGGTGACTGCGTGCTGACCGAAGGCGAACAGGGCACCGGGTTCCTCAACGTCGCCACCTTGCTGGTCGACGGCAGGATCACCGAAAGCACGGCGTGCGCGCAGTTCGGCCGCTTGACGTTGCGCAAGGTCGTCGTCAACAGCAACGGTGGCGGTGCAGTCGCAGCCGACTTCGTACTGTCGGCATCGAGTGAAGGGGTGGTGCTCCTCTCCGGAGCGGGCGTGGCACAAGCCGCCGTAGTCCCCGGTGCGTACGACCTCGCCGAGACCGGCGTCGCCGGGTACACCCCGTCGGCATGGACCTGCACGCAGGCCGAGTCGGAGGGCTCCACTGTGTTCGTCGGTCCGGGCGCCGACGTCGAATGCATCATCACCAACGACGACCAGGCGGTGGATCTGCAGCTCGACAAGACCGACGGCGCGGCGACGATGGTCGCCGGTGGTGCACCGATCACCTACACGATCACGGTTCGAAATCTCGGTGGGCGCAGCGTTGACGGCGGCGAGCCGGTCGTGGTCACCGACGTGCTGCCATCGGCCGCGACGAGCTGGGTGGCAGGATCGGTGGTGGGGTGCTCGTCACCGGTTATCTCTGGTTTGACGATGACCTGCACCATCCCGGCCGTCGCGCTCGATCCCGGTGATCCGCCGGTCGTGATCACCGCTTCGGTTGTGCTGGCCAGTGGCTCGGCGCCGGGGACGTACACCAACAAGGCTTTCGTGACCACACAAGACGATCCGGCCTGCATCGGTGACGGCTGCGTGCCAGCGTGCCCAGTGCTGCCGGCCGACGCCCTCTCGGTCTTGGCCCTAGCAGCAAACAACGTCGATTGTGAGGACACTCCGGCGATCGGGGCTGCCGATCTGCAAATCGTCAAGACTGTCAGCAACTCGACCCCCGATGTCGGAACATCGTTCAATTGGATCCTCGATGTCACCAACCTCGGTCCATCGACCGCCACCGATGTCGTGGTCGCCGATGATGTGCCAGCGACGCTTCGGGTCACCGCGGCATCGTCGCCCGACTTCTCTTGTGCCTTTGCAGGCAACACGGTGCGGTGCACCCGCCCGACGATGAGCAATGGCGCATCGGGACGGATCACGATCACAGTCACACTGCCGGAAGGAACCAACGTGGCGAGCATCATCAATGTCGCCACCGTCAGCGCTCCGACCCCGGACCCAGATCTCACGAACAACACCGATTCCGAGACGGTGTTGCCTCGCTCGGTCAGCGTCGAGCCTCCAGCTCCCGCACCAGCCAGTGAACTGCCGAGAACCGGCTCGGATTCGCGGGACATGCTGTTGCTTGCCTCACTGCTCGTCGGCCTCGGCGTTGCAACCATGGCGATGTCGAATCGCCGCCGCCGGACCAAGTTGACCTGGCGCTGACGACTCGCCGCCGGCTCGACGGATCAACCTCGACCGCGCAGAGCGGTGGTCGCGGCGACCCTTTCGCCGAGCACCGAACGTTCGCCTTGCATTGTTTCGCTAACGTGCCACTGGGGGTTTGACATGAGCGACAACCACAACACCATCGACGACCTGATGCTGGAGAACCGCAAGTTCCCCCCGTCGGCCGACTTCAAGCGCCAGGCATTGGTCGCCGATACATCGCTGTACGATCAAGCCAGCGAGGACTACCAGGGCTTTTGGGCTCGTCAAGCCGCCGCCTTGGTGACGTGGACCACCGAGTGGGAGACGATCTGCGAGTGGAAACTGCCGTTCGCCAAGTGGTTCGTCGGTGGGCGACTGAACGTCAGTTACAACTGCCTCGACCGCCACGTCGAGGCCGGGCGTGGCGAACGGGTGGCTTTCTTCTGGGAAGGTGAGCCGGGCGACGTCAGAGTGCTGACCTACGCCGGCCTACTTGACGAGGTACAGCGATTCGCCAACGTATTGAAGGGGCTCGGTGTGCAGCGCGGCGACCGGGTCAACATCTACCTGCCGATGATTCCCGAAGTTGTCGTGGCGATGTTGGCGTGTGCCCGCATCGGCGCCGCGCACAGCGTCGTGTTTGGCGGATTCAGCGCCCAGTCGCTGTCGGATCGGATCAACGACGCCGAGGCCAAGGTGCTGATCACCGCCGACGGTGGGTATCGACGCGGCGAGGTGTTCCCGCTCAAGCCGTCGGCCGACCAGGCGATCGTAACGGCGTCGACGATCGAGCACGTCGTAGTCGTCCGTCGTGGCGGCAACGACGTGGAGATGACTCCCGGCCGCGACCACTGGTACCACGACCTGATCGTCGCCGCCGACCCGGTGTGTGCAGCCGAGCCGATGGATTCCGAGCAGCTGCTGTTCTTGTTGTACACCAGCGGCACCACCGGCCAGCCGAAGGGCATCATGCACACGAGCGGCGGCTACCTCACCCACGTCGCCTTCACCCACAAGTACGTGTTCGACCTGCATCCCGACACCGACGTGTTCTGGTGCACGGCCGACGTCGGCTGGGTCACCGGGCACAGCTACATCGTCTACGGCCCGCTGGCCAATGGTGCTACCAGTGTGATGTACGAAGGCGTCCCCAACGTCCCCGGCAACGATCGCCTGTGGGCGATCATCGAGAAGTACAAGGTCACCAAGTTCTACACCGCGCCGACGGCAATCCGAACATTCATGAAATGGGGGGCCCACGAGCCCG
>JANNHY010000300.1:0-2478 GCA_031404635.1 Ilumatobacteraceae bacterium
CGACATGCGGGCGAGGCGTCGAGTGGTTCCTGATCTGCCGTTTGCGCTGCGGCCCGAGACGCTGGGCGACGCATACGCGATCCAACACCGTGTGGTTGCTGGCCTTGTAGCGGAGGGTGGCGGCCGGTGCATTGGCTTCAAGGTGGCGTGTACCAACGAGATCGCCCAGGCTGCGTTGCAGATCGATCGACCAGTGTTCGGTCGGTTGATGTCGAACACCACCTCGCCGAGTGGCGCGACGCTCGCGGCTGACCAGTTCACTCATCGCGTCATCGAGGCCGAGTTCGCCTTCCGCGTCGGTGTTGATGTCGAAGCGGTCGATGGTGGCCATACGCCCGCCACGATCGCAGAGCACATCGACGCGCTGATACCGGCCATCGAGATCGTCGACTACCGGTTCGAGTCGTGGGCGGTTGGTGCGTTGCGCATCGCCGCCGACAACGCGATCCATGGTTGGTGGCTCCGTGGCGAACCGGTCACGGACTGGCGTGGCCACGACCTGGCGGCGTCGGCGGTGTCGGTCACCCGTGACGGCGAACTCGTCACGACCGGTTCGGGCGCGGCAGTGCTCGGACATCCGCTCAACGTGATGGCTTGGCTGGCCGATGAGTTGCCCCACTTCGGCTTACGACTGTGCCGCGGCGACGTGGTCACGACCGGCGTCGCTACCGACGTATTCGAGGCCGGCGCGGGTGACTCGTTGGTGGCCGACTTCGGACCGTTCGGTAGCGTCACGGTGACGTTCAGCTGACGCCGGGCTTGACCGCCTACGCCGATCCAATCGAGTCTCGCGGGTAGACCGACTCGCAAGGAAATCCGACCGTAGAAGACCACTCGGCGTGCTCCGTCAATCGACCGGACGGCGTCCGATGAGCAGGTTGTGCACGCTGCTGAGTTCGACCCGACCATCCTGATTCAGGACTTCGACCTCGTTCCGCACGACGCCGCGGTCAGGTTTGCTCTCCGATGGGCGGTCTCAAGTCATGTGAACCGAACAGAAAGTGTGTCTCACACGAACTGGATTGCTGAACCTCACCTCGTCCCAGCCAAGGCCGGCAATGACCGCCGCGCCTGCCTCGGGAGAGGAGTGCATCAACGCACCCTGAATTGCCACTGTGTGAACCCCGACGCCGTCAACCCCCCGAAGACGCTCGCTGTCGCGGCTACCAGATCGAGATGGAACGGCTGTGGATCGTATTGGCGAGCAAACGCCATGCTCGGCACTGACCACGTACGCACCGTGCTCGAAGGATTCGCCTACCTCGTAGTCCTCGAAGTACTTCACCGCCCGATAATCGCACAGCTCACAGTTCGCCTGTCCGCTATTGCCAGAGCAGGTCGATCGGGGCGGCGGCGAGGCGCTCACCGAACGGGGCGACCGTCGTTCCGGTATACAGGACGAGCCCGAAGTGGAAGCGGTCGCCCAACCGTGACTGCAGATGGCGAAGACCGGCGAAGTCGCTGCGATGAACTGTCTCGGCAGCCTTGGCCTCGACACCGACAAGGCGGCCGTCGGCGGCTTCGAGTACCGCGTCGACTTCGACGTGCTCCTTCGTTCGGTAGTGGAAGAGTTGGACACGTGTCTGCGCCCATGTGAGCTGTCTCGCGAGTTCACCGATGACGAAGTTCTCGATGAGTGGACCGACCAGCGAATCGGTTCGCCGCAACCGGGCCTCCGTCAGACCGCACAGGTTCGCGGCCAACCCTGTGTCGACGAAGACGACCTTGCGCAACCGCACCGCCCGACCGGTGGCAGACGACGCCCAACCGTCCACGCGCTTGATCAGGAAGACTTCCTCGAGCAGCGAGATGTACCGCTCGGTCGTCGTGGCCGGAAGGCCGACCTCCGACGCGATCCGCTCGACGTTCAACGGTTGCGCCATCGATCCGGCGAGCAGACGCAACAGCCGCCGAAGCTCGGTCCGTCGTTCGATCTCGGCCAATTGGGTCACATCTCGGTCGATGAGGTCGTCGACGTAGGCATCGAAGAACTTTGCGCGCCGGCCGGCCGTACGCCGCAATGCTTCGGGGAAGCCACCTCGCAGAGCACGCTCGATGTATCCATCTCTCAATTCGTCACCGAGCGAACGTCCGCCGGGCAGCGCGGCGGTCCATTCGTCGTCGAAGACGCGATCGATGAAGCGTTCATCACGACGGTCGATCTCGCCCTGCGAGAACGGCCACAACTCGATGGTCTCAATTCGCCCCACCAGTGCATCGGGCAGGTTGCGCAGACCCAGCAGCCGCGCCGAACCAGTCAGCAGAAACTGTCCTGGCCGTGGATCTGCGTCGACTGCAGCCTTGATCGACAGCACGAGCTCTGGCACCCGTTGCACCTCGTCGATGGCCAGCAGACCGTCGTGACGTACAAACCGAGTCGGGTCGCTCAGTGCCGCCTGTCGTTCCGTCGCGACGTCAAGTCTCCGTCCGGTCGTGTCCGGTTACGACCGGAGCGCTGACTTCACGAGTGTGCTCTTG
>JANNHY010000301.1:0-14461 GCA_031404635.1 Ilumatobacteraceae bacterium
CGAGTCGGCAACCTTGGCGGCGGCGTTTGTGATTCGCTGAGCGCGCGCGTCGGCGGCGAGGTTGGCGGCCATCTTGTTCATCGCGTAACCCACCGCCAGGTGGCGTTCCGGTTGGGCGAAGGCATTCGACCCGCCTGCGCCGGAGTGGCCGAAGCTACCCGGCCCGGAATAAGGCGTGAACATGCCGTGGGTCATGAAGCCCATGCCAAACGTGGTCGGCATGACCAGGCAAAGATCTGGTTCACCCGAAGGTGTGACCACAGTGCGGGCTTGATCGCGGATGTCATCGCCCAGCAAGCGCACACCGTCGACCGGGGCCATCGTCGCCGCATACACCTTGGCCAATGCCCCTGCCGTGCTGATGCCATTGGCCGCCGGAATCTCGGCGGCGTGCACATCGCGACGGTTGAACGCGTCGTCAACGCCGAACGCACCGTTGAGGAACAAGGCCCGCCCGCCACGTGTGTCGGGACCCAGGAACATCTCGAACATCGCCCTCATCACGGGGTCGGGATTGTCTTCGTTCAGTGGCCTGCCGATGATCGGCGACACCCGTGATTCCATCTCCTCCGGTAGACCGATCCACAGCTCGACCCCCAATGGACCGGCGATCTCGTCGGCGACGAACTGGCCCGGCGAGCGCCCGTCGGTACGACGGATCAATTCGCCGGCCAGCCATCCGTAGGTCAGGGCGTGGTAGCCATGACCGGAACCGATCGGCCAGTCGGGCTTGGTATCGGCCATCATCGCCGTGATCGTCTTCCAATCGAGGGCATCGGCCAGCGTGACCGGTGCATCGGGTGCGATGAGTCCGCATTGGTGGCTCAACAACTGGGCAACGGTGGCCTCGCCCTTGCCGTGGGCGGCGAACTCCGGCCAGTACGTGGCAACCTTCTCGGCGTAGCCGATCAGGCCGCGCTCGACGCACATCGCCACGGCGATGGCAACGATGCCCTTCGTGGTGCTGAACACCAGCTGCAACGTCGAATCGTCGTACGGCCGCTCACCGGTCTCGTCGAACGATCCGCCGCAGATGTCGACCACCTTGTGGCCACGGTGGTAGACCGCTGCCGAGGCGCCGACCTCCTCACCGAGTTCGAAGTTCTTCTCGAACGCCGCCTTCACGGACTCCCAGCCCGGTGCGACGAAGCCGTCCACATTGATTTTCGTCATGGGCTTGACGGTACCGGCATTCAGGCGTTGTCGACGATCGCCCGCAGCGTTTCGATCTGGCTGACGGCGTCGGGCCCGACCGGGTTGACCGACAGCACCGTCACCCCGGCCTGCTTGTAGGCGCCAACACGTTCCTTGATGTAGCTCGCCGGGCCGACCAGGTTCGACAGCTCCAGCCATTCGCCCGGCACCCGCGCCGCAGCCTCGTCCTTCTTGCCATCGAGGTACAGATCTTGGATGTCGACGGCCTCCTGCTCGTACCCATAGTCCCTGCAGATGTCGTTGTAGAAGTTCTTGCCGCGAGCGCCCATCCCACCGACGTACAGCGCCGTGGCGGGCCTGGCGAAGTCGAGGATCGCCGTCTGCTTGTCGCCGACCAACTCCTCGCCGATCGCCAACATTCCGCCGGCAGAAATGTCGAGACGCGGCCGCGAGGGGTCCCGCTTGGCCAGTCCGGCCTTCAACTGATCGCCCCACACGTGGTGGTGCTTCTCGGGGATGAACATGATCGGCAGCCAGCCGTCGGCTATCTCGGCGGTTGCCGTGACGCTGAGCCCTTTCAGGCTGGCCCACCAGATCGGGATGTCGCTGCGAACCGGGTGGTTGATCAGCTTCAGCGGCTTGCCCAGCCCGGTTCCCTCACCCGCTGGCAGCGGTGCCTGAAAGGTCTGACCCTGGTAGTCGAACTTCTCCTCGCGCTTCCAGATCATCCGGCACGCTTCGATGTATTCCTTGATCCGTTGCATGGGCTTGTCGTATCTCACGCCGTGGAAGCCTTCGACGACTTGCGGGCCGCTGGCGCCGAGGCCGAGGATGAAGCGTCCGTCGCTGACGTAGTCGCAGCCGGCCGCTGTCATTGCCACCAGCGCCGCCGTGCGCGAATAGACGTTGACGATGCCTGTGCCGATCTCGACCCGTTCGGTCTTGGCCGCCAGGTAACCGATCTGACTGATCGCGTCGTAGCTGTACGCCTCGGCGACCCAGACCTGGTCGAGACCGACCTTTTCGAGCTCGACCACGCGCTGCACGGCTTGTTTGAACCCGCCGGCGTAGTTGATCATCATCGACAATTTCATGGCTTCGAGCCCCTATCAGCCTGGGAGTGCGTGTGGTTGAGGTTGCCGGATCGGAAGCCTTCGAGATCGAGCGTGACGTAGGTGTAGCCGGCGGCTTTGGTGGCGGCGACGACATCGGTACGGCAGGCGACGACGTCGGGCAGCCGAACGAGCGGCACCTCGATGCGTGCCGTGTCGCCGTAATGGCGGACCCGCAGCTCGGCGAACCCGAGACGCTTGAGCGCGGCTTCGGCACGATCGACCTGCCCGAGCAGCTCCACGGTGACCTCTGTCCCATACGGGACTCGACTGGCCAGGCAGGCAGCGGCGGGCTTGTTCCACGTGCGCAGGCCGAGGGCCCGCGACGCGGCGCGCACTTCGGCCTTCGTGAACCCGGCGGTCACAAGCGGAAATGTCGCGCCGCGTTGGTCGGCAGCGCGTTGACCCGGCCGATGGTCGCCGAGGTCGTCGAGGTTGACCCCGAGCACGACGGTGGCTCCGCTCGCAGCGGCGATCGGCGCGAGAACATCCATCAACTCTGCCTTGCAGTGATAGCAGCGGTCCGTGTCGTTGGTGCGGTACGCCGCCCGTTCCATCTCATGGGTGACAACCGCCGTCCACCGCAGCCCCCACTCCTCGGCGAGCGCTCGACAGTCGGCCTCTTCGGCACCCGCCAATGATGGCGAGACCGCTGTGACGGCCTGAGCGTCGTCGCCGAGCACGTGATGAGCAACGGCCGCCAGGAACGCGCTGTCGGCCCCGCCGCTGAACGCCACGACGACATGGCCGAGGCGGCACAGCTCGGCACGCAGGGCGTCGATCTTGTCGTCGATCACAGACTCGGCCACGCCGCCGACGTTACCGGCACGGCGGCGCGCGATGGCTGCCGGGCAAATTCCTGAACGCGGGCGGACCCGATCGTGCAGGATGTTGCTCGTGGCCATCATCGAGGTCAGCGATTTGTCCAAGACCTTCAAGGTTCCTGTGCGCGAGCCGGGGTTGCGCGCCTCGATTCGCAGCCTCGTGCACCGCAAAACCAAGGAGGTCGCGGCCGTCGACTCTGTGTCGTTCACGATCGAACCGGGTGAGGTGGTCGGTTTCCTGGGTCCGAACGGCGCCGGCAAGACGACCACGCTGAAGATGCTGTCGGGTCTGTTGCACCCGACCGGCGGTCGGTGCAGTGTGCTCGGCTTCGAGCCGAAGGGGCGTCCCGCCGGGTTGTTGCGCCAGATCACGCTGGTGATGGGCAACCGCAACCAACTGCAATGGGACCTGCCGGCGCTCGACTCGTTCGAACTCAACCGGGCGATCTACCGCATCCCGCGAGCCGAGTTCACGACGCTGCGCGACGAGTTGATCGAACTACTCGACATCGGCGACCTGGTCACCAAACCCGTCCGCAACCTGTCACTCGGCGAGCGGATGAAGATGGAGATCGCCGGCGCCCTGCTGCATCGACCGCAGGTGTTGTTCCTCGACGAGCCGACTATAGGGCTCGACATCACCATGCAGCGACGGATCCGCAGCTTCGTCGCCGACTACAACAACCGCTACGGCGCGACCGTGATCCTGACCAGTCATTACATGGCCGATGTGCAAGCGCTGTGCAAACGGGTCATCGTCATCCACCGAGGCCGGTTGGTGTTCGACGGTGACCTGTCGACGCTGTCGCAACGGTTCACGACACAGCGCACGATCACGGCCCGCCTGGCCGACGGTGGGGAGATCACCATCCATGCAGCACGCGGCGACACCGCGTCCGCCACGTCACGTCTGCTGGCCGAACACGACGTGGTCGATCTGACGATCGAAGACCCGCCGATCGATGACGTGATCGAGCAAGTTTTCGCCGACGCCGGCGACCCTTCGTGATCACGCTCTACGCCGCACACATGCGCCAGGCGGTGTTGCAGCAGTTCCAGTACCGCGCTGCCAACTACTTCTACATGATCGGGATGATTGCTGAACCGGTGGTCTATCTCGTCGTCTGGTCGACGATTGCGCGCTCGCAGGGCGGGGCGGTCGACGGCCTGACGCCAGGTGACTTCGCCGCGTACTACATCGTCTGGACGCTGGTGCGGAACATGAACATCGTGCTCACTCCGTTTGCCTGGGAAGAACGGATCAAGGACGGCACCCTCGCCGGTCAACTGATGAAGCCTGTGCATCCGATCCACGAGGACCTCGCCGCCTTTGCCGGTTGGAAATTTGTGGTCCTGGTGTTGTGGATTCCGCTGGCCTTGCCGTTGGTGCTGCTGTTCCGGCCGACGCTGAGCCCGACGGTGTTGCAGTGCGTCGTCTTCTTTTTCGCGATCTGGGGTGCGTACCTGATCCGGGCGATCATCCAATGGTCGTTGGGTCTGATCACGTTCTGGACCACGCGGGTCAGCGCGATCTTCGAGGCGTACTACCTCGGCGAGATGCTGCTCTCGGGCCGGGTGTTTCCGCTGGCGTTGATGCCCGACTGGTTCCAGCGGTTGACGTGGTATTTCCCATTCCGCTGGACGTTCGGCTACCCGATCGTGGCGCTCACCGGGCCGATCAGCGATCGCGACCTGTTCATCGGGCTCGGTATGCAGGTCGCCTGGATTCTCTTCGGGGTGGCCTTGCTGTTCGTTGTGTGGCCGCACGCCGTGCGGCGGTTCAGTTCGGTAGGCGGTTGAACATGGGCGACGAGCAACGAGCAGGAAAGGTGCGGCTGACGGCCACGTTCTATCGGGTCGGCGTAATGAACGAGATGCAGTACCGCGTCAACTTCTTTCTGCAACTGGCGCAGTCGCTGCTGACCGTCGGGACCGGGCTGATCATCCTCGCCGTCGTGTTCTCGAAGACTGACGAGCTCGGCGGGTGGAGCCGCCCGCAGCTGCTCGCGGTGATGGGTGTGTTCACTCTCGTCGGCGGCGTCATCCGCACGTTCATCCAGCCGAACATGCAACGGGTCGTCAGCGATGTCCGCGAAGGGAAGCTCGATTTCGCGTTGACCAAGCCGGCCGACGCCCAACTGCTGGTCAGCATCCGCGACGTCCGCTTCTGGCAACTCACAGATGTGCTGGTCGGGCTCGTTGTACTCGTCGTTGCCATGGTGCAACTGCGCTCGACGATGCAATGGCAGCACCCGATCGCCTTTGTCGTGCTGCTGCTCAGCGGGCTCGTATCGATCTATTGCTTCTGGCTCATGCTCGCCTCTGCGTCGTTCTGGTTGGTGCGGATCAATGAGGTGCAAGAATTGTTCGACGGCCTGTTTCGCGCCGGTCAGTATCCGGTGGGGATCTATCCCGGTTGGCTGCGGTACGGGCTGACGTTCATCGTCCCGCTGGCCTTTGCGATCACGATCCCGTCCGAGGCGGTGACGGGTCGTCTGGCTTGGCGGTCGGTTGTCGTGATGGTCGCCTTCACCGCGGTGCTGCTCGTCGTCTCGCGATGGTGTTGGAAGCGCGGGCTGCGCCGGTACGACGGCGCCTCGGCATAAGGCGCCTCGCTCAGCGGCGCTTGTTGCCCCAGGTGTTCCAGTGGGTGACGGCCGCCGCCGGCTTTCTGGCGGCGACTCCGAAATTCCCGCTCGGGTACCCGACCGGAACGAGCGCGGCGATCTCGAATCGACCCTCGGGAACGCCGAGCAGCGCCATGACGTCGTCGGAGCGGATGCGAACAACCGTCGTCAACGCCGTACCGAGCCCGAGGGCGCGGGCCGCCACACAAAAGTTCTGGACCGCCGGGTACACACTGGCATCGAGCCGGCCGATGTCGATCGGACCCTCATCGTCGCCGGGCGTCCAGGTGAGCAGCGGCTGCAGGAACAGCACGATGGCGGGAGCCTCACCGATGTGTTCTGCCAGATGGCGGCTTGCCTCGCGGGTGCGCCTCCACGACGCCTCGGCCGCATCGTCCCTGAACGAAGCGGGCTCCGGAAGAGTTTTCTCGTAGCGATCGAACGCCTGCCGATACAGGTCGCCGAGCGTGTGGCGAGGCTCGGCTTCGGTCACGACCACGTATTGCTGCGGTTGCAGGTTGCCACCACTCGGTGCCTGCTGCGCGGCGCGCAGACAGGTCTCGATGTCGGCGACGTCGACCGGTTGATCGGTGAGCCGCCGCATGGCCCGTGTGGTCATCAACGCTTCGATGGCGTCCATCAGCGACCCTCGAATGTGGCCGGGCGACCCTCGGCGATCGCCCGCACCGCCTCGTCGTGATCGCGGGACGTGAAGCAGGGGATCTCGAGGGCTGTCGACAGATCGAAGCTGTCGAGGAGTGCCCGCTTCAGATGGGCATTGATTGCGACTTTGGTGCCGCGCACTGCCAGCGGCGGTTGCGCCGCAAGCCGCTCGGCCCACGCCATCGCCGAGCCGCGCACTTCTTCGGGTGCGCACACCTCGGCGGCGACACCCAGCCTCAGTGCCTCGGCTGCGTGCAGCGGCTCGCCGAGAAGGAGATGACGTTTGGCTGCCAGCGGGCCGAGTAGCCACGGCCACACCGCGGTTCCCCCATCGCCGGCGACGAGGCCGACGCTGACGTGTGGGTCGACGATCACAGCCGTTTCACTCATCACGATCACATCGCAAAGTAGGGCGATCGACGCGCCGAGACCCGCCGCCGAGCCATTGAGCCCGCAGACGATCGGCACCTCGACATCGAGCAGGTCCCAGATCATCTGCTTCGCCGTGCGCCGCAGGCGGTCGAGAACGTCGGGGGCCCGCAATGTGGGAAACCAGTCGAGGTCACCGCCGGCGGAGAAGGCACGACCGCGAGCGGTCAGCACCACCGCTCGTGCCTCGTCTTCACGCTTCAACGTGCGGAACAGTTCGGCGAGGTCGGCGTGCAGCGTTTCGTCGACGGCATTCACCGCTGACGACGGATGCGAGATCGTCGCCCTGACAACGTCGCCACATCGCTCCAGCGTGATCGTTTCCATCACATCATCCTGGCGTCGACCTCGGCGCCGAAGAGCCTCTTTCCTATGGTCTCGTACAGGCGCGGTGCGACCATGATGTGCTGCGTGGCCACATGCACGTCGCGCAGGCAACGCTGCAACTGGCTCGACTCGAAGACTGATGCTCCGCCGCCCATTGTGTACACCGAGTTGATCGCCCGTGCGGCCGCCTCGGCGGCGTTGGCGCCAGCCAAACGGATGCGCACCCGCGACTCGACACTGACCTCATTACGGTCGCTTATCGTCTGCCACGCGGCGTCGATTTCGTCGAACAGGAAAGCACGCGCCGAGCGCACCGCGGCTTCGGCTCTGGCAAGCTCAGTCTGCGGAGTGCCCATTTGGGCAATGGTCCGCTGGCTGTACTGCGGCCGCTTGTCAACGGCTAGTTCGACGAACTCGTCGATCGCCCGACGGGCGATACCGAGAGTGACGGCGGCGACACCGATGGCCAGCAGGGTGAAGCTGGGAAACGCCGCCAGAGGGCAGTCGAGTTCGCTGCGCCGCCCCAATCGCACGCTGCGACCGGCCGGAACAAAGGCCTGGCAGACGCTGAAGTCGTTCGAACCGGTTGCGCGCAGCCCGCTGGTGTGCCAGGTGTCGTGAATCGTCACATCTTCTGCTTCGAAGAACATCACGTGGTGCTCGCCGTCGTCTGCAGCGACGCCTCCGGTTATCCATTGGCAATGATGGGCGCCGCTGCCCCACATCCATCGTCCGTCGACCAGCCATCCGCCGTCGACGGGCGTCGCCGTGCCGTTGGGAGCGACGACGCCGCAGGTGATCGTGCGGCCGTCGGCGTAGATCTTCTCCGCCCATTCGCCAGGCAGGAACAGGCTGAGCGACGATGTCGTGCTGGCGATCATCGCCACCCACCCGGCGGCGCCGTCGGCGATCGAGACGGCCTCGATCGCCCGAGCCATGGTGACGGGGTCGGCCTCGGGTCCGCCGTAGGCGGCAGGGACGCACATCCGCATCAGCTGCGCGTCGCGTAGCGCGTCGACAACTCGCTTCGGCAGGCGACGCTCCCGTTCGGCCTTGTCGGCGTGGGCTTCGACCAGCTCGCCGAGATCGCGAGCCGCTTGTACCAGATCCTTCACGAGGCGCGACCGCTGGCCCGCTGCGTCTCCGCCCAACTCATCCCCGTAGTCACGTCGACGTCGTGGGGAAGGCCGAGCACCCGCTCGCCGACGATGTTGCGTTGCACGTCGCCGGTGCCACCGCCGATGGTCAATGCCTGGCTGAACAGGAACCCGTCGTACCAGCCGGGGTGCAGCAGGCCACCGGCCGGCATGTCGGGGCCGAGACCCTTGGTGTCGGTGCCGGGCACGAACTCCTGCAAGCCGTCGCCACCGGTCAGCATCGCCGCCGCACCGACGTAGTCGCGAGCCAACGCCATCACATGTTGGCCGTGCTCGTCGGCGAGGATCTTGCGAATGCTGGCCTCGGGGCCCGGTTGTTGGCCCTTCAGCCGGGCAGTCAGGGTACGCAGGCGGATCAGGTCGAGCAGCGTGTGTTCGATGTAGATGTCGGCGATCCGCTGGCGCATGTGCGCATCGGTGACAGGGCCAAGGTCGCGGACCGAGTCGATCAACTCGAGTGCTGTCGGGCCGTTGCCCCACAGCACCCCGCCGGTCGACAGCGAGATGCGTTCGTTGCCGAGCGTTATCTTGGCCAGCCGCCACCCGTCGTTGAGCTCGCCGACGACGTTGCACGCCGGGATGCGCACATCGGTGAAGAACACCTCGTTGAAGGTGTGCCCGCCCGTCATCTCGGTGATCTGGCGGATCTCGATGCCGGCGGCGTCCATCGGGCAGATTAGATACGAGATGCCCTTGTGCTTGGCCACGTCGGGGTCCGTGCGGGCGAGGAGGATGCCGAACGCGGCATGCTGTGCGCCGCTGGTCCAGATCTTCTGACCATTGACCACGAACTCGTCACCGTCACGCACGGCGCGGGTGCCAAGACTGGCCAGGTCGCTGCCGCTACCCGATTCGCTGAACAGCTGACACCAGAACTCCTCGCCCGACAGCATCGGCCGCAGATACCGCTGCTTCTGCTCATCACTGCCGGCATAGAGCAGGGTCGGGCCCGCCCACCCGATGCCGATCGGGTTGATGGGGCGACGGATCTTGGCCTTCGACAGTTCGTCGTCGATGACCAACTGGTGGATGGGGTCGGCCCCGAGCCCCCACGGCACCGGCCAATGCGGCGCCACGTAACCGGCGTCGGCGAGCTCTTTGTTCGTCGGCTTGGGATGGCTTGCGAGCCACTGGCGCACGGCCACACGCCGGGGGTCGTCGGCGTCGGGCAGCTGGAAGTCCATCCCGACGACTGTAATTGCCGCACATCACGTTCCCTTGCTCGGGAGGGTCGACACACACTGAGCGCGGCGGGTCGGTGCAGCCGCGACAACCCGCCATTTCGCGCGGCCGCCGCTGAAAGCGCGATGATGGCGCGATGAAGTTCGGCTTCGTAGTCCCGTGGGCTGATGCCGCCGAGGTCGGCGAGCTGGCGGCCGTCGCCGAGCTGCACGGTTGGGACGGATTGTTCGTGTGGGAACCGGTTTGGGGCGTTGATGCGTGGGTATCGCTCGCCGTTGCCGCCTGCCGCACCAAAACGCTCCGATTGGGGACGATGCTCACACCGCTCCCCCGCCGCAAGCCGTGGGAGCTCGCCGGACAAGCGGCCACCGTCGATCGGCTGTCCAACGGGCGGGTGATCGTCAGCGTCGGGCTCGGTGCGCCCGACAGCGGCTACGAAGCGTTCGGCGAAGAGACCGACAAGGTGGTGCGCGGCGAGTTGCTCAACGAGGGATTGAACATCGTCCGCGGACTATGGGCCGGTCAGCCCTTCACTCACCACGGCAAGCACTACACCATCGAACCGAGCGAGTTCCCGGTGATCGGTCACACCAAGCAACAGCCTGGCGTGCCGATCTGGTGCGTCGGCGCCTTGGGGTCGACGAGGTCGATGACCAGAGCGCTCTCCTGCGACGGCTTGATCCCGCAGGTCGTCGAAGATTGCAAGGCTCGCCAGTGCACGCTGGAGGAGTTGCAACACGTGCAGCTGCCGGATCGAAAGTTCGACGTCGTCGTCGAAGGGGCGTGGGCCGAGCATTCACCGGCGGCTTGGGCCGAGGCAGGGGCCACATGGTGGCTGGAGACGTTGTGGAGCGCAGTCAGCGACCCCGACGCTCTCGACGCCTCGATCAGCCGGCTGCGTCAGGGGCCTCCGCGCGAAACGGTTGATTGATCAGCCGGCGCGACACTTTTCGTCGATGACCTGCAAGCGACGGGGGTTGGTGAGCCTCGCCTTCGCGCCCCCTCGCCGCGTCGACGGCACGGCCAGCAACCAGATCAGAAAAACGCTGATGATCTGTGGCAGGTGTCGGACTTCTCCCACCAAAGGAATGCGACCCGTCGCCAGATCGAAAGTCGCCGCGATCACCTGAGCGCCGGCAAGCACCAAGCGACCGGGAGGATCGAGCGGGCACGAGCCGGGCGAACCACGACGACCAGCAACGCCATGCCGTAAGCCACTCCGAAGGCACCGAGATGACGGGCCGAGTGAGTAGCAATGTCTTGTTCTTCGCCGAGCACCAACGCCGGCAGGGCGAAGGCGACAACCTGCACGGCCACAACTGCCAGCACGAGCCGCTGGGTGCTCGCGTGGCCAAGCGGTCGGCAGCGGCGTTCAGTTTGGAAATCGTCTTCGACAGATCCGCCATGTCGGCCGATCCGCCGGGGCGAGTGATGCTCGATGACCCAACCATCTCTTTGTACGACCGACACTCCGGGCAGCGGGCGAGATGAGCGGCGACGAGACGTGCGTCGATCTCCGCCGGCTCGCCATCGGCCATCGCCGAAAGTGCGTCACGCCACCGAGAGCAGTCCATGTTCGTCCAGTCGCTGTCCGGCGTCGATTGGTTCCCGTCAGGTCGACAATTCCTGACGGACAATTGCTTGCTGAAGACGACACCGACGATGGGGCATGATTGACGCTGCCGAACAAGGAGCACGACGATGAGCGATGAGAACCAGGGGTCGAGCGGGGGCCAGCAGACTGCCGCAAGCGGGCGCACGGGGCCGAGCATCACCCTGATCGGCCTCGGGATCGTCACCGCGCTGTTCTTGATCTTCTTTCTTCAGAACAGCGAACGACTGATCATCGACTTCCTAATTTTCGAAAAGAACACGACGATCCGTTGGTCGATCCTGGTCGCCGTGCTGCTCGGCATCGCCATCGACAGGATTTTCTCCATCTGGTGGCGTCGCCGAGGCAGGCGGCGCGACAACAGCTGATGATCGTCAATTCCACCGATGGCGTCGAAGTCGCCGTCCACGACCTCGCCGGTCACGATGGCCCCCGGCCTGTGCTGTTGATCTCGCATGCAACCGGCTTCCACGGGCATTGCTACTTGCCGCTCGCCGAGGCGCTGGCGACACGGTTCCACTCGATCGCCTTCGACTACCGCGGCCATGGCGACACGCCCCAACCGGCAGAGGTCGGCATTGATTGGAACCGTTACGCCGACGACGTCGAGGCGGTCGCGCTGAGCCTCACCCGCCCGTTGCCGGCCTTCGGTCACTCGATGGGCGGCGCCTGCCTGCTGCTGACTGCCCATCGTCATCCCGATCTGTTCTCGCGGCTCGTGATCTACGAGCCGGTCGTGTTCCCGCCGCCGGAACCCGCTACCGACGAAGGTCCGGTTGAGCTGGCTCAAAGGGCGCGCCGGCGCCGAACGACGTTTGCGTCGCTCGATGCCGCCATCGCCAACTTCGCCTCCAAGCCTCCGCTCGGCAACTTCACACCTGCCGCGCTCGACGCCTACGTGCGCCACGGTTTCCGTGAGGGTGACGACGGCCAGGTGCACCTCAAATGCCGGCCGGAACTCGAGGCGACGACGTTCGAAATGAGCAAGGACCACGAGGCGTGGGACCTGCTCCCCCAAGTCACCGTCCCAGTACTGGTCGTGTGCGGATTGCCGTCGCACGACTCACCGGCACAGCACTCGCGATCCGTCGCCGAGCGCCTCCCGAACGGCAGGTACCTGCAGATCGACGAGCTCGACCACTTCGGCCCGATGACCCATCCAGAGATGGTCGCCGAACTGGTTGCCGCAGCCCTCTAGCTGCGCTGACGCGACGATCGTCCACTGTCGCGCACCCCTTCTCTACGATGGAGTCATGTATCCGGTGCCAACCAGCATCTCGCCCAGTCGTGTCGAGGCGTTCACCTCGTGCCCGATGGCCTTCCGGTTCGCCAGCATCGAACGACTTCCCGAGTCACCCAGCCCACACACCACAAAGGGCTCGTTGGTCCATCGTGTGCTCGAACTGCTGTTCACCCGCCCCACCGCCGTGCGCACGCTCGACACAGCTCAGGCCTGCTTCCAGCAAGCCGTCGACGAGTACTCGATCCATCCCGACTTCACCCTGCTCAACCTCGACGACGATCAGCAGCAGGCGTTCGTCGCCGATGCCTGGTCGCTGGTCGAGGCCTATTTCCGTATGGAGGATCCGACCACGATTCGCGAGATCGGTGTCGAACTGCGCCTCGAGGCCCAAGTTGGCCCGCTGGCGCTGCGCGGCATCATCGACCGCCTCGAACTCGACGCCGATGGTGGCCTGGTCGTCACCGACTACAAAACGGGTCGCGCTCCCGGCCTGAAGTACGAGCAGGGCCGTCTCGCCGGCGTGCATTTCTATTCCTTCCTGTGCGAAGCGGTGCTCGGTCAGCGCCCCTCAGCCATCCGGCTGATGTACCTGCGCACCGGTGAAACGATCACCGCATTACCGTCAGCGCAGTCGGTGAAGTTCATCACTACTCGCACGACCGCTGTGTGGAAGGCGGTCGAGCGAGCCTGCACAACGGGCAACTTCCTGCCGCGCCAGGGCCCGCTGTGCTCGTCGTGCTCGTTCCACCAGTGGTGCCCGGCTTTCGGCGGCGATCCGGCCTTGGCCGCCGTCGAAGCGCCACTGCGACTCGCCACGCTCGTCGCGTGAGCGCTGTCGACTCGTTCGACCGCTGGGGCGATGGCCAGCTCGAGCGGCTGCGCGGCAACACCGTGACCGACTCCGTGTTCAAGACGGCCAGCTACCTCGGCGACTTCAGCGCCATCTGGCATCTGGTCGGCATCGGTCGGGCGATCATCGACCCGTCCGCGGTGCGTCAATCGCTGACGATGTCGGCCTTGATCGGCGCCGAGAGCCTGATCGTCAATCAAGGGTTGAAACGCATGTTCCGCCGCACTCGACCGACCGAGTCGGGTGATCCGCGGTTCCCAGTGCGACGACCCCTGACATCGAGCTTTCCCAGCGGCCATGCCTCGGCGGCATTCTTCGCCGCGGCGATCCTCACCACGGCCACCGGTCGCCATCTGGCCGTGGCCTGGTATTCGGTGGCGGTCATCGTCTCGCTCAGCCGCGCCTACGTGCGCATCCACCATCCCTCCGACATCGTCGGTGGGGCCGCGGTCGGCGCCCTACTCGGTCTCGTCGGTTCCCGGGTTTTCAGTCTGCTCGTGCTTTAGGTCCGCTACGACGCCTCGGCGGCGCGCACCTCGGCTGCCAGGTCGGCGCGGGCGACTCGCGATCGAATCGTGCCGACCGGGCAATCGAGCATCTGTGCCGCCTGGTCGCACGACAACCCTGCCACCTGTGTGAGCACAAAGGCCTCGCGCCGATCGGGGTCGATCGCTTCGAGGAGTTCCCACGTCGGGTTGCCGGGCGCAGCCACAAGCCGCTCGTCGACGGCGCGGGTCAAGGCCCCGAGAACGCGGCGCTGACGAACGCGGCTGCGCACGTGATCGACGCACACTCGTCGAGTAATCGTCAACAGCCAGGCCGTGACCGGTGCCTCGCCGCGATAGGTGTGCAACGACCGCAGGGCACGCAGATAAGTGTCTTGGACGAGATCGTCCTCCTCGCCGGGCGAGCCGAGCACCTTGCACAATCGCCAGATCGTCGGCTGAGTGCACCGCACGAGTTCGCGAACGGCGACGTTGTCGCCTTCCATTGCCGCGTCGACGAGAGCGCGTAGGTGGCGGTCCAGGTCGCCCATCACATCGGATCGTGTCGCCGCGCCTGCAGGATTCGCACGCCCATCGGTGCCAATAGGCCGTTCGACCTAGTGGGCCAGTAGCTGCTCCCGGCTAGCTCCAGGTGATGAGAGATGAGCCGTCGGAGGACGCACATCTCTCATCGCCGGGTTGCGGCGGGTGGCGGCCGGGGAGGGCTATCGCTAACTGAACCGCATTGCGGCTAGCTCGGTGATCCGGGCTTTGCCGCGGCGTTCTTGCGGCGGG